>CAYUZF010000066.1:11062-23314 GCA_964449615.1 uncultured Aureispira sp.
CCGTGTTGCCTTTGGCACCTGGCTCAATGTCTGTTACTTCTAATACAATGTATTGGGGCAAGGAACAAGCCAGGGGAATTCCTTGATCGGCGTGGAACAGCACATCAATGTCCATCCCCTCTTTTAAGAACTGCACGTTGTCAATCATTTCTTTGCCCATGTCCAACTGCTCGTACGTCTCGTTGTTCATAAAGTGTAGACGCTCTGCATCGTCGTACAGATATTGGTATGTGCGACGCTCTACGCGGACGTCGTCTATTTTGTGTCCAGCAGGAAAAGTATTGTCTACGACTTTACCTGTACTTAAGTTTTTCAATTTGGTTCGTACAAAAGCGTTTCCTTTACCAGGTTTTACGTGTTGGAACTCTACTATAATATACGTCTGGCCGTTGTGTTCTAAACACATGCCTTTGCGAATGTCAGATGTTGTCGCCACTGTTTTGTTGATTTATATAAAAAGTGTAATTTCAGTTCTAGGTTGTCTTTTCAAACGGACCAAAAGGGCGCTGCTGCAAAAAGACGCAAACAAATATAAGGCTTCTATAACAAAAAGCTACTATTTGCTCGGCATATCTCTAGTCGATTTGATTTGGCTCTCCTAGCCCACTTCATTTCTATTATGATAATCAACCAGTTAACCTCTTAAAGCTTCGAAAAATGAACCGCGTTTTAATTTACAGTTCACAAGATAGTCCTAGACTGCGTTACGTTTTGGACTTGTTTTTTCGACAAACGCTGGGGCTGTACAATTGGAAACTCACCCAGCAGCGCGCTGATTTTTTAGCCGCTACCGCTACCGCCAAACTCAACTACAGCTCAGAACACTTGCCCAATATTCCACAGCTTTTGCCCCAGGGTTTCCTTTTTGAAACGGCGCTAACCCCCGTTCACCCGCAGCCCCAAAACTACCGAGGGAGAACAGCTGCTTTCTTTGTAGCGTTAGAAGACTTCCCTAAAGAAATACTTTATCCGTTCGATTTGTTGTCGTGGAGCTTCTATTTAGTGAGTCGGTACGAAGAATACTTGCCGTTTGAGACCGATGATTGGGGGCGGTTTCGCGCGCGGCAAAGTTTGGCCTTTCAGCAAGGTTTTTTGCAACGGCCTTTGGTCAATGAATGGATATTGGATTTTGCCGAGCAGTTGCAGCAGTTCTATCCCAGCTTGCAATTTAACCCCCGTCCCTACCGTTTTACGCCCAGCTACGACATTGACCATGCGTATGCCTTTGCCCACAAACCGCTCTGGCGACAGGCGGCAGCTTGGGCGCGAAATGTATGGCAAAACGCGAAAGCTTACAATTGCGCCGTGCTACCCGACGCAACACCGCTGCAGATCCTTACAACGTCTATGCTTATATACGGCAGTTGGCCAAGCAGTACAACGATGAGCCGCTTTTTTTCTGGCTATTAGGCGACTATGGCCCCCACGATAAAAACTTGTCCCACGACCTGCCCGAAATGCACACGCTCATTCGCGACCAAGCGCGCTATAGCCGTCCTGGCTTACACCCTTCTTTTGCTTCCAACGATTCTATAGAACAACTGCGCAAAGAAAATTTACGCTTGTACAAAATCCTACACCACCCCACCGAACGCAGCCGCCAACATTACCTGAAATTACACCTGCCCAGCACCTATCAACGCTTGTTGCAATTGGGCATTCAAAACGATTATTCTATGGGGTATGCAGAGGCGTTGGGTTTTCGCGCTAGTTTGGCAACACCGTTTCTGTGGTATGATTTGGAAAAGGAGGCGGCTACAAAATTACTGATCTATCCTTTCTCGGTAATGGACGTGACTTTAAATAGCTATTTAAAGCTGCCACCTGAACAAGCGTTGAAAGCAGCAGCGCCGCTCCTTGCCCACACCAAAGCCGTACAGGGATATTTTATTCCCGTCTGGCACAACAGCTCGCTCTGTGAAGCTTGGCAGTGGAAAGGCTGGCGCGCCGTATACGAAGGCTTGCTGGAAGCTGGACATGCGTAGGCAACGGCTTACATTTTTGGTCGTTTGATGTGGCGCCGCTGCGGCTCTCCAAAATCACCATCGTTGTCATTGGGGTCTTCTTCTTCGCCCGCTTCTGCTCGGGCGACTTTTAGTTCGGCCTCGCGCTGGGCGTCCAAGACCAATTGGAAGTTGTTTACAATCGCTCCAATAACCAAATTAATCAATAGATAAGCTGCAATAACCATCCAAGAAACATGATAGCCCGTCACCACCATATCGGAGGCATTGGGTGAAGTGCCGTTCACGTGTTTGTTCTTTAATAAATTATACCGCAAATCCGTCCAGTCCTCCCCTGTCAAAATTCTAAACAGCGTAAAAAACGCTTCCCCCAAATCGCCGTAGGGATCGGGATTGCTCACCGTTATTTTTAGATGTTCGGATGCTTCGTAATTAGGATTTCTAAACAACGTTACCCCAATGATGGCATAAATGTACATAATGAGCAGAAACAACACCGCAATATACGAGAGCGAACGAATGGATTTTATTAAGACCCCAATTAGCAGTTGTAACTCGCTAATAGCACGGATGGAGCGCGTGAGTTGTACCACTCTTAGAATACGCAACGTAGAAAGAATGTTGGCTTCTTCGTCGGTACTCTGAAGAACAATGTCCGCCACTTCAGGTATGATTCCGATGACCAAGATAAAAATATCAAACCAGTTCCACCAGTCGTCTACGTACTCCTGTGTGGTGCGTCGCCCCGTCCAGCGCAAAATTATTTCTATAAAAAAAACAAAAAGAATGCAGAGTTGAATAACTCGAATGGAATCGGGGGCATCGTCGTAGGTTTGTACGCCAATCAATATTCCATTAAGGACTATGAGCAACATAATGCCTACCGTAAACCACTTGTTTTCTACAATCCTCCTTGCCAGCAATCGATACTTAGATCTATTTCGTGTCATGCTTACGCGTCGTCGATTTTTTGAAGTTTGTTGGTTGAGTGGTTGCTAAATACCGTAAAATACGGGGTCGTATTGTTAGGTACAATGATAGGGATAATATAGGGGTTTAGCAAGTTTGGGAGGGTGGAAATTAAGGGGTATTTTGGGCGGCGTTCGAGTTATTACCATTTGATGAAATTCCTCCTATTGGAAGCCTAGAACAACAAAAAAATGCTTCCGCGAATAATCACGAAAGCATTTAAAAATAGAGGTCGGAAGCGGATTCGAACCGCTGTAGGAGCTTTTGCAGAGCCCAGCCTAACCACTCGGCCACCCGACCTGTTGCGCGGCTAGCGAATGCAAATATACGCTATTGGTCATGCTAATGCAAGTTTTGTCGCGCTTTTTTTTTGTTTTAATAAGCCATTTCCTTGTAAACGCTTGATCTATTGGGCTTGCCAAGACAAACTTTCTGTTAGCTCATCAAACAAACGCTCATAAGCGACCAGCGCAGGCGGCGCATCGTTGCGGTTGTAAATCGTTTTTAGTACCCCTTCTTGGCGCACGCTGCTGATGCAAACAGGAAAATCAATAATTCCCAAACCCTTCGTGGGGTATTTGGAAGCCAAGTTGGCGTAATCAATCGCAGCGGCCTGCTCCAAAAGCTGTTGTACCAAGCTAGGCGGCACCGTAGCCGTGTACTTACCCAACAAAACCACGTTCTGTTTGCCTTCATAAACCGCACGGCCATCGGCATAGATTTTTATATTGTAATAAGGACAACGCCCATAACAAGTCGTTCGCTCCAGCGAGAGCAACACAGGCGCTTGGTTGTCCAATTGCGCCCAAGCACTACTGCTTCCAGCAAGTAGCAACAGACTGAGCCAAAACAGATATTTCATTTATACGTTGTGGTCTGGGTGGTTGGGATCAAAATCAGGATTGTCGTCTAGGTCTCCTGGCATAGGGAAATCGGGATTGTCCAAATCATCTGGAAAATCAGGAATGTCGATTTCATCCACATCATGGATCTTAATTGGCTCCCCGTCATCGTTCAAAATAGGTTCGTCAAAATCATCCACTGTACCAGGTTGGTAATGGTCTACAATAGGAACACCGCCGTGGGTATGCGGTTGTGTGGGGTCGTAAACATGTGGATTGTTGGGATCGGGCTGGTGCGTATGCGTCTTGGGCGTAGGTTGTGGGTTGTGGAAATTAATGTTGGTATTGACTACGGGTTCCATGTATTCGTTCATCAACTGGTTGAGGCGGAACGCTACATCTTGCTCGCTGGCCATTCCCTGACTAATTTCATCTTTTAATTGCATCAACTTCACGGTTGCTTCCATACGCTGTGCCGCAGCTGCTTGTGCATTGTTGCGCTTGATGGCGTTCATCTGCTCCTCCATCTTGATTTTCGCGGCCTCTTCTCTTGCAATTAGCATATCGCGAGCCGAGCCACTGATAAAGGTTTCGATGGCTTCGACCAAAGAGTTGAGTATTTTGTGTACAACGCGTGCCGAAAAGCCGCCTAAAAAGGCCAACAGCGGTTTGTAGGTAATAAAACCACCCAATTCTCTAGAGTTGGCCAAGTTCTGCTCGACCTCATCCACGCCCTGCCCCAAAATTTCGGGAGAGACGAAAATAAATTGTGCCAAAATAATTCCTGAAACAATTCCCAAAACAAAGCGAATCCAATAAATAGAATCGTATTTGGGATCGTAAGAATTCTTTGCTATATATTTATACACCTCAAACAGCGCATAAAAGGAAGCCCCTAGCGCCGCCAAACAAACAATAACCAGCTCATTGTATACAAAAGCCATCCCTTTGTACGATAAAATATCGCCGTTGATGGTGTAAGAATCTACATCCGTTGCGAAGAACAGCCCTAAGAAGGCCACCACACAACACATTGAGGCGACGCACCAACGGTACCGGCCCCAAGATACCGAACAGGCCTTCTCTTTTGTTCTGCTCCATCAGCAGCACCGTTGCGGGCGTCGCTGGAGCAATAACAACCGCCATTTCGCGGTGCAGCTCTCCAATCAACGCCATATTGAGCGAACGCGGATCCAAGTTCTCGATGTTTCCTGAGCGGATGCGGTCGTTTAGCTCATGGGCAATGGCATTAAGCTCCGACATTTGCTTCAAAACATGCGAAGGGACTTTTAATCCTTGCGATTGGGCATAGCGCACCATCGTTTCGCATTCTTGTAAGGTTTTAATTTGATTCCTAAAAGAAACCATGTCGTATAACTCTCTAACTTGTGCTAATTTCGCCATCTGCGTCGTCTTGAATGTGTTTAGTGTGTAAATGAGTTTTGGGCAATAGCAACGGCAGACAAACAAGTTTGCCCCCTGCTACGGGTAAATATATCATAAAATCGGTACATTTTTTTAACAGAATCTTGTTTTTGTCTAAAAAAAACGTACTTTTGCAGGGCTAAAATATGATTTAGAATATCTTGATTAGTAATCAATACAAACAACAAATTACAAATGGGAGTTTACCTAACCAAAGAAAAAACTGCTGAAATTTTTGAGACATACGGCGGTTCTGCAAAAAACACAGGTTCAACTGAAGGCCAAATCGCTTTGTTGACCTTCCGCATTCAAAAATTATCAGAGCACTTAAAAGCCAACCACAAAGACCACTCTACGCGTCGTTCTTTGTTGAAAATGGTTGGACACCGCCGCTCCTTGTTGGGCTACCTTGCGGGCAAAGACGTTGTCAAATACCGTGAGTTGATTAAGGCGCTAGAGATAAGAGATGTTTTGGGCAAAAACAAATAATGCCAGTACGATACCTATTAAAAGAAGTGCTTCCTTGTGAAGCACTTTCTTTTTTTTACCTTTAAGCTATCGCTGCCTATAGGCAAAGATAACACCGCTTCTTTAGAAGCACAAGTTGGCGCGCACAAGGGCCACCAACTTTCTGGATGACGTGCTATGCAAACGGTATAGCATGATGGATTATATTATTAAAATTTTAAACAATTACCAGTATGGGTAAGCAAAATGCAACAACGGTAACTAAAACAATTAGCGGCCACGAAATTACGCTAGAAAGCGGCAAATTGGCAGCGTTGGCAGATGGTTCCATTGTTTTACGCCACGGAGACATGTGGCTCCTCGCCACGGCAGTTTCAGCTACAGAAGCTCGACCTGACCAAAGCTTTTTTCCTTTAACAGTTGAGTTTAGAGAGAAATTCTCAGCAGCTGGCCGTATTCCAGGCAACTTTTTTAAACGCGAAGCACGCCTTTCTGATAGCGAAGTCTTGGTTTGTCGCTTGATTGACCGCGTTATTCGTCCTATGTTCCCCGACGGGTACATGAATGAGACACAAATTTTTGTTTACTTGATTTCTGGGGACACAGAAGTAATGGCTGATTGCTACGCTGCATTTGCCGCCTCGGCAGCCTTGATGGCTTCCGAAATTGCCTTTGAAAACCCGATTTCAGAAGTGCGTGTCGCACGCATCAATGGCGAATTTGTCATCAACCCCAACCGCTCCGATTTGCAGGAGGCCGACATGAGTTTCATCATCGGAGGAACGCTGGACAACATCGCTATGGTAGAAGGGGAAGCCAAGCAGTGTTCCGAAGCTGAATTGATTGAAGCGATTAAAGTAGGACACGAGACTATTAAGGAGCAGTGCCAAATGCAACTAGAGTTGCGCGAGGCGTTGAATTTGACCCACCGCCGTCCTACCGAAGAAAAAGCGTCCAACCCCGAACTACAAGCAGAAATTAACGAAGCTACCCGCGACAAAATCTACGAAATTGCCAAAGGTGGCTTGAGCAAGAAAGACCGCAAAGATGGTTTTTCTGCCATCAAAGATCAACTCAAAGAAGACTTGCTAGAAAAATACGGCGAAGAATACATGGCCGAAAATGGCAAATTTGTCAGCGAGTATTTTTACGACAATATGAAAAACACCATTCGCGAAATGGTAATGGCCGAAAAAGTGCGCTTGGATGGTCGTAAGCCCGATCAAATTCGCGACATCTGGTGTGAAGTAGATGCCTTGCCTTCGCCGCACGGTTCTTCTATTTTTAACCGTGGTGAAACGCAGGCTTTGGCCACCGTTACCCTAGGTTCTAAGCTCGACCAACCAATGGTAGACACCGCAATGGACCAGCGTTACGACAAATTTTTCTTGCACTACAACTTCCCTCCTTTCTGTACCAACGAAGTAAAACGCGTAGGTGGGGTATCTCGCCGCGAGATTGGACACGGGAACTTGGCGCGTCGTTCTCTGGAAATGGTATTCCCACAAGATTACCCCTACACCGTTCGGGTAACCTCTGATGTATTGGAATCCAATGGTTCTTCTTCCATGGCTTCCGTTTGTTCGGGTTCTATGGCCTTGATGGACGCAGGTGTGCCTCTACAAAGTGCGGTTTCGGGCATCGCAATGGGTTTGATCTCTGATGGAGAACGCTCGGTTGTATTGTCGGATATCTTGGGAGACGAAGACCACTTGGGAGACATGGACTTTAAAGTAACGGGTACCGCGGATGGTATTTGTGCTTGCCAAATGGACATTAAAATTGATGGATTGGATTACGCCTTGTTGGCCGAAGCATTGGAACAAGCGCGCGCAGGTCGTTTGCACATCCTAGAATTGATGAACAATACCATTCCTACCCACAACGAAGAATTAAAACCACACGCCCCTCGCATCATTCGCTACGAAATCCCTAGCGATAAAATTGGTGCAGTTATCGGACCTGGTGGTAAAATCATTCAAGGAATCCAGTCCGAAACAGGCGCTACGTTGACCATCGAAGAAGAAAACAACAAAGGTATTGTCTTTATTTCTGGTGTTGGAAAAGAAACCGTAGACGCTGCCCTGCAAATGGTAAAAGGTATTGCCGCAGAAGCAGAAGTAGGCGAAGAATACGACGCCAAAGTAGTGAGCATCATGCCTTACGGCGCGTTTGTAGAATTCATGCCTGGTAAAGAAGGTCTATTGCACGTTTCTGAAATTTCTTGGGCTAGAATCGAGAATGTAGAAGATGCCGTTTCTGTAGGCGACGTACTGAAAGTAAAATTGCTGGCCATTGATGAGCGCACAGGCAAATACAAATTGTCTCGTAAAGTCTTAATGGATAAACCAGAAGGCTACGTAGAGCGTCCACGCAAACCAAGAGGCGACCGCAACGACCGTCCTCGCCGCAATAATGATCGCAATAGAGATCGCAACCGCAACGATAGAAGAGATTAATGCTCTTTTTGATAGATCACTATCAGTATAAAATCGAGGCTGACGGAACACATCCGTCAGCCTTTTATTTTTTGTCCGCTTGGCTTACCACAAATAAGTAACTTACTAGCTGTTAACAATAAGCCGCCGCTTTTGCTTTTGAATAGCGTTGGGCAATTTTCTTAAACCAGTTGAAATTCAGCAGCAGCGACAACACACAACCGCCTATAATAACCTTATCACAAAAAGCAAGCTCGCCTTGTTGCAACAAATCATTGATCGCATACACCATTAATACCGTTTGAAGAACAATACGTATGCTAAGAAATACCCAAAAATCTAAGGTAATTAACAGTTCTTTGTATTGCTTGTACAACGCGGGTTGGTATACTTTTAAGGTTCTTCCTATACTGTAAAACACACCTGAGATTTGTACCGTTGGCACCCAGCACCACACAGGACTATAACTCATATCTGCAATAAAAAGAAAAAAAGCCATCCCAAAAAACACGTGATGCATAATAATATCCCATCTGCGCTGTTCTCGTCCTTTGAACTCTTCTATCGTGCTGTATACATAATATCCCACCATAAACAACCATAGATGAATAAGACTCGGCCACCACGCTTCTTGCTGACCAACACAGAACTGGTAAGACAACAACAACATCAAAAGCGCTGGTACGATACAGTAAAAAATAGCCGTCACAAAATCTAAGCGATTGCCCTTGTCTACTATAATACAGCGCCCCGCTCTATCTATTCCATACCACAAACAGGCATTCACAATAACTAACAATAATTTTACTTCTAGCATAAGTTAATTATAAATAAACAACAATTACATAATTGCATCTTTCGCATAAAGTGATTTAAATCAATTTGCTATGCCAAACACAGATGTAGTCCATCCGTAGATAACATTGAAGTAAATTTTAAATTACACCAAGTTTTCTAAGATTTTTCATGAGCTACTTGACAGGTAAGTACATTGTAACAAAAGAAAGCGGGTGATAAAAAGTGAAGTATTTTTTTCTAGTCCGAGGCATGAACGAGTGCATCCGAAGGACAAATGTACCAAAGTACATTTGACGGAGTGAACCGCTAGCGGTCTTTTACACCGCTTTAGCGGGCTAACTTAGCGAAGCGGCCTCACGACCGTAGGGAGCTAAAGCGCGTATTTTCAACGCTGGAATAGGTAAAAATAATCGCTTTTTAATGCGAGAACTTTTAGTTCCCTTCGTTCATGAGCGCTACGCTTTAGTTGAGGGACTACTTATTAGTCTACTGTGGAAAACTTGGCGACATCCCAAGAGTAACCTCTATCCCCTTATTACAGAAAAAGGAGTTGTTGGACTAGTCCAACAACTCCTTTTTGGTAGTACGGTAGCAGTAGTTTAGAAACGGGAGGTTGCTTGTGTATTGGAATCAGCTACCTTAATTTCTTTTACATCCATGTGGTCACCAAGATAAGCGCCATAATAAGCCGTTACAATTTTACTGTCTTTTTGTGTAAGAATAAAATCAGCAGGAATAATCGGTACGGCTACTTCTTGAATGCCACCGTAATCGTTGTCGTATTTTTCGTACAAATCTTTTCCGTCTTGAATGTATTTTAAGGCTTTCTTCTCGGTGAAAGCCATCTCAAATTTTTCTCTAGAACGCTCCACTTTATACAAACGGTATAATTCTCCATCGGGATCTGAAATGATGGGAAAAGGAATATCCAGCTCCTCTACGTAGCTCTGCAATTCTTTTTCGGAAGAAGGATAAACCGCAATTACCTCAATTCCTTGAGCTTTCATGGCTTCGTAATTCTGAATCAACTCATACGTGCGAGCATTGCAAATGGGACACCAAGCAGGGCGCAAGAAAGTCAACAAGACATTAGATTTTTTCAACATCTTTTTTAGATTAATTTTATTACCCATCACGTCTTTGGTAACAAAATTAGGGGCTTTTTCACCTTCCTTCAAAAACTCTGGCTGTTCTACTTGTGGGGCATTCGTGGTGAACGCCGTTAGGACAAAAGCCATCATTATAAAAAGCGGTAAACAAACTTTTAAATACATAATTATTCATTTAAATAAAAAAATATTAAACAGCTGGGGATAACTGTTCAAGCGTTATGCTATTTCGTACAACAACCAGTATAGCGTAAGGTTGTGACAGCACCATTTATTTCTTCGCAATAATTTTAATTCAAACAAAAAACATAATTTTATTTAAAAATTTTTTTCTTACTTTTCTTTCTTGTAGGCGGCATACTCCTGTTCAACATAAGCGCTTACCTCTTGAGCAGAACCAAAACGATCAAACAGGGTTTTGAGTTGATTGTGCCGTTTCATGGTAGGCAAAACGAAGCTCTCCACATCTGCGTAAGTAATTTTCTGATCACTCAAAATAATCAAGCGTTCGATTACATTGCGTAGCTCTCGAATATTTCCCGTCCAGTCGACTTCTTGCAACAATTGCACAGCTTTTGTATCAATTTCCTTTTTGGGACGGCCATATTCGTTGCAAACCGACTCAATAAAGTGGTCTACCAACAGTGGAATGTCCGTCTTGCGGTCGTTGAGGGAGGGAACTTGTATAATAATAACGGCTAAACGGTGGTATAAATCTTCGCGAAAACGCTTGGCTTCAATCTCTTTGCGCAAGTCTTTATTGGTGGCTGCCACCACGCGCACATCCACATTAATATCCTTATCGCCTCCTACACGGGTAATCCGCCCTTCTTGCAAAGCGCGCAACACTTTGGCCTGTGCCGATAGGCTCATATCTCCAATCTCATCCAAGAACAACGTACCTCCGTGTGCCTGTTCAAACTTACCAATACGCTGTTTGTGTGCCGACGTAAACGACCCTTTTTCGTGTCCAAACAGTTCACTTTCGATCAACTCCGCTGGAATGGCCGCACAGTTCACCTCTACAATTTGGTTTTGGGCGCGCTCGCTTTTTTCGTGAATCCAACGCGCTACCAATTCTTTGCCTGTACCGTTGGGTCCTGTGACCAAGACCCGTGCATCGGTAGGCGCTACGCGGTCGATGGTTGCCTTGATTTTGTCTATCCCTTCCGATTCTCCAATAATTGTTTGCACTTTGCCCCCGCCCTTCTTGATTTTCTTTTTGAGTACTTTGGTCTCTTGCACCAAGCTTGATTTGTCGAGTGCGTTGCGGATGGTAATCAACAAGCGGTTCAAATCTGGTGGCTTGGCAATGTAGTCAAAGGCTCCTTTTTTGACGGCCTCTACAGCAGTAGCGATGTTGCCGTGTCCAGAAATCATAATCACGGGCGTATCTGGACTTAGAATGTTGATGCGCTCCAAGAGTTCCAGCCCGTCCATTTTGGGCATTTTAATATCGCAGATCGCGGCATCAAACTTATGTTTTTTAATTTTAGAAAGGGCGTCAATACCATCTTTGGCCTCTTCCACTTTATAATTTTCCATTTCCAGAATATCCCTAAGTACCGTTCTGATACTGGGTTCGTCGTCGATTACTAGAATCTTTGCCATAATACTTGTCGTCTTGTGCTGAATTGGGGTGGGTCGCAGAGCGGGCCTACTGCCGTGTTGCTAGCCACCGTTATTGTTTGTGTGTAGGCAGTTAAAAATAGTATTTTTTTGAAGAATCCCTTAAGTTTGAAGGCTTGTTGTTTAAAATTAGCTTGCGCGGATTCGAGCGGTTGTTTATACCGAAGTGTCCGAATTAGCTGTTTTGTAATTGCCAATAGAAAGCATAACTAAGGTACAGGCCGCTTCAATCTGAACCGTCGGTGCTTGCTCCCGCAGCAAACGATAAAATTCGGGATTCTCTGTTCCTGGATTAAAAATAATACGCTTGGGGTTTAGTTCCAGCATATAATTGTAATAATCCTGTTGTACTTGGGGGTTGATGTAAAGAGTAATGGTGTGTACTTCTTCTACCAAAGGGCGGTCGTTGATAATGGTTAAATCGCCTGCCGTTTTTCCTTTTCGAATGCCTATTGGTACCACCTCGATGCCGTTGCTCAACAATTGATGGGCGGCGCGGTAGGCGTAGCGCTGTGGGTTGGTGGTTGCACCGAGTACAACGGTTTTATAAGAACTCATGCTTGTTTGTTTTTATGGTGAATATTAACGGTTATCACGAATAGAGTTGTAT
>CAYUZF010000067.1:0-1008 GCA_964449615.1 uncultured Aureispira sp.
AACCTAGATAAATCTAATACTGTTATATATCTAACTATGTCGTGAGAACCGCTGTGATGTCGTTTTGTATAGCTGTATAGATAATATTTAAGTTGTTGTTCAAGTTATGTACTATACCAGTCTTTGTCTGTGGTGCTTTTTGCGCTGCCTCTGCCACCCATATTGTAGGGGGAACGATACATTACGAATGTCGAAGTAACAAGAAGTAACAAGCAATATGAAATTACCATTAAGGTCTATCGCGATTGCGACAGCGGAATTACTTTTTCTAATGATCCATTGGCACGTTCTATTTAAAATGCCCAGTCCAAAACACCTTTTAAAACAGTAAATAAACTTCAAAAATAGCCAAGAGTTATTAGAAAGCTGCTCCTACTCATAGGAGTAGCTTTTTTTATAGAAATAAATTTTAAGCTTTAAAAATTGAATTTAGTTGAACTTTTATTTTTTAGTTGCGGTTGTTATTTATTGTAAGAATGATTTTTTTAATTTAAAAGTAATATAAAATATGGGATTTGAACTACAGTCTAATTTTAGATGCTTTCACGATGCTATTAAATTGCATGACCCTGAGCACCATAAACAACTGCGAGCTAAGAGAGCTTTACTGGTGCAAGAGTTGCAACGCTGGTTGCGCACGAATGGAAAACCCAGTGTAACCCCTTTTAATCAGGGTAGTTATGCGATGGGAACAGGAATTAAACCAACGGGAGATAGGGACTACGACATAGATGTAGGATTGGTATTTGACATTACTGCCAATCAATATCCTGATCCTACCGAGGTGAAAGGTTGGGTCGAAATGGCACTGTCTAACTACCCTAGAACGGTAGAAATGAAAGACGCTTGTGTACGCGTACAGTACCACCGAAGAGGAGATATTCATTACCATGTAGATTTTGCCGTGTATGCAACTGCGCGTTCTTTTAGCAATGCTCTAAAGATTGCAAAGGGGCGCAAAAGGTCTCTACCACAAAACAAAAATTGGGAAGACTCTAGTCCTAAAAA
>CAYUZF010000067.1:1018-4446 GCA_964449615.1 uncultured Aureispira sp.
AAAGTTGATGATGTGTACTATGCATACACGTCCAAAAAACTCAAAGAACTCATCAATAGCAAGTTTAGCTACAATACGGAACACAACCAGCAATTTAAACGTATTATTCGCTATTTGAAGAAATGGAAGGACGTACAATTTAGTGCCAGCGGCAACGGAGCGCCAACGGGAATCGCCCTAACGGCCATCGCTTACCAATGGTTCCAACCTTGTTTTGAGGGGCGCACGGCAAGAGACTTGATAGCTTTGTGTAAGCTACTGGAAACGTGTATCCGCAACAGCTACGGGTTGAATGTTCAACTACCTGTCCCTCCTTACAACGACTTATTCGAAAGCATTAAAGCTAGTACTCGGCACCAAGATCATTATAAGAATAAATTACATGCGCTAAAAGATGCCTTGGCCAAAACCTGTAACTCCCATTCAGAAGCGGAGGCTGTTGCAACCCTTCGAGAACAATTTAGCAATGATTTTCCTAAATAACCTAAGTCCCATGAACTTACAAACCAATTTCATCAAATTCTACAATACCATCAAGTTTGACCAAGAGAGCAACAGAAAACAACTTATTGCTAAACGCAAACAATTGGTAGAAGACATTCGGCGCTATCTAAACGAGCAGGGCTTACCAAAGCTAAAGGAGGTCTACAATCAAGGAAGCTATGGCGTAGGCACAGGCACAAAACCCATAAAAGGTCGAGATTTTGATATAGATGTAGGATTGGTGTTTGATATAGCTGTAAAGGACTACAAAGACCCTACAGTTGTTAAAAAATGGGTAGAAAAAGCTATCAATCGCTACCACCACGGTCAAGCGGAAATGCTGCCTGCTTGTGTGCGTGTCAATTATCGCCGATACCACGTAGATTTTGCCATTTATGGGTTGGACAACAACGTCAAAATGATTGCAAAAGGGCAGAAGGGATCGCAAGCCAATAACAAATACTGGGAGCGTTCCCCTTCTAAAAAATTAAAAGAAAAACTCAAAAAAAACAAGCTTGGAGGCCAGCAGAAAGCTCAATATCGACGCCTGATTGGCTACCTCAAACGCTGGAAAGATGAACATTTTAAAGCGACAACCAACGAAGCCCCTACGGGCATTGCCTTAACTACTATAGTCTACCAATGGTTGCAGCCACAGTTTGATAAAAACGAAAACGCCAACGACTTAAAGGCGCTGTGCGTAGTATTAAAACAAGCTAAAAGCAACCAATATGGCCTAGATATTCGCTTACCAGTCGATCCAAAAAACAAGCTGTTTGAGGACATTAACCAATCGTCGAAACACCGCAAAAAATATATGGAATGTATGAAAAAGCTATACACAGCTGTTCAACAGGCGCGACAAAGCCAAAATGCTGCCCAAGCTGCTCAATTGATGCGGGAACAATTTGGCAGCGATTTTCCTATTTGATAACCGTCACTTATCACAACTAATTCTTATGAGTAAAACACAAGGTTATATCATTATTCGGCACGCGCTCCTACGAGCCATTACCGAGCAAGAAACGGAAGACGTCATCGAAAAAGCGTATCCCGATTCAAAAAGTAAATTTAAACAGGTAGAAATAAGGTCTATTACCAAACGAATCCTACAGCACAAGGAGTTAAACCAGCTACAGTGGAAAGCAGAAGCTCGGTACCACCAACAAATTGTAGAAGTAGAACTCCTGCCACTTATAGAACAATACCCCGATTATAAAATCATCTACTTTGGCGCCGCACCCGTTGCTTTAGCCACCCACTTGGGTAGTTTATTGGGTACCTGGACAAAAGTAGAAGTCTTTCTTACCAACCACAAAGGGGAACAGGAGTGGTACCAACAAAATCCCAGTAGTGCAATGGATGTAACGGAAGTGCAGACATTGGTCGAAGGCGTACCAAAAGATAAATACAAAACTCAAGAGGACATTGCCATAACAGTAGCGACCTCTTATGAAATAGACTATGAAGTGTTTCAAGCGTCTATCACAAGAAATATTGTCAAAGAAATTAGCCTTTCTACGAGTCCTATTGTGCTGGATTTGCCTGGCGTAACTGCGGTTTATGAGGTAGCAGACCAGTTTAGCACGACCCTTAACCAAGTCGCTCGCAATCTGCCAGAGATAGAAACCATTCATTTAGTAACGGCTGTGCCTGTTGGTTTAGCGTTCTTGTTAGGAACAAAAGTAAGTGCTAATGTGCAAGCGCCTTTGCAACTTTATCAATTTATAAATAGAACGGATGGAAGCAAGTACATGCCCGTACTAAAAATTGGGCAACCGATTGAAGACGTATTGGTATTGACCGATGAACAGAAGGAAGCGATTGTGGAACAAAAACAAACCTTCGTAAGCCAAGAATGGGAGCAGCTGCAAAATTGGTTGGACAACGAAGAGCCAGAAGGCAATTATTGGTTGAGCGATTTTAAAAAGGATATGGAAAAAGCAACGTTGGCTTTTGACTACTACTTTTGGAAAAAATTGCCTGCTATTCACACCACGCCTTTGCCCAATACGCGTTTTTCGGTAGAAAAAGAACTATTGGTAGACTTTGAGTTTGTAGAACAAGAGAGGTGGCAAGTAGGGAACGTGCTGTGGTATAGAATGCGAGAAGCATTGGAAAATGACGAAGAGCGATTCGCTTATTTGTTTTTCACGAAAGTATGCATTATTGGAAACACAATTTGCACGAAGCAACAGCAGACGGCATCGGGCGTTTTCCCAAGATATTGGAACAAGCCGATTACCAAAGTGATGTTTGGGCCATGTGGTACGAATATTTGTATTCTAGAGCCTACCATCCTAAAGCAATAGACAAAGACAAACCCAGTAAGTTTTTTATCCAAATGGTAGACAATGCGTTGAAAACCATGTGGGCATTTGATGAAACGGGCGGCGATTTGGCAGAAATGCAAGTGCGGCGCGTCAATCGCTACTTAATTTGGTACTGGCAACGATTGCGCTTAGAAGACAAACGCTGCAAAACCCTAGCTGAAGTCGCCAACGTGTTGGCACAAATGCCTGTTTTGGAACTTAAAGGGCTATACACCAAAGTAGAAGGCTCCAGAGTATTTTATCAGCTGGATAGAATTGATCGTCAAGCCAACCTTATTCCAGAGTTGGGCATACTATGGAAGAATACGATTCGTAGGGTGGGCAATATGGATTTTTTCAATATTCCAAAGTTGATCAATGCCTTTAAGAAGCGTCAGCATCAGGACATTCTAAAGCTGCTAAAAGCGGCCTATAGTTCTATACAATAATATAAATTTAGTAGGAGGGCAACGTTTGTTGCTCTCCTACTACGTTCCTTACGGACGGCCCAACACTACCTGCCGCTGTACAAACACCTGATCGTTGTACAACAACAACACGTACATGCCAGCAGGGCAATCCAACCCGTCAACCGTCACTTGCTCGCTGCCTGCGGCCACTTGCCCTTCTTTG
>CAYUZF010000067.1:4456-6295 GCA_964449615.1 uncultured Aureispira sp.
ATCGGTAATCGTGTTCCAGCGCTTGATCAAAAGAAAGATTGAAGTAATCGTGTGCAGGGTTGGGAAAGAGGTTCATGTTTCGAATCTCGTTCAATTCTGCCGCAGCTTGTATCGGATCAATGCCTACCCATTGGCCATTGACATCGCGGGAAGTCGCTACTTGAAAAACCTCTTTGGTGTCGAGGTTTTGTATAAAAACGACAGCGTGGAAGCGATCGGGGCGGTAGTTGATAAAACTGTGTCTAGCGTGGTTCCAATTAAAGTCAACCCGAACCGTTTCCCCAGGCGTCCAAGACTGCGTGAAAATATGGGTGCTGGTTGTACTTTGATCCAAGTGGAATTGGTCGTTTTCGCGCACTACGCTGTGCAGTTGACTGCCGTAACTGCTCCCTGCGGGGTAGTTGAGCGAGTCTTCCGAAATAACCGTGTACACTCGATACTCTGCAAAAGGCATGTTTTCTAGTGCAGTGGCGCGTGCCACGATGCGGAAATTGTCGTTGATGTGCTCAAAGGTATCAATGCGAATCGAAAACTGTGGATCGGCCAGCATATCTTCTTCAAAATCGGCGTCTCTCAGAATATTGGTAAAATAAATAGAATCAATGCCATCAATAAAGGCACGAGCTGCCGTTGTTCCATTGTATTCGTAAGACCTACTTCTGCCCAAGACAGGATTGTCGTTGTAAAATAAGTCGCCCGTACTTGGTTTTTCAATGTGGTATTGCAGCATCACAACATCTTTTTCCAAAGGCGTTTGGTAAATCAGTTGGTAGGTTCTGTTGTTGATGTTTTCCATGTCTGCTACTGCATCGTTGGCCATTGTTTCCAACAACACATTGCGCGTGCGGTTGCGCACCACCACATTGTCAAACGCAAAACCGTCGTAGAATTGGGTAACGCCCGTTCCACTAGAAGCAAAAGCAATGCGCAAGCGCAAGGGGCCACTGCTGTCTTTCACTTCGTCCAATTTATAACGACCACTTTTCCAACCATTGCTCACACTTGCCCAACCAATCGGAGAGGTCAAACTGGCGTCTTGATTACCAGGGTTGGCCGCTACATAAGAAACGTCAAACCAGTCTTTGCCACGATTAACCAAGCCCAAAGGCACCCACTCGCCGTCTGGGCGTTGGTATTGAACAACCGTACCGTCCGACGTACGCACATCACTCCACCAATCTAAGCTGATCATGGGGCGCGTCAAACTGCTCAAATCAAAACAAGGACTGTAGACCCAAGCATTTTCATCTGCTTGATAAGACGTGTTGGTACCCGTCGCCCAAAGGTGGTTGACGTTGTTGTCTGGGCCTCCAGTATCGTTGCTATCAATGCCCCATTCCCACAACACGCGGTAGCTGCTGTCTTGGCGTTCTGGGAACCAATCTCCCGCAGACGCTTCAAAGTCTTGAACATAAGGATAACTGCTCACCTGTGGCGAAATTACAATTCGAATGGCTTGTGTATCCACACAGTGAACTTGGTTGGCAACAATCAACTGGGTATTGTAAACACCAGGTGCGGTATAGCGGTAGCCAATTGGTGTAACGCTGTCGCTCACGCGCCAAAGCACGCTGGTAATCGCATCGACATAGTTGTTGAATTGTAGATTGTTCAGATTTAAGACCGAATTGTTGGGGACGAAGAGAATGCTGTCGTATTGACAACCGCCCTCTACGGCAAATTCTAAATTTGGAATTCCAAACACGTGCAAGGTGTCAAAGTAAGTACTGTAACAACCCGTTGTAGTGTCTTCGTATTCTAACATTACGCTGTGTGAACCCGCTTGCGCCAAATCTGGCAAGAAGAAATTGGTGCCATCTAGCGCGTTGCTGCTATCCC
>CAYUZF010000067.1:6348-23216 GCA_964449615.1 uncultured Aureispira sp.
AACTATTAATAAATATAGCATTGGAGTCGGTGGTATGCAGCCAAACCGTATCCCCGCCCAAACAGAAGGTATCGTGTGCCGCATCTACCCAATAACTAATACTTAGTGTGGGGTGAATGTCTATAATGCGCATTTCCTGACCACTACAAGCGTTTTTCTGATAGGTATAAATCAAGGTATCTTGTATGGTAGCGGTAACAGGAACGCCTGTCGTACTAACTGGATTGAAGAATAGCGGCGCTCCAGGTCTACTTGGACGAACCGTATCCCCATCTCTAGTAAAGACTCCGTTATCCGTAGGCGTAGCAATTAAAAATACAGGATCGTCGTACTCGCAGAAACTCGTGTCGATCTCAAAATCAATAGAATCGTATTGGTAAACCACCAAAGGAACCGTAATGCTATCTTTACAACCAGTTAGAGTATCCTCTACAACGTATCTAAGTCGATTAATCAACTGTGTAGCATTGCCAGGATCAAAGTAATGCACGTCTTCTATGTATCTATTTCCCGTTATGGGGTCATAAGTTGTATCGGGCACCATATAGACCGCGTTGGTACTGTTGGAAAAGCGGTGTACCACAAAACTATCAATAGGATCAAAGACAATCCTAATCGCTGCTTCGTTGCTACAATACCCAATTGTATCTATGACAGGCGCAATTAGATTAGGCTGTAAATTGGGACTGACCACTACATTTTTAAGGGTATCTGCAGGACAAATCAACGGCTGTCCAGGAGCAGACCCTTGTGTGAAGTATTGAATGGGGTTGTTCCCTGCGCCTGCTTTTTGAGGAATAAAATACCATTGTCCTCCAAAGAGCGAATCAATACCAGGGCCTCTAAAATAGCCACCGCCTGGCGTTCCTGAAATATAAACGGTATCTGCCACTTCGCAATACGTATCCGCCAATCCTGTAATACTAGGAATAATAATCGGCTGGAGGTAGGTTCTTGTGGTTACCGTATCCGAACAGTTGTTGCCATCCGTGAACGCATAGGTGAAGGAATTGTGCCCCACTTGCCCCAGTGTAGGACGTATTCTAATAGAACCAGCAACAATATCAAAGGTAGAATCAGGGTTGAGCAAACTCCCTCCTGTAGGCAATACAGAGACGTAATCCTCATCCCCATTGATGCAGTAATTGGAATCTAGGCCAAGAATCAGCACATTCGGAGAAGGATATAACGTAACATTGATGGTATCGTAGGCGGTACAACCATTGGCGCCTGTATATTCATAATAAACACTGCTCGTTGCAAAATTGGGCGCTTGTACATTGACATTGCTCGGGCGTAGTGTATCGGTACCTGGAACCACCAAAGGCCCAGAGAATTGATAGCTTCCTGATGGTAAATTATTACTAATCAACACCGCATCGGGATCAGAATTGCAATAATTGGGCTGTATGCCACTTGTAAGTGGGGAAGGGACGGCACTCACTTCGATCTGCACACTGGTGCTAGCAGGACAACCAGAAATACCGTCGTAGTTGTAGGTGATGTTGTGGGTGCCTATTCCAGCGGTACGCGGTACAAATGCCCCTGTTAGTGGATTGACACCAGACCCCGTAAAATTACCCTGTGTCAAATTGGTAATACTTGGCACCCCTTGTAAAAAGACTGTATCTACATTGATACAAACATCTGCAGGTGCATTGTTGATCTGCACTACAGGGATTTGGTCTAGCTTAACAATAGCGGTGTCCGTATTGGTGCAACCCAAGATTGGTGTAGCGTAATGGAAGATAATGGTATCAGCGTCGATGCTTCCGACAATGCTTCTAGCGCGGTATTCGTAGTTATTACCGTTGGCGAATATGCCGCGTCCTATAATCGTATCGCTGGTGGTGTAATTAGGAACCGTACTGATAACGAAAGACCTTGCCGTAATGCAAAGACTGTGTTCGGAAGTATCCAAATTGTTGGGCCCGTAGGCACCTCGAACGCCGTTGAAACTAACGTCTATGTCCACGTGTGGCGGCGGTACAATAATAATTTCTATCGTATCCACCCCAAAACCCGTGTCGATACCATTGGCGTACAATACATTGGGGTTAAACAACAGCCCCGAAACGCTGGAGCCTGTTCCAGAGTACGTTGGAGGCAATGGTCGGTAATTGGGCGAAACAACACTAGTGTTGAGCGCAACACTGTTCGCATCGTAACAAAAGTTCATAGTATTGGCAGAAACATTATCCAACTCCAGCGTTGCAACTGGCCCCGAAACCACTTCTATAATTCCCCTGTATTCGTAAGAGCAACCGTAGGCATCGGTTTGCACGTAAGTAATGAAGTTGTTACCAACCGCACCGAGGTTGGGCGTGAATTCTCCTATAGCCGTATCCAAACCAGGAGCCAATTCAAAACTCTCTCTCACACCAAACGGAAGGGCAGAGGTGAGTAAGGCAACAGGAGGATCGCTTTTACAAACTGGGGTTGCACTGGTAAACGAAGGGTTGAGCGGCGCGGTAATTCTAAAACTACCACTGGCGCTACTGCGGCAACCATAAAAAGAACCATCGTAAAAAATATTAACAATAATATCCCCGCCACCACTAGGCGCAAGGCTGTCGTAAATCATACCAGGGTCCAACAGGTAATCGGGTAAGTCTATGCGATTGCCGTTGTAATCCAAATACAACGTATTGTAGTTGGGGCCTAGCAAACCAAAAGAGGGAAACAACGTATCAATCGCATCGCTAGCGCAGTAAGAAGTCCGCAAGTTACCAATGCTTGCAGAAACACCACTCGCCACAATGGTCACCGTCTGTTTGACCGTGAAAATATCCGAAACAATGGTTTGGACATTGCCGTTGGGAGCGGTGATGGTCGTCAAATTTTGATATTCCATATTTACTTCAAACTGGTTGACTCCGTTGATGGTGGAGAAACGGAAGCTTTCTTGGCCAGGCGTAGTGTTGATAGGAAGAATAGCCGTTGCGTGGGCTGGATTCGTGGTGTAGGTGCGCAGCAACTCATTCTGAATTGTTCTCCGAACGTTGCCGTTTGCGCTGGTATCCGAGTTGTCTACAAAAACTAAATTGCTGTCTCTAAAGAAATCCACGGATGAACCCGAGCAAACTGTATCGGGTAAATTATTGATGGTCAAACGTCCCAAAATATCCACAAAACCACTTGCCTGCCCAATACAACCATTGTTGTTGAATTCTAAATTTACTAGGGTGCGTGGACTGGCAATAGGACTTAGGAAATTATTGTTTGGATCGACAAAAGCACCAGAGAACTGGAACGGATAGTTACAAGTCGGTAAGGTTGGTCCGTTGCACATAATATTTGGACGGGTGCTGATGACAATGGTGGCCGTACTGGCATCCAGTGACAACACTTGATTGCCCGCGGCGGCAGTCGCTTGCGGCAACGTAGCAAAGTTTACTTGCGACAAGCGGTTGTCGTAAACCGTCAACGAATCCAAATAAGAAACTGGACTGGCGCAAACCGTGCCATCGCTGTAGTTCGGTGTGTATTGGTAAATAATATCTACGAGCAACGAATCCACGTGCGTATTGTTGGGCCAATTTAGACGGGTAGCGTCCAAACTCTGTCCACTGGCAATGCTGCTGGGATAAGTATTGGACAAGAACGTTCCACCACTAGGAAAACCAAATAAATTAATAGATGTTTGATCGGCACAGAGCGGGTTTGTTTGTGGAAAGAAAATGATGTTCGGATTGTGAATAAGCAGCGGTTGTGTGCTGGTGTATACAACAGAACCACCATCCAGCAATACCACCAACCCCGTTCCCGCTTCTGCTGGAATGGTAAACGTAAGCGTTCCACGGAAACCGTTTCCGCTGCTAGCAACGCCCTGGTTGGTAACGCTCAGGTTCGCACCAGAAACAGTAGTAACGCCCAAAGCAGATTTTCTAGCCAGTTGTACCTCATCGGGGTGTTGACTCAAACCGTCGTAATCAAAAGTAACACTAGAGTTGTAACAAGCCTCAAACGTGCTGGGCGCGCCTGCGTCGTTGTTCGTAAAGATAACGGGATCTAAAGGCGCCGCTATTCCCTGTGTAATGGTCGTAGAAGCACTGTCTATATCAAAACAACCAATGCTGTCCACATACGAATAATAAACCGTGGTAGTACCTGGACTAGCCAAACTCGGATAAAAAACACCTTTGAAACCCGATACATTAGTAACATGGTTACCCGAAAAATTTACGGTACCAGGGGGAACTGGATTACCGCCAAATAGGGTATCTGGTGGATCAGTCGTAGTGTAAGTAAGGTTTAAACCCGCAAAAGAAGCCGTAGGCGTCTCGAATATGTCCGTATACACCGTAACACTATCTGTACAACCATGAAAATTGTAACCATAAACCAAGGCCATAGAAATAGAAGAACCCGTAGCCAACCCAAACTGCATACTTGGATCAAAAATATTGCCAGCACCTAAGGAACTCGGCACATTGTATACGCCTGGCGTATTGGCACCAAAGATGTCAAAAGAAGTGAAATTGCTAGGGAGATTTGGATTGAGCTGTATGGTGAAAGCAGGATCTTCGCTACAGTAGTCCGAAACGAGGCCCGCAATCGAAGCACTAGGAGGAGTACCTTCTACATAAATGGTGTGTTGTACCATAAAAGTATCTTGGCCAAACACCGTCCCCGAACTAAGATCTTCGATGTAATCGGTATACACAATAGCAATAACAAAGCTGGAGCCCGCAGCAGCTCCCGAAGGATTAAAACGGAAGATTTCCCCCGCTCCATTTCTACCAAAGACCACTTCCGAAACAGGCGTAGAGGCCTGTACACCAATTACGTCATTAAACGTATGTATAAAATTAGTCGAAATGCTATCTCTGTAAGGTAAGCTAGGGTTGCGGTAGAAAGACACCGTGCCTGCCCCTTTACAAATGGTATCGGGTAAACTGGGAATAAAGAGCGGTCTTACCATTGCCGCTCCAGATTGCACCGTAACAGTAATGCTAGTCGTCCCCCAACAGCCCGTACTAGTCGTATAATTAAATTCAATGGTATGCGTTCCAACACCCGCTACATTGGGGTCAAAAGTGGCACGATCACCCAGGATGTTAGTTATACCTGGTCCTGTATAATTACCAGAAACCAGCGAGGCCGTACCCGTTCTATAAAAAGTATCTATTGGATCAGTTCTTAGGTAATTGGCTTGATGTCCAGCAATGGATAAATTCGGCAATCCGTTGATGGTCGTAAAGGCCGTTGCTGTGTCTATGCAGCCATAAAAATCGTAGCTGTATTGAAGCCGCATACCAAGCGGGAGCGAGCCTGTGAGCGTACTTTGTACTGTTGGGTTAAAAATGCCACCTCCAGACAAGGAAGAAGCTACATTGTATGTACCTGAGCCACCCAGTCCAAAAAGGGTAGTATTTGTAACAATAGGAGAGGGAAAACTAGGGGCAGTTTGAATAACAGAAGGGGGATCATTCTCACAATAAGACAAATTTAAACCCGTAATAGCAGCATTGTTAGGAGTAGCCAGTACCACAATTTCATCCTTCACAACAAACGTATCCCGTGCAAAAATAAGCCCTGTGTTGGCGTCTTCGCGGTAGTTAATAAAAATAAGTTGAATTTCGGCTGTTCCTACTACAGGATCAAATTCTAAATATTCAGAACCTAGATTAGAAGAATACGCTCGGACACCTCCTGCCTGAGCAGGGACAGTAGTGGTCACCTCAAGGAGTTGATTGTAGGTATAAATAATTCCCCCTGATAAGCTATCGTAGTAGGGAAGGGAAGCATTTCTGCTAAAGGTTACAATGCCTGCCCCCTCGCAGATGGTATCGGGTAGGCTGGGAATAGAGATCGGAATAGCCGTTGCTAATGCATTTTGTATGGTTACGCCCGTAGTTTGCGAACCCGCACAGCCGTTGGCGCCCGTATAGTTGAAATTGATCAAATAATTGCCTGCGCTCAACGTACCAGGATCAAAAAGGGCACGATTGCCAGGGATGTTGGTTATACTAGATGCAGGCCCTGAGAACGCGCCAGAGGCAACTAGGCCTTGGTTATTGGTGTACAATGTATCGGGAGGATCAATCGTAGAATAGGTTCCCTGGTTGCCTATAATTGAAATATTCGGTGCTTCATTAATAACCGTGTAGGCCGTATCCGTACTTGCACAGCCGTGATAACTGTACCGATAAGCCAGCCGCATGGAAACAGGAGGCGTTAGAGCGGCAATTTGCACAGCTGGATCAAAAACATTTCCTGTCCCCAATGTGCTAGGGTTGTTGTAAACCCCTGGACTAGTTTCGCGGTAGAGTGTAACGGTAGTCCAAGTATTGCCAAACGGAGTAAATTGAATAGTAGAAGGCGCATCATACGTACAATAACTAGAGGCCAACCCTGTAATATTGGCACCCGTAGGGGGATCAACTACAATAACGGTATCGCTTACTCTAAACGTATCGTGGCCATATGTTCCACCTGCAAACAGGGTGCGTTCTTTGTAATTTTGATAAACAATGGTAACAACCAATTGATAATGCGTACCCGGTATTTGGCTGGGAAAAGCAAGAAATTGCTCGTTAAACTGATTAGCATTATTAACAGTAACTGCGCTAGGATTAACGCCAAGCGCTGTTTCTACGCCTATAACTTCGTTATAAGTATATATAATGTTGTTGCCAATGCTATCGCCAAAAGGTAAATCGGCGTGTCTGCCAAAATCTACGGCACTCGCTCCTCTACAAATAGTATCGGGCAAGCCAGGTATTTTATTGTTGATACTAGTTCCAGTAATTTCTAATATCCCCGACACCTGAGCCGTACAGCCGTTGTTATTGATAGTCAATGTGGCACTGCTCAACGGTGGTGCAGAAGGCGCCGCAAAAAAATCGTTGTTGTCAACATACGTTCCTGAAAAACTATGGCCAATACAGGGCGCAGAAGGAGGATTACAAAGCCAATCGGGCGATGTAGACACTACCATATCGCTCAAGGTTTTGTCTAAGGTCAATAATTTTTTAGAAGTGGAATTGAACTGGTTAAGGGTTTTATAAGTGACCGAATTGAGGCGGTTGTCGTAAATGGTGAGGGCAGTAGAAGTATCTTTAATGGAGACCTTCGGGCAGTAAGTGCCGTTGCTGTATTGAGCAAGATAATTGTAAGTAAGCTTCACTTGCTGTGCTTCAAAACTGTTGGCTGGCCAAGAAATTTTGGTAGCATCTAGGACCGAACCTGGTAAGGTATCTAGATAACTGGGGCTGGTAGACTTTTCTACAACTATAAAACCTCCTACAGGGGAAGCAGCTAAATTAATAGTACTCTGATCGGAACAGTACGCGCTTTGAATGGCTACCGCTAAAGAAAGATCAGGGTTGTGTATGGTCATTGAGCTTAGGGCAAGTATGGGTTGCAGGTTGTTGTCATAAACAGTTACTGGGCCCGTTGCTGCATTTGAAGGAATGATGAAATTAATGGAGTGGGAAAAGCCAGAAGCATACAAGAGGAGATTAGGAGTAACATTAACAAAAGCACCGCCTGTACTTGGTTTTGCAGTAAAAACAACGACACTTGGGACACCTATACTAGGGTCGTATCTGAGCTCGACCGAGGAACCCGCGCAAGCTTCGTACAAGTTGCTAGCACCAGCACTACCGTTGTTAAAGCTATGGGAAAGGCCGTTCTTTTGTCCATACGCAGCCGAAAGCCCGCAACAAACAAACAAAACAGCTATAGAAATTCTATAAAAAAAGGATAAGTGAGGGAAAACCATGAGAAGACTACATTAAAAGTTAAAGTACGGATTTTTTACATACCCTCTAATGTAGCAAACCCAAACGGATTTTTATAGTAAAATAGCAACCCAATGTTAGGAATATGTTATAAAATAGACAATTAGACTATGAGTATAAACAATTACCTGTTATAGGCTGTTAACAAAAACTTTAAGTAGAAAATAGAACACCATAAAAGTATAGTTCCTATTTTTATAGTCTTATAAATTGATTATCAAGTCCTCAAAAGATAGGGATGATCTTAACACAAAAAAGCTTCTACAAGATTGTGAACTTGCAGAAGCTTATTTTATAAACAGAGGTTGGTTCTTTTATTCTAAACGAACGCAGTCTATTTTTATTAGTAATTTATTGGCGAACCATACTCAAAGAACCCGAAACATCTACCTTATCGGCCACCATAGGAAGACCGCCTGTGATGCCAAAATTACTTCGGTTAAAAGAGAAATTAGCATTGATGCCCATCAGAGTCATCGCTTTTCCATTCTGGTCTTTGACTACACCGTTATCTAAGAGCGTCACGTAAATAGTCTGCGCCAGTGTTTTGCCCCCCAATGTCAAGTCACCTGTTACCTCATATTGGTTGTCGCCCAAACTTTTAATGTAGTTGCTTTTGAAGGTAGCCAGTGGCGCAGCCGCGGCATTGAAGTAGCGTTCGCCTTGTAAGTGCCCATCACGCGTTTTAGAATTGGTATTGATAGAGGCAATCGGAACTGAAAATTCTACTTGTGCCGTAGTGAAATCACTTTCGTCTTCCAAACTAATGCTGCCCGTCATTTCACCAAAACTGCCGTGGAATTCGCTCATTTTGTACCCCACTACAAAGACCAAAGAGGAATGCAAAGCATCTACTTTGTACTCGGCGAATTGAGCTTCATCGGATTTTTTGTTTTTCTGTGCGTTGCTGCTGAACGTTACGGCTAGTAACATAAAAGCAGCGAGTAAGTACTGTTTCATAAGTAGTAATAAGATGAGAATAAAAGGAATAAGTAATTGTTAATGCTAATGTTAGGTAGGGTAGTGGGAAATTGTAAGCTTCCAATTTACTGCCCTAATAATTCTAATTTCAATTTTTGAGCCGCAGCCTGGTTCAAGCGATTGGAAAACAAGAGCCGTATTTGTCGGCGTTGCAAAGCCTCGTTGTAGCGTTTTTTTTCTTCGGCAGTTAGTGCCAAGACGGGAGGAACAGGAACAGGGCGTTTGGTTTCGTCATCTACCGCTACAAATGTAAAATAGGCATCGTTGCAGCGGCGCGTGTTCTTGCCTTTTATATCCGAAGAAAATACTTCTACATAAACTTCAACAGAGGTATTAAATGCCCGCGTAACCATACATTCTAAAGTAATCACATCGCCTAGCGGAATGGGTTTGTCAAAAGAAACGTTGTCCACCGAAACCGTAACGACGTAGCGTTCGCAGTGTTTGCCCGCACAAATACCCGCTACCACATCCATCCATTTAAGCAAGTTGCCCCCCATCAAATTGTGGATGGGGTTGGTATCATTGGGCATGATCATTTCGGTCATGATGGTTTTAGAATCCGATATTTTTTTAGCTGCTAATTCCATAATTGTTGATTCGTTGTAAGTATCGTTAAAATAGTGAAGCAGCAAAGATAAGCTACTTTCTCAAACAGTACGATTATAGACAACCCAATACCGCTTACATTGTTCCTTGCGCGGCTTTATTTATAAAAACCTTCACTAAAAATAAAGGCGGTACACAAAGATAGCAAAATAAATGTAAGAACATTAAATGACGGAGTATTTTATTTTGTTATGGGTTAGAATTGGTGGCTTGCGTTGCCCGTTGTATCTTTGCATCCAACTTACTTTTGAATTTTACGCGTAAGCATTTGGCGAAAGCCAGCACCAATCAACCAACAATTATGCGCATACTGTATCTTGTCTTTGTATTTTTAGGAAGTTTACTTTTGGGTGCTTGTAATGATGGCAGCCCTGTTGTTACCGAAGAACCTGTGGTGGTAGAAGAAGAGGGGTACAAATTGCCAGGCAATACGGCCAATTTGTATCAGATTGTTATGGACAAACACGATACGACTATGCTAATGATGTCGCCGATTATTCGTACGCAGCATCTCTTGCGCGACAAATCGAAGACTGCCGAGGGAGCAGAGAAAAAAGCGATCTTAGATGCGTTGCTGGCTTTGGAAAAAGGGGACGAGGGGATGCGCCGTTGGATGCGGGAATTTAAAAATATAGTTACCCACGAAGACACGTATCGAGCTTGGTCAGAAACAGAAATTAGAGCTTATTTGAAAGAAGAAGAGCGGAAGATAGAGCAAGTGGATGTTGATATGCGTACCAGCATTGCCCAGGGCGAGGCTTTGTTAAAATGAGGTACGTGCGTATGAGGGGCGCGTGTGGATAAAGTAAAATGCATATGTTCCTTACTTTCCCCACACGCGCCGTTCCCTACAGTCAAGTGTATAGTATTTATTTGTAATTCTCGATTAAGCGCGTTTTCATTTGCGCAAATTCTTGGTCGTCAATCACGCCCATGTCGCGCAGTTCTGCCAATTCTTTGAGCTTACGCACGACTTCTGAGTCTTGATTTTGCGGAGTAGGAGGGGCCGTAGTTTCTTTTTTTGCGACTGCAGTGCTTTTTACGGGAGGGATCACCTCTTCTGGTACAGGGTTGGAAGCATAAACCGTTTGGTCTTGTCCTTTTTGGACTTGTTCTTTGTATTCCTCTTCTTTCTGAATGTCTTTGGCCATAGTTTTGCCTTTCTCAAACTGCTCATCGTAATAACGCTGAAAGCGATCCGTATCAAAATCTAAGAAGGTACCACCGACAGAAAAATGGGTTTTAAAAACTTGACCCAATGCGTAAGTAGAAGCTCCTGAAACGATAGACAAGCCGCCAAACAGCGTACCTATGCCTGGAATCATCTTTATGAGCGCATTGGCGCCCAAGCGCGACAAACCTGAGCCTGTAAGAGAGGTAACCAATGCTTTGCCTTCCGTCTCTTTAAAATCGACCCCATAAATGTTACTAATAGTACGAATCATATCCAGTTGTACCGCTGCAACTGCTACGAAATCGGCTACAGGAATTGGAATAAAACCAGCACCCATTGACCACACCACATGGCTGCGAATGGCTGTTTCTGCTCTTTGATTCAAATCTTCACTACTATTTTTGTTGGTCATTTTACGTACGAATTTTGCCGCTTTAAAAAATTTGTTTTCCATTGAGGTTGTTTACTAGGTAGAAGGCCTCCGACAAGGAAGCGTATAAAGTCTGATCAATATACAAAATAGAAAAAGGAAAAGTTGTTTCCTGCAAGGCTTTTAGCGCTTTTGCTTTGTCAGCCAAAGCAGCAACGTATAAAGGAGACGCTCGCCCACTTCTTTTTCTTTTATCCATAAAAATGGAAAATTAGTTCCCTTTCACCGTAAAATTATCATTCAAAATGTAGGAAAAAAGCCCTACTCATGAACAATTCTGTGACTAGAGCGTTTAGTATATATAAGCAATTGCGGCGATGGTTAGTATATTATGATACACATTTACAGCCGCTAGCCTTATAGTCTGTTATTTGAACAACAATTAGTTACAGTTTGTAGGTGTAAAGAGGTTCGACGGTTTTATATTTGAAGCTCATACATGGTTTGTCGGAATTTGTGACAAACAAGATAGACAGGAGAACAAGCTGAGGTTTTCAGAGAACGGCGCACATTATTGAACAAAAACACACATTATAACTATGGTCAAAGTAATTATCGTATTACTCGTATTCGCCCTTATTTCTGCAATTTTAGGATTTGGAGGTCTGGCAGGAACGGCATCAGGAATGGCTGTTACGCTGTTTTATGTTTTCTTGATCGTTTTGGTCATCTCTCTAGTTTTCAAAATGGTAAGGAAGGTATAGCGTATTTTCTATAAAAATTACACATTTACATACACACACACACACAGGATTACAGTTAGATCCGAGAACAAACAACACTATAAATACCGACACTCTACACACTGTAAGTTCTCACCCTTTTGAAACAACTCTATCTGTAGTTCTTAAACACATTCACATAACATCCATACTATCTGGATATAAAAACATTACTATTATGCTTAAGTTAATCGTCGTTTTATTTGTTATTGCCTTGATCGCTGCTGCTTTAGGATTTGGAGGGATTGCAGGTGCCTCAGCAGGAATTGCTAAGATTGTATTTTACATCTTCTTGATTTTGTTGGTGGTATCTTTAGTTGCCAACATGTTGCGCAGAGCCTAACAAAGGCCAATACACAAGCCACACTATAAGCAATTGTACAAGTAGGCTACGAATAGGATTTTTACTAAAACTCCCAAATTTACCGTTTAGAGTCCTTTATTCGCTCCAAGAAACCACTTAGACTATTTGAACGAATTGTTTACACTAGAACACTAGCACTATATTTTATAACACACAACAAAACACATCATACTATTATGAGTTCATTTGAAGATAAGATGAAAGGAAATTGGAACCAGATCAAAGGAAAAATCAAGCAAGAATATGCGGATTTGACCGAAGATGACGTGCAATACGTAGAAGGAAAAGAAGATGAATGGTTGGGACGTATGCAGGAAAAAATGGGTAAAACCAAAGACCAAATTAAAGAATGGATTGATTCCATCTAAAAACACCGTCCTATGGACGAACGCATAGAAAGCAAGCGCTTTTTTCCTTTTTTGGAAGGAAGTAACTTAGCCTATGATTACTACTGCTTTCTGAAGAGCTTTGCGCTTTTTAGAAAGCATTTTTTATGAGGTATACGCTGGCGTATGGATTTGTATTTTGTATAAAAAGCACTTGTAAGCAACCAAAATTCTTAGAAAGTTGTTAGACCAACACCGCTTGACCATCCAGTCAAAAGTGATGGAACGGCTTAAAAATAGCTTTCCAATTTGAGAGGCTTTTAAAGATCCAGCACCGCTATTTATTGTTTTTGAACAACTTTAGTGTATTGTTTTGCTGTTTGTAAAACTGTTGTATCTTTATCGGATAACAAAAAATCAAGTAGAGTAGCATGTCTATAATCACAGAAAAATCAGAACGCTTCTTAGAAGCTTACCTCAACAATTATTCACCTACAGGTTTCGAAAGCCCTGGTCAAAAGATGTGGCTCGACTACATCAAGCCGTACATCGACGAATACCGAGTAGATAATTACGGTACCACGTATGGTATCATCAATCCAGAAGCAGACTACAAGGTGGTCATTGAAGCACACGCCGATGAAATTTCATGGTTTGTACACCATATTAGCAGCGAAGGTTACATCAAAGTGATTCGCAACGGTGGTTCTGACCACATGATTGCGCCCTCCAAGCGTGTCAATATACACACGGGCAAAGGAATTGTACGCGGGGTTTTCGGATGGCCTGCTATTCATACTCGCAAAGGAGAGGACGCCAAATTAGCGCCCACGATCAGCAATATTTTTATAGACGTAGGAGCCGAGAGCAAAGACGAAGTGTTAGAAATGGGCATCCATCCTGGTTGTGTGGTGACCTATTCGGATCAGTTTGAAGTGTTGAACGACCGTTATTACGTAGGGCGTGCGTTGGACAACCGCATTGGTGGTTTTTGTATTGCAGAAGTTACCCGCCTACTGCATCAAAATAAAGTGAAACTACCTTTTGGTTTGTACATCGTTAATGCCGTACAAGAAGAAGTAGGCTTGAATGGCGCGCGCATGGTGGCCAACTCTATTAAGCCAGATGTTGCCATTGTAACCGATGTTTCTCACAACACCCATACGCCACTTGTCAACATCGAAAAACACGGCGACATAAAAGGAGGAAACGGGCCAGATTTGACCTTTGGGCCAGCCGTACACAACAACTTGCTCGCACTCATTCGCAAAGCAGCAGAAAAAAACGACATTCCTTATCAATTGAGCGCTAGTTCTCGCGTTACGGGTACCGATACCGATGCTTTTGCTTTTTCCAATGCAGGGGTGCCTTCGGCCTTGATTTCGCTGCCGCTAAAATACATGCATACTACTGTAGAAATGGCGCATAAGGACGATGTGGAAAATGTTATTAATTTAATTTACAATGCTTTGTTGGCGATTGAAGACCAACAAGATTTTAGATATTTCACCTAAGTGTAGATTAGGAAAGTAGCCGATGCCAGCCATTCAGACCAATGTCATTCGATTTATTAATTGGTTGCTGTACAGCAATATCTTTATTGCATTATGTGCGTTGGCAATAACGGCTCAAAGTTTATTTTTGTTAGACATCCGTAGGGGCGTAGTGCCTGTCTCTACGGATGTACTGTTTTACGGAGCGTTATTGGGCTTGGTATTTTTTGCCACCTGGTTTATTTATGCCCTGCACCGTTTGGTGAGTTGGCGCAAACTCAATGCGCGTTTAGATATTCCTCGTTTTCAAATCATAGGCGCTTATCAAAGTCATATTAAGTTGTATGCAACGGCAGCAGCTATAGGGGCAGCGGGTTGTTTTTTTTATTTAGAATGGATCACTCAACTGGCCTTATTACTTCCTGCTTTGTTGTCATTGGGTTATGTGTTGCCCTTCTTGGGCAAACGCCAATTGCGGCTGCGTGATTTACACTTTGTAAAGATTTTTTTGATTGCTGGAGTTTGGGGGTACGTCACCGTCTTGTTGCCGTGGTTAGAAACGACCAGTAAAAAAGCCATTATCGAGCCGCTTCCTTGGGGGCTTTTCTTAGAGCGTAGTTTATTTATTTTTATAATCACCTTGCCTTTTGATTTGCGCGATTGGGAATTGGATGTCCACCACGCGGTAAAAACAATTCCAACAGCGCTAGGCCCGCGCCGTACTATTCAACTGGGTTTGAGCTTGTTGTTGCTTTGGATGCTTTTGATTACTGTTTTATATGCGTGGCCGTTGGGCATTGCTTATTATACCACTGCACTATGGACGGCTTTATTGCTTTGGAAAACCCTACGATTAGAGAACGGACGCTACAAGGTGGTGCAGCAAGATTATTACTACACTGGTTTAATCGACGGTACGTTGTTGGTGCAAGCGGGGTTGGTGTTGGTGTACAGTAGTTAGGCAGCGTTTATGTTTTGATCTTTAACCGTTCAGCGTTTTGTAAATCCAATAAAGTAGTCAAACGATCGAGTACCAACTTAGTGGGGTTCGGCAGGCCGCTTTGCGAGTGCTTGTGCTAAAATCGAAAGGAGGAAAGCAAGGTAAAAGAATACAACGAAGTGCTTCGAGAAAAGCGACAGCAAAAGAAATTGTTTTATCCGCTGGCCAGTAAAGCTCAACCAGCGGATAAAAGATGGTTCGATGATTTACATCAGCCCCAATGGCTTAGCAAATTTTGTCATCTCTGATAAGTTGGAAATTTTAAGCTTTCCAAACATTACCGCAGACATCGGTTTCTTACGACCTTCTACAATGTCCATCAATGTTTCATCAGAAGTAGTGATGGTGCATTTAGATTCACCATGAAGCCCTTCTTGAACATCTAATTGGCCGTCTTCTACAGAAGCAGTGAATTCGCCGCCATTGTCCCCCGATACTTTAAAATGAAAAGTTGTATCGCCTTTACCCTCTAGCGCTTCAGGATTAACGCGATCTTTAAAACCTAAGATAAATTCTTTTGCAGTCATTATAGTGTTATTTTTGATAAGTTGTCTTAATTGGTTGTCTAAAGAAAGCAAAAAACTTTCAAAAGGCCAACAGCAAAACGGGTATTATGTTCAACGGTAGTTACAGTCGTTCTTTGATCCAAACATAAACAAAGCTCAAGAAATCTAGTTTTTCAGGGTCGTTGTGCAATTCGTGGTAACCATCTTCCCATATTCTCAGCGTAACATCGCCTGTCGCCTTTTGTGCAAAGCGCTCTGTTGCCTTGTGCGATGTAATACCGTCTTGGTCGCCGTGCAAAAGCAGTAAGGGGGTGTTGATCTTACTGACCGTTCTCAAACTCCGTTGCCCTGAATCCAACATGCCCATAGCCGTTTCTACCGTTATCTTGGTGTGTACCAATGGATCTTTTACATAAGCTTCTCGTACCAATTGATCTTTGGAAAGGTACTTTAATTCTAAACCGTGGCCTTCGCTATAGCTGGGTAGAACAGGTCTAACCAAACGCGCTAGTTTGATTTTTAAAGCTGGGGTTTCGAAAGCAGCTTCCAACATAGGAGAGGTGGCGATTACGCCTTTTAGCCCTGTGTGTGTCCTGTTGAGCAAATAATCCAACACTAGACCGCCGCCCATGCTGTGCCCATATAGGAAAATTGGAGTTCCAGGCGCTCTACGAATGGCTTCGGCGTGCAATTTTTCAATATCGTCAAATAAATGGTTGTACTTGGCTGTGTGGCCACGTTTGCCACCTGATTTGCCGTGTCCCACTCGGTCACAAGAAAGAACCGCAATGCCTTTTTGCGTAAAATACGCCGCTACATGTTCGTAACGACCCGAATGTTCACCCAAACCATGCATCAACAAAATCGAGGCCACGGGCTTTTTGAAGCGGCCACTATCAGGCCACCAAGCTTGTGCAAAGATGTTTACTTTATTGGGGTTTTTCCAAGAAAATTCTGCTCGTTTCATTTGGTTGTAGTTCTAAATTGGAAGCGTAGAGTAAGCCAATTGCTTTTTAATGGGGGTAATATAAATAAATTTAGCAACAGCACAAGTAAAAAGGAAGATCGACCTGTTGCGAACGCTAAAAAAACGCTACACAGCAGCTTGTCAGGGGTGGAATAGCTATTCCACCGAGCGTGCGTTTAGGAGTCGCGTAGGTAGGCGCGTGCGCGAACATCTCTTTTAATACTCTAGCGTCGAAGAAAGCTAAAGTCTAACAGTATTGTTTATTACCAGCTTGCGGGCAAAAAACGCAGCCATTTCAGCAGGGGTGGAATAGCTATTCCACCGAGCGTGCGTTTGGGAGTCGCGTAGGTAGGCGCGTGCGCGAACATCTCTTTTAATACTCTAGCGTCGAAGAAAGCTAAAGTCTAACAGTATTGTTTATTACCAGCTTGCGGGCAAAAAACGCAGCCATTTCAGCAGGGGTGGAATAGCTATTCCACCGAGCGTGCGTTTGGGAGTCGCGTAGGTAGGCGCGTGCGCGAACATCTCTTTTAATACTCTAGCGTCGA
>CAYUZF010000068.1:0-17405 GCA_964449615.1 uncultured Aureispira sp.
CTTTTAGTTCCCTTCGTTCATGAGCGCTACGCTTTAGTTGAGGGACTACTTAAGTTGTTGTAAGCTAGAACCTCGGTAGGAAACGTAGGCAGCTCTAGCTCGCTGGCGCGTAGGATTTGTACCCGCTCCCGTATGTTAGGGCGATCTTGAATTTTTTTAAGGGCACCCAAAAAATCAGCGCGCAAAATACCCGTGCAATTGAGCGCCAAGTTTTTATTGTCGGATGCGAATATAGACAAGGGGAATGTAACTTTGTTAGCATGAAGGCTGCTGTCACCAAAACCACCGTTTTCAGAAGATGCCGTTCCTAAACTATCGGGGAGGTTGATGACTCGGTACTGTTGGCCGCTGGTATCCACATAAAACTTAACGTTGGAGCGGCGCTGCCCGTCTCCCAGTTTTTTTAGGGTTCTATGATCGCTGATCTCCATCTCCATTTGCGCAAAACCCGTCTCTGCATCAAACGGTTCGCCTTTGTCGTAGTCGTAATTAATCACCACGTCGCCCTCTTGGTTGATAAAACCGTATTTGCCGTTGAATGCTAAGGCATATTTACCGTCGTAAAAGTCCAGCGCATTGACAATTTTTTTGTTTTTTTTACTGTTCTGTTCGGCATCTTTTTGCAGCTTTCGTGCATTTAATGCAAAACCCAAGATTACCACAAACACCAACCCTACAAAAGCGGCGGCTAGTAGTTTGCGTTGCTTCGCTTCGCGCTGTTGTCGCGTTACTTTTGCCTCGCTCTCCTGCAACAACTTTTGTTCGCCAACACTCAAAGACAATAGGTGTAAATAAGGGTTGATAAATTCCAACTGCTTGGCCGAGAACAACTCGCGCGCTTCGTCTTTTAACAAATTTTGGCTGTTGATCAAGTTGCGGACTTCCAGCAGGGCAATCTCATCGTCGCTGCGCTTCTCGGCAATGCGCAGCGCCAGCGAATCGTGGGCAATTTCGTACAAGTTTTCTTCTTCGTTGTAGCGCAAAATGCGGTTGTTCATCAGCGCCAACACCGCTTTTTCAATCAACGTACTAGAAAGGTTGGGCAGTTGCTGGTTCAACGCCGCTAGACCAATGGGTTCTTTGGTGCCATCTACGGTAACAAAAGGCGAGAGGATTTTCCAAATCTTTTTTTGATCGCAAAGCAAAGCATTGGCAATGGTTACAATCTGTTCTTCCAAAAAATCGCGCAGCACGTCGCTGATACCGCCAATTTCCGATAGCGCGGCTAAGGTAAAGGTGGCTTCAGTAGTAGGTTCTTTGGATGGATCTTTAGAAAGGTGTCGGTAGAATTTATCTAAAAATACCTGCAAATAAGGCAGTTAAATGGTTAACGTCTTTTCTTGCCCTCTGATCTTTTCAAAAATACCCTCCGCAATGGCATCGGCTTCGGAAGGCTGGACATGGACAATGGAACGCGGGTTGGTGGTAGCACCCAACACTACTGCCTTTACTTTTTCCAAGTTCATCGGGTCGATGCGCAGTTTTTTGCGCAAAAGCGCAGGCACCGCCTTTTCAAATTCGTACAAAGAACCCAAATATTCTTCTCGAATACTAAAAATCAACTTTACAGGCTGTTCGACTTGTAAAATCTCCTGAACGGTTTGAATAAATTGCGCTTGCTCGGACTGTGTGCCCAAGATAAACAGTTCTTCAAATTGGTCAAAAATCAAGTAAATCGGACGGAAATGCTGGAGGTAGATGTTTTTTAAATAACGCTGTGTTGGACTCAATGCCGCAGTTGCCACTTCGCTCTTGGCATTGCCCATTATATCGTTGAGCCAATCCAAATCCTGCGTCTCGCCCGTCGAAGGCTGTTCGCCTTTTCCCCCTACAGCCAAGAGCGCTTTTTCCAACGACTCGTTTAAATTCTTATTGCGGCGCACAAAAATATCCAACCAATCGTGCTGCTCAAACTGGCTGGCCAAGCCACACTGGATCAAACTGGTTTTCCCCGTCCCCGACGCGCCGTAGAGCAACAGCGTATCCGACTGGTAAATCATTTGGTAAAGCTGCTTGATTTCCTCGTCACGCCCGAAAAAGATGTCTTTGTCTGCGGCGATATAAGCGTCTAAGAATTTGAAGGGATATATTTTGTTCATGGTGGTTGGTGTTGAAAATGAGCAAAATAAAATATGAATAAACGAAAAATAAAAAAATATTAGTCCAAATCCAAATCAATATCCCAATCGGGAATAGAAACATTAACATATTTTCCCTGCTCATCAAAGACTGCAAAATTAATTTTTGGACGGTCACTTCTAAACTTCTGCAACTGTTCAAAAATAGCATCTCTATTAGCACCTTCGTATAAAATAAAACCGAAAGCTTGTAGTTTTTTGAATTTACCCAGATCTGGAACTGCTTTTAAGTTGGGGCAGTTGAATAAGGTTAACATGCGTAAGTTTTTCAAATTATAAATGTTATCAGGTAGATTTTCAAAAGACCCTGAAAGCTTTAAGGCCGCTATTTTAGTTAACTGACCAATCTTACTAGAAACAGATTGGTAATTGGGGCTGATAAGAGTGCAGGTGTATAAATTTTTAAGGCCAAAAATATGAGTAGGAAGTTCACTAAAACTACCTTTTAAGTTTAATATGGTCAATTTTTTAAGATTGCCTAAGGTTGCTGGAATGGTTTCTAAGTTTGACCCAGACAAATCTAAGGTAATTAGTTGTGTTAACTGGCCGATGCTAGAAGGGATGGTTTCTAAAGTTGGACTAGATAAAACTAAAGAAGTCAGTTGCTCTAGTTGACCAATACTAGAAGGGACAGCCGCAAAATGGCCAGATAACTTTAATTTCTTTAAAGTCTCCCAGCGCCCTAAATAATCTGGAATCGTTTCAAAGTTCGCTTCCATTATAGAAAGGTTCCGCAATTTCTTCAATTGCAACAACTCTTTTGGGAAAGTGGTAAGAGGGCCAGAAAACTCAAAAGTATACAAGTTGCTTAGTTTGTTAATCCCCGCTGGAATAGAACTGATCTTAGTATTGAGCAGCTCTAAAATTACTAAATCGTCGAGTTGTAGCAATTCTTCTGGAAAAGTGGTTAATGGACCAAAAAAATTGAATGCCTTCAAATTACTTAATTGGCCAATTTCTGCTGGGATATGACTAATTTGAGTTCCAAGTAATTCCAAGAGTATCAGACTATCTAATTGTAACAATTCTTCTGGAAAGGCGGTTAAAGGAGCATTGATAACAAAACCTTGCAGTTGTTGGAGCTGGCCAAGAGTAGAAGGCAAAGTAGTTACATTAGCACCAAATCTAAGTGCAACTAACTCTTTCAGTTGCCCAATATCTGCAGGAATATCTTTCACCTTTGATTTAGGTAATACAATCTTGCGCAGTTTTTTTAATTGGGTAATACCCTTTGGAAATTCTTTTAAAGCAGCGCCCATTCTCAATTCTTCCAAATTGGTCAAACCCTCAATTCCTGTTGGAAGGGTATCAAACTCGGCAGTTTTTATGTCTAATGTTTGTAGGTTTTTTAATTGAAATAGACTGCGGGGAAATGCAGGAACGTCTCCTTCTAGTACCAAGTGTTTAAGTTTGGTTAATTTTCCAATATTCTTATAAACATCTAGGTCTTCTTCTTTTTCCTCGTTTTTTTCCTTTTCTGCTTTAGGTTTCTCCTCGTCTAAGTCATCTATATCAGAAAAATCTACATAAAAATAATTTGCGGTTAATTCTTCTAAGTTTTTCAGTTCAAATAGACTGACGGGAATATTGTAGACAGGGGACAAACGAAGCACCTTCAAACTACTTAAGTTACCTATGTCTTTAGGAATGGATTGTATGGGGGTAAATGATAGGTCCAATTTTTCCAACTTGTTGAGTTGAGTAAAAGAGGCAGGCAACTCTTCGATGTTGGTATTTTCTAAAGATATACGTTTTAAATTATTAAAATCGCCGATAAAATCGGGCAGCTTTCGCAGTTCGGTATTGTCCAAGAACAACAGCGCTACTTTCTCTCTGTTGGTGCTGTTTTTAGCGATGGTTTCTAACGTTTCCAGAATTTGTTCTTCAGGCAATTCTCTACAATCCAAGGCCAGTTGTCCTTTTTCCTTGTTTAAAATAGAAATTAGAGACTTTTGAGCAGTGGCATTCCCCGCTTCTATCTGGTTGACTTTCTGAAGCAACGGCGCTTGTGTTTTATCGTTGCTCAATTGTTGCTGTAACCAGCTAATGTCTTTAGGCGAAAACGAATAAGGGGAACTCCCCGAATTTCTAAAGACCTCCACCAAGCGTAAAAGTCGATAGGGGGTACCGGCTGTATCTACCAAATATTTGTTGTAAGCCCATCCCGTTTTGCCACTCAAAATATCTTCCGATTCTTCTAAATCAACTTTTTCCATCTCTGCAAAACCCGTTTTTGGGTCAAAGGGTTCTCCTTTGTCGTAGGCATAATCAATAACCACTTCGCCCTCTTTGTTGATAAAGCCGTACTTACCATCGTGAAAGGCTAAAGCAAAATTATCGGCGTAAAAATCCATCGCACTGATGATTTTTTCGTTCTTTTCATTGGCTTTTAAGGCGGCGATTTTCGCTTCTTCGGAGGCTTGTTGAGCGGTTAGGGCTTGTACTTTGCTTATCTCTGCTGCCACCTGCGCCTTTTCGGCAGATTCTTGCGCTAACATAGCTTGGCGTTTGCTGCGTTTGGCCTCCTTTAGGGCGGCCAACGCTCGGCGTCTACTTGCTTTGGCTTCGCTCAGGGCAGCTTTGGTGGCGCGTTCGCTCGCCTCTGCTTTTTGACGGGCTTCCTCTGCCGCTGCGCTGGCTGAAACGGCTTTTTGTTTTTCGGTTTCTGCATTGCTTTTTGCAACCAAGGCCAGTTCTTCGGAAGCTTTGGCGGCGGTTTCTGCTTTTTTGGCAGCAGTAGCCTGGGCGAAGGAATACAAAGCGGCCACCAAAATAGTCGCCACAAACAACAACAGCAGTATGCCCGCAAGCAACTTGCGGCGGCGCGCTTCGCGCTGCTCTTTCAACACCTGCGCTTTACTCGCTTCAATCAACTGCGCTTCGGCAGGTGTCAAGGCCAGCAACGGCAAATAAGGCCCGATGAATTCCAATTGTTTTTCGGAAAACAATTCCCGCGCTTCGTCTTTTAATAAGCTTTGGGTTTGAATCAAATTCCGCACTTCTAGCAGAGCAATTTCTTCGTCGCTGCGCTTTTCGGCAATGCGCAAGGCCAGCGAATCGTGGGCTACTTCGTACAAATTTTCTTCCTCCAAATAGCGCAGAATCCGTCGATTCATCAAGGCCAACACCACTTGTTCGATGAGGCTTTTGGGAACGTCGGGCAGTTGTTGGCCGATGGCCTCCATGCTGGTGGGTTCTTTGGTGCCGTCTACGGTGACAAAAGGCGAGAGGATCTTCCAAATGGTTTTGGCATCGCAGCGCTGCGTTTTGGCAATTTCTACTATTTGTTCTTCTAAAAAAGCGCGCAGCACATCGCTGATGTCGCCAATTTCCGACAGCTTTGCTAGGGTGAAGGTCGCTTCTGTAGTGGGGTTTTGGGCTTGATCTTTAGAAAGATGGCGGTAGAATTTATCTAAAAAAACCTGCAAATAAGGCAGCTGAATGGTCAGCGTTTTTTCTTGCCCTCTAATTTTCTCAAAAATTTGCTCGGCAATGGCATCGGCTTCTGTGGGCTGGATGTGGACGATGGAATTGGGCGACTGGGTGGCCCCCAAAACAACCGCTTTGGCCTTTTGCAAATTCATCGGGTCGATGCGCAGTTTTTTGCGCAAGAGCGCAGGCACCGCTTTCTCAAATTCGTACAAAGAACCCAAATATTCTTCCCGAATACTAAAAATCAACTTCACGGGCTGTTCGACCTGTAAAATCTCTTGAACGGTTTGAATAAATTGAGCTTGCTCGGCTTGGTTGCCCAAAATAAACAACTCTTCAAATTGGTCAAAAATCAAATAAATCGGACGAAAGTGCCTTAAATAGATGTTTTTTAAATAGCCCTGCGTAGGGCTGAGGGTTTTGGTAGACACGACATTATCAGCATCGCCCATAAGATCGTCCAACCAATCCAATTCTTCGCTGTCGCTGCTGGTTTGCTCATTGGCACCGCCGACGGCCAAGAGCGCTTTTTCCAACGACTCATTTAGATTCTTATTGCGGCGCACAAAAATATCCAACCAATCGTGCTGCTCAAACTGGCTGGCCAAGCCGCACTGGATCAAGCTGGTTTTTCCCGTACCTGACGCGCCGTAGAGCAACAGCGTATCCGACTGGTAAATCATTTGATAAAGCTGCTTGATTTCCTCGTCGCGCCCGAAAAAGATGTCTTTGTCAGCGGCGGTATAAGCGTCTAAGAATTTGAAGGGGTAAATCTTGTTGTTCATTATAAGAGTGTTCTAAAAAATAAAAAATGGGCAGTCGTAGTAGAAAAGGGACGTATGGAACCGCTCTACCCAAATAAATCGTCAAACTGAATGTCGCCAGCCGCATCGTCGCCAGCCGCACTGTTTTTGAGCAGCAGCTCTTTGGCATTTTCAAATTGTAGAAAGATGTGGTCAAATTTTAATTTGATGTGGTTGCTTTTCTCTTTCATCAATTCTTCTATTTTGCCGCTGCCCTGCAACACATCCGAAAAGTCGACGTTCTCAATGCTGTTGTCATCTAAAAAGCGGTAGTTCAAACTCGCATCCGAAATGTGTTTGGACGAAAAAAAGCAGACTTTCGCGCCGCTCTCAAAAATTTGAGTGTTGTAATCAATCACAAACGGGGAAAGGTTGATGTTTTGCTCGTGGTTTTGGCGCTTGTCGTGCAGAATAACCGCATCGGTCACCACAGGCATGCCAAGAATGTTGATTTTCTCGGTATTTTCATTAAACTTCTGGTCGATGCCCAATTCAATATAACTGTGGATGTATTGCGGTTGTGAAGTGCGTTGCTCGTCGTAGGCCACACTTTTGACAGAAAGCATTTCGTAGTTGGTTAATAAAATCAACTGGCTAAGTAGCTGCGTCAATTGGGCTTCCATTTCAAAACAAGTCATCAACGAATGCTGCGACTGTTCCAACAAACTGTAGCGTTTTTGAATGCGGTTGCAGGTTTTCTGAAAGCGCGCAAGGGGTAGATTTTCCAGCTCCTTTAAGGGCAGGGGAATCTGGTGGCGCTGGAACAACTTGATCAAGACTTCCAGCAGGGTGCCGTAAGCCGTTAGGTTGCGTTCTATAGAATCGTCAAAAAACAACTTTAATTCTTTGCTCTCTTCCTCGTTCAGCTCGTAATTGCCTGTTTTTTGGGCATCCCAAAAAGCAGAAATTAATGCAAAATTGAGCAACTGCACCGATTTTTGAGCAATCAAATAGCAGTTCTGAAGGTAAGTAACTTGCTTGCGCTCTGAAAGCGGTTCTTTGCCGATGGCCATAATTTTGCGCAATTGAATGCCAATCACGCCCACAAAAGCAAAGGTGATTAAGTTTTTGGCTACGTCGGCAAATCGACTGTCGTGTTCCCAGCCTTTGATCGACTGGGTTTTGTTTAGAAACTTCTGTGCAGGACCGAGGCCATTGTCGGCCAGGGTCTGCATCAGTTTCTTAGTCATTGAAACATTGAACGTCTTTTTAATGCCCAAATCCTCTTCGCCAATTTGGCTCAAACTGTAGATTTTATCGGCCATTTGGACTTGCTGCACGTTCATTTGCTCTAGCAACGCGTGTAAGGTCGCCATCTCGTTCTGAATTTCCTGAGTAGCGCCGTTCACTTCTAGGGTAATGTTGCTATCCGTAATACCCTGTATAATTATGTTGTTGTTTCCTTCGTTGCTAATTGTATGATCCATGGTACTAGTAATATGCGGTTAGAGGTTAGTTTTCGTTGTTGGCTTCCATCCATTTATCCAAAAGTGTCATGGTTGGCTCGTGTATAAAATAAACCATGTGGTTGCAATCGACGCGCTCGGTGGTCGGTTTAAAATAGGCTGGGACACTTAGAATACTTTCTGTAGAAACCGCCACATCGTTGTCCACTTTGCCGTATGCCACACTGCCTACTTTTAGGGTTGCCCAATCCATTAGTTTAGCAATGGTTCCTACAACGGAAGTTTCGGCGTTGGCCGTACTGCCTGCCAAGATGTAATAACCGACGCCCTCAGGGGCGGGATTGGTGTTTAGGTCTTGTAGAAATGGACTGTTGATGCCCATTTGTTCCAGTGTTACCGTTAGGTTTTTGGTGACCGATAAGCCTTTTACTTTTTGTATAATGGAAGACAAGCCAAAGGTTTTGAAATTTAAGGCGAAAGCCATCGCGGAGGTCAATAGATCGCGGTAAGCGGCTATTTTAGCGAAAGCGGAACCCGCATTGGGCGTGCCGAGCATGTACAAATTGCGTACAATCAAATCGCCGCGCAAACCAGGGCTTTCTATAAAGGTTCTGGAAACCAAACCGCCCATAGAATGCGCCACTATGTCCACTGTTTTACCTGCTTCGGGGGTAATGCCCGCCTCTGTCAATTGTTTTTTGAACTGCGTGGCTATGTCGGGAATAGGCGTGTTTAAATTTTCATAATCGTAGGTCAAGACCAAATCGTAATAGCCGTTGTCTACGACAAATTCCAGATTGGTAGCCATGGCTCCCGTATCGCCAATAATGCCGTGCAGTACCACCAAGATTTTATTGGCCGCCGTCACTTTTTCAGCAACGCCTTCGCTTTCGCGCTCGCCGCCATTCTTATAATCTACCCAGCAGAGGTTGTAATTTTGTTTGGACAAAAACAACTTTCCAAAGCACATTTTTAGGGCTTTGCCCAGGCTTCGAGTACCTTTGTTGCCGTGTGTAGGCAACTCGCTGATTTCGTAGACATCGTTGCCCTGTTCGTCTTTGCCTGCTTTGTGGCCGATGGGCAAAATGAGTGTTTCTTCCAAGTAAGAGCCGTCTTCTTGTTGGATCAACACGGTTTCTGTGGTAAAGGGAAACACCAGTTCATCCTCAAAATTAGGCACCGAAATTTTAAGCGGATGATCCGCCAGTGCTTCTTCGTTCTCAATATTGGTTAATTCCAAGACCGTTTCGCTGGGAAAACCCGAACCATCGTCCATAAAGAACAATTCAAAGTTATCGATCTTTTCGGGTAGGGTCTCGAACAGTTGGTTGGCAGAACGGGTGTTGCGCTCGGGGCTGTTGACTTGAACATTGGCTTTGAGCTGCTCGTGGCCGTGTATATAAATGCCTCTACGGTCTATTTCTACTTGTTGCTCACCAAGCGTATTGACCTCCCGCCGCAAGTTCATCGCCAGTGTTTTGCAGCACCAGTCGTTGAAGTTGACACGGCGGCCAACCATGCGATCGCCCACAGAATCAAAGAATTGTAATTGTTCTTCCATGGCCAAAGACGGTAAATCTAGACCTTGAATGGTGCTGATTTCTTGTTTGGAAATAAATACTTTAAGGTAATTGGTAATGTTGGTATCCTTCTTTCGAGGAATAGATAAACTGCCGTAATACTCGTCCACTGCTTCTTCTAAGACCTGTCCAGGCTCCAAAACGATATTGGATTGCAGTGGAATGACCCCATAATCGGACGTAGCAATGGCCAACGCTAAGTGGTAAGTAGTTCTACCTTTGTTTTCGAGGCGAATGGAGTAGTTGACTGGCTCCTCTTCGGTATAATCTACGACTACCTTGTGGTAATCCAACTTGCCTTCGTTGGCTTCCGCCAAATCGTATTTAGCCGTTCCTCGATTGGCTTGAACCACTGCTTTTACGCGATGTTCGGCATTGTCGCTAGAGAACGTAATAGCAATGTCTTTTTTGTTGATGCGCGACTGGGCGTTGTCCAGTTCGGTAGTGTATTTCCATTGGCAGAGGTGTTCCAGCGCTTCGATTACAGTCGTCATTTTGAACGCATCTTGTAAGTCCTGTTTGCCAAATTCCAAAATAAAAACAGGACGGTTAAAGGCTTGCGTTTCATAACGCTCCAAAGCAGCGTTCCAAACTTGTTCTTCTTGGCGCTCCGATAAGCGGTAACAGGCATCTTTCTCGTCCCAAGCCAGCACAAAAGGCGCTACCGTATCGTTGCCCACAAAAACCACCTGTTGCAAGGGGCGTTTATCCAATGCTGCATTCAAGACTGCCAAGTCTTCTTCAAAACCTTCAAAACAAATCATTACAGGCGCAAGTGCGTAGTCCAAAATTTCGCCCCAGTACACCGTTTCTCCAGAAGCCTTATTCAAGGATATTTTTATTTCACTGTCCACCAAGCCCAAAGAGGACACCCGTCCTACACCAATGGGTTCGGTACTGTCTTTTTCTTGATAAATGTTAAAATTGATGGCGCGACTGATGTCTAATGGAAAACCTGTTTGTGCGCCAAAGTCAATGCGAAAAGTTCTATTTTTCTCTGAGCGACCAATTCTAAAACGCGAACCTTTATTCAAATTGCGTTCGCCCGTTAGAAAACGATTGTTGGCGTTGAACAAACCGTAGGCTTCCAGTTGTGGGGTTTGTTTTTCTGCTTTTTGTGAAATAGCCGAGAAAATTTGGCCGTAGACCTGAAAATAGGACAACTCAGGTTGTTCCCGCAAGGTTTTGAGTAGCGATTGGGTAAACCAGCCGCCTTCTCTTGTCTCTCTGGCCAGTTCGCGTTCGCTACAAGCCGACATCAGTAAATGACGCGATTGCGGTATTTCGGGGATTTCTCCGCCGTTGTCTTGCAGGAGGTTGGTGTAGTAATTTTTATGCACGTCCAGGGTAGAGTCGTACAAGTAATCGGATAAATTTCGCTCTTGGTGGGCTTCTCCTGTCAAACGCGGGGTTGCTTCGGTATCCTTGGTAATAGAACCCGAATGGCAACTGTCAATTAATAAAACCACTTCGGGGTTGTTGCGCGCTACGTAGTTGAGCAGTACAGCAATCTCTTTATCTGCTAGATCAAACTGGCCATCGACACGGCTGTCGTGACAGACCAATACTTCTTCTCGTCCATCGGGGTCAAATTTGTGAAAGGCTTGGTGGGTTTTCCCCCAAGAGCCATGTCCAGAGTAGTAGAAGAGTACCACGTCCCCTTCTTGTGCTTGCCCCAAATGCTGTTCAAAGCCCGCGACCACATTGGCGCGAACGGCGTCTTTGTCTCGGAGTACTTGGATGTGTTTGTCAAAATCCTCGTAATTGGACATTATGTAGTCGTGTACATCTTGTAGGTCTTTGTGTGTTCCGTTGAGATTAGAGATACTGGGACTTAGGTAATCGTTGATGCCAACGAGGAGGGCGTAGAGGTTCTTTGGTGCTGCCATGTTTGTAGTAGTAATGTATTAAATTGTAGTTTGCTAATAGGTAACGGGTGAATAATAGGGCTGGCGCCGCCTGTAGCACATACCTATGCAAAGCGGTTCTAAACCTACTATTCTGCTAGTAAATATAAGGGAAGATGATGAGCAATTAGGGCGGTTTGGGTTACTTTGGCAGATTAATATAGGGATTATCGCTAACTTGCATAAAAAATACACCGTTAATTCATGCTGAGTACTTCGATAAATTTTCATTTTGCCGCTGCAAGGCACTGTTTCCGCTTAGGCGTTGTTCTGTTTTGCCTGGCGGTAACCGCCTGCAACACCGTTGCTACCACCGCTCCCAAAAAGACTGTTGTTGTACCTAAACTACCTGATTTAGAGGCTTCTGTTTTGCAAGCGCCTATAGTTCTGCCTACCCCTGAACTCAAGGCTTTGTTGGTAAGGCGCATTCCTTCCCCCTTGTTGGCGGGAACTACACCCACCTACCATTTTAAAGTCGCCAATCGAAAACAAGAAGCGAAAAAAAATTGGTTGGATCGCTGGGCGAAACCTTTGTTGGAATGGGTGGACGAAACCATGGACGCCTCTGCTACTTTTCAGTATCAAGTAGAATTGTCGGGGCTAGAACTGTGGTTTGAAGGCAGCGCGGTACATACCGATATCAGCATTGATTTGCGCTTGGCAGTAAAGTGGGAAAATGGCTTGAAGTGGCAAGGGCAAAAAAAACTACTGCGCAACAACCTCGATTGTCCACTCCAACTTCGCCTACAAATGGATGGCACGGTAGCCTTGACCGAAGGCTCGATTTGAACTTACGAAACTCTGTTCTTCCAAACTATTGCGTCAAGTGGATTGGCCTGAATTGTTGCAGCCGATTGTAAAGCCTGTTTTGAGAGATTTAAGCGCCGCCATTAATACCACCATTGCACAGCAAGTACAAGTCTTGCTCAACAGCACCGCAGGAAAAGAGTACCGCAGCTTTCGCCCTTTGATAGATCGTGCAGCCAGTTACCTCAATACCCCTTATGCCTTGCAGGAAGGCATTTGGCTACAGCCAAATGTACAACAGTTGTTTGTGTCGCCTCCACAGGGGCGTGGCAAAGGCGTTAACAATCGGCTGGAACTCTCGGTCGGCGCTATGGCCCAGCCTGTAGTCGTGCTGCAAGAGCAAGTCCCCAAAACCCCCGCTTTGCCCCCTGTTGCTTTTGGGGTGCAGCCTCCACAAGCCCAGAGCCAACTCTACGTCAAAGGGCAGTTGCCTTTGGAAGCTGCTGCGCAGCAATTGGAAACCTATTTGCAAACGTATATAGAGCAGCATTATGCGCGTTATGGTTATGGGGTAGGGGCGGTGCATATTTATCCCAAAGGAACCCGCGCCATCATTGCTGTGGAGCTGTTGAAAAATAACAACGCCAACAAAAAATCAATTATTTATGTATCGGGTGTTCCTCAATTTGATGCCGAACAACGCGCTTTCTACCTAGAAGACCTCCGATTGACGGCTGCGTCCAAAAACCTTTTGCTGCACCTAGCCAAATGGCTGCGACAAGGGCAACTGTTGGAACAACTGCGCCAAAACGCCCGCTTTGATGCCCGTGCAGAAATGCAGGCCATCGAACAGCAACTAAAAGCGCTCGACTTTCGTCAAGAACTGGGGCGTTTGCACGGCTCTCTGACGCAGTTACAAGTTGTTCAGACGGGTATTGGCGCCACACATTTTGAGGCGTATTTGTTGGCAACAGGGGTGTTGCAAGCCGAAGTGTATTGGCAGGCCTGGTAAGGTGGCCAGTGCTGCGCTAGGCAATTGCGGAAGCCGTGAGGGCTTCTAGTTCCAAAAAGGCAATGAGGTGCAACAATTTTTTGCGGTATTTGTCGCGGTGGTTGAACCCGCACTGCTGCAAGCCTTGCGCAAAAGCAGGCAAATCGTCGGGCGCTACGCTTCGCAGTGGCGCATAGCGCTCCAATTCAAAGAGTTGGGCAAACGTTTTAAAACAATCCTCTATGCTTGAAAAATGGCGATAGCCTGCTTTGCCACCCTGGTAACTGCGGATGCCGAAATGGTTGTGGCGCGTTTGGGCGTAGTGGCTGCGGCCATAACCCGATTCTAGGCAAGCAATACCCAATGTAATGGGAATTGGAACGCCCTGTTGGTGGTGTATTTGCACGGCATAGGGATAAATCTTAGTGAGGTAGGCTCTGGCATGCTCAGGCTCTACGATCGAAAAATCAGGACTGGGAGCAGGGACTGGGCTAGAAACTTGTACCGTTGTAGCGCTTACTGCTGAATCTAAAGATAGGGGAAGGGCTACGCAAAGGGCAAGGTGGGTTAATAAATTTCTCATATAACTTACAATCGACCACAGCCGATCAAAGGCCATCGTCTCTTATCGTTGTCTATAGTTGAACAGCACACCGACACCTCAGGCTTCTGGGGGAAGCACCTCGGCTACGCAGGATAAGCGTTTGGTTAATTAAAAAAGAGACAACTGTGCTGCACTGGATGAACCAGCTTTTTAATTGTGGGGACAAAGGTACATTATTTTATTTAAGCGCTTGACAGCGAATTGTTTGTATTTCTTTGTTGGAGTGCGGCTTTCGCCTAATTCCGTCTTGTTGGAAAGCTGGGATGGCGGTATAATCTAAGGTAAGCAAGGCGGGAGTGCCGATTTATATTGGGAACTTGAGGTTTTTAGAAATATGACATTAGGGTGTTTTTCTGTGACGGAGGCGGGCGTACTACGGCCACCTACCTTACGCGCCTGCGCTGCTTTGTGTTTTTATTATATTTCTATAAACAAAGGGTATATTTGTTGAGAGCCTACCGTATAAGCTGTCTAAAATCAATTTTTATACTATAAAAAACGCAATATGAAGAACCCAATGCCCAAGAGAAGAAGCATATGTTTGCAAGGATACGACTACAGCAGCGAGGGGATTGATCCTCTTACGACCCCCACGGCTGCATCTGTACCTCCCCTAGACTTAATTGCAGCATAAGGTTCCATCTGGCACAGAAATTATTACGAACAGATCATAAAAGACGCATAAGTTTTTTACAAGGTTTCCAAGTATATTTGGAAGAAGACTAAAAACAGAAGGAGGGAAGAGGAAAGCTATAGTGTGTAAAAGAACCCTGTTTTTGACCTCAAAACAACCCATTTTAATCCCAAAAATCTATTGGCACTTTGGCGTATTTTTTGTATCTTTGTTGTTATGGAAAACAACAAAATAAACGAAGCGGAAACAGCGAATTACAGCGCCAACAACATCACGGCGCTAGAAGGTCTAGAAGCTGTGAGATTGCGCCCAGGAATGTACATTGGGACAACAGACGAAAAAGGATTGCACCACCTCGTTTATGAGGTCTTGGACAATTCCATTGACGAACATCTAGCAGGGCATTGTAGCCACATCGAATTGGCCATTAGAGAAGACAATTCGATTGTTGTAAGAGATAACGGACGGGGAATTCCAACTGGCATGCACGAAAAGCTGCAAAAGTCGGCTCTAGAGGTGGTCATGACCGTCCTCCACGCAGGAGGTAAATTTGACAAACAAACCTATCAAGTATCGGGTGGTCTGCACGGCGTAGGAGTATCTTGTGTAAATGCCTTGTCGATCATGTTGGAAGCGGAAGTACACCGCGAAGGAAAAGTCTTTACCCAACGCTATTCAAAAGGAATTCCACAAACAGAAGTCAGTATGATTGGCCAAACCGACCTTACGGGAACCATCATCCGATTTTTGCCTGATCCATCTATTTTTACAGAATTAGAGTACAGCTACGACACGCTGGCAAAGCGCTTGCGCGAATTGTCGTACTTGAACAAAGGCTTGCACTTAACATTGACTGATGAGCGGGATTTGGACGAGAACGGCAAAGCTAGAACAGAGAGCTTTTATTCAGAAGGTGGGTTGTTGGAATTTGTGCAGCACATTGATAAAAACGGGGGCCGCGAAACGTTGATGGCAAAACCTGTACATGTGCGCGGCGAGCAAGACAGCGTAATTGTAGAAGTAGGGTTTCAGTACAACAAGTCCTACCGCGAAACATTGCGCTCTTACGTCAACAACATCAACACCGTAGAAGGAGGAACCCACGTAAATGGTTTTCGTCGCGCCATCGCGCACGTATTAAAAAAGTACGGTGAGAACAACGACATGTTTACCAAAGCTAAGGTGAAAGTCTCCAGTGAAGATTTCAGAGAAGGCTTAACCGCCGTGGTTGCTGTGAAAGTACCTGACCCGCAGTTCAAGGGTCAAACAAAAGGCGAGTTGGGCAACTCGGAAGTGACATCCATCGTATCGGCTTGTGTACGCAAAGCATTGGAAATCTTCTTAGAAGAGCATCCGAGCACGGCTAAGATGTTGATGGAAAAAGTAATCGTAGCCGCCAAAGCCCGCAGCGCAGCCAGTAAAGCCCGCGAAATGGTACAGCGCAAAAATGTACTAACAGGCTCTGGTTTGCCTGGAAAACTAGCCGACTGCTCTTCCAAAGACCCCGACCGTTCAGAAATCTACTTGGTAGAGGGCGATTCGGCAGGTGGAACGGCCAAACAGGGACGCGACCGCGAATTTCAGGCCATTTTGCCGCTGCGCGGTAAAATCTTGAACGTAGAAAAAGCGTTGGAATACCGCATTTATGAAAATGAGGAAATCAAGAACATGTTTACGGCGCTGGGTGTGCGCATTGAAGAGAAAGATGGCGAACGCGTTTTGAACATCGAAAAGTTGCGCTACCATAAAATTATTATCATGTGTGATGCCGATGTTGATGGAAGCCACATTGTAACCTTGATTCTAACGTTCTTCTTCCGCTACATGCGCCCGTTGATCGAAAATGGCTACATTTATATTGCTGCGCCGCCGTTGTACCAAGTGAAAAAAGGCAAACGCGCCATTTATTGTTGGGATGACGAAGACCGCGACCAAGCCATTGCCTCTTTGGGTGGAGAAGGTGGCGTAAGTATACAGCGCTATAAAGGTTTGGGAGAGATGAACGCCGAGCAGTTGTGGGAAACAACAATGGATCCCGAATCTCGTACGTTGCGCCAAGCGACCATTGAAGATTTTGAATCGGCAGATGAAGTGTTCTCTATGCTGATGGGCGATGAAGTGCCTCCGCGTAGAGCGTTTATTGAAGCCAATGCTAAATATGCAAATTTGAATGTCTAAGGCAATTGGATTAAACAAATTTTTGACGGAAACTGTTCTTTTCTGTAATAGAGAAGAACAGTTTTTTTATACCCTAATTGCAGCGTGTTTTTAATGCTCTAGTTTGTTTTTTATACAAAATTACCACTCATGCGTACCAGTCGTCGATATACCTTGCTGCATACTTTTCTACAAACGAGCAAATACATCCTAATTTTTATTGCTTGGTCTACGGTAGTAGTAGGGATCTACACACATTTTAATTTGCATTGGTTGGCAGTGCCGTGGTTGCCATTAGCGTTGATTGGAACCGCCGTAGCGTTTTATTTGGGTTTTAAAAACAACGCTGCTTACGAGCGTTTGGCCGAAGCGCGCAACATCTGGGGAAACATTGTAAATAGCAGCCGTAGTTTTGCGGTTTTGATGCGTGATTTTTTGCCTAGCCACGATTATTCGGCGGAAGCCACTCTGGCAGAATCGCCTGCCAAACGCCTGATCTACCGCCACATAGCTTGGTTGTATGCGTTGACCTTTCAACTGCGAGAGCCCGACCCTACGCCACAAAGCGGACGCCGTCGGCGCAGCATCAAAGGCCGACTCAAAGAACTGCCTAAACCAGAGCGCTACGATATGCTCAAACAATTCATTAGCAACAAAGACTATGAGTTCATCAGCGTCAAACAAAACCGCGCAGCCCACCTGCTTTCTATACAATCCAAAGAGTTGAAACAATTGTTGGCGGAAGGCCAAATTAACCAAAGTTCTTATACAACGCTCTTGCGTCTTATTGAAGCATTTTACCAATTGCAAGGCGAGTCAGAACGCATCAAACACTTTCCTTTTCCAAGACAATATGCCTCGATCAATGTGTTTTTTGTAGGGTTGTTTATTGTCCTATTGCCGCTGGGAATGGTGAGTGAGTTTGCCAAAATGGGCAGCGAATTTATTTGGCTAACCGTGCCGTTCACGGTGATTATCTCTTGGGTATTTCACACGATGGAAATGA
>CAYUZF010000068.1:17522-17735 GCA_964449615.1 uncultured Aureispira sp.
CGTGAAATGCTGGACGAAAAAGAACTGCCGCCCACCATCAAACCGATGACGGAGTTTAAAATCTTATTTTAATTCGAGAATTATTACTACCAACAAAGTTAATCAATGTCGTTGCCTAAAGTTATGGGTTATGCCCTACACCAAATTAGTTATTTGTCCACCAAACGCGCAGGCGATTTGGCGCTGCATATTTTTGGCCGTCCAATGGCGGGG
>CAYUZF010000068.1:17871-20379 GCA_964449615.1 uncultured Aureispira sp.
GGGAATCCAATGCTGCGCGCTGGGAACCCCTAGTGGAGCGGTTGATAGCAGCGGGAAAACGGGTGCTGGCAGTGGATGCACCTGCGCACGGAGCTTCTACGGGCAAGCTGTTTAACATGTTGCAATACAGCCGTGTAGTAGCGGTATTGGCCGCGCAATTTCAACCTCAACATATGGTTGGACATTCCATAGGTGGCGGCGCTGCGGCGCTGTACTTGCACGAGCATCCCAATCATCCCTTTAAAAAGGCGGTTATTATGGGAACGCCTTCGGAATTGCGGCACATGGCCAACACTTTTGCCAATATTTTAGGCTTGTCTCAACGCATGCGTCGAGCAATGGAGCGCCGTTTTCAAGAACAGTACCAACTAAACTACGACGATGTTTCCATCGCACGTTATTGTAAAAACATCCACCTGCCAACCTTAATTATACACGACAATCAAGACAGCATTGCTCCCGTTGCTGATGCGTACCGCTACCAAGAAAATTTGAGGCAAGGACAATTGTTAATTACCAATGGGCTGGGGCATTCTCTACAGGGAACAGCGGTGTACAACGGTATTTTAGCCTTTTTGGAGGATTAGTACGACCAGCACAACACACGACTTTGTTTGTTGCCGTGTTTCATCAATATAATTTCTATGCGCTCTACTTTTATGGTTTTAAGGGTGCGTAGTAGAATGTTTAGGTATTTTTCTTGGGAAACTAAGGTGGTAAACCATCGGATTTGATCTTTGTAATGCTGGCTTTCTTCAATCATAGTTTTAATAAAACCGACTTCACCACCGTGTTCGTAATACAGTTCGTGTGCTTGTCCGCCAAAGTTGGGGCTGGGCTGTTTCGGATGCAATTGCTTCCATTTGCGCTGCTGCTGTTCAACGGCTTCTTGGGCAGAACCAAAAAAAGGCGGGTTGCAAATACTCGCTGCAAATTGATCTTGCGGGCGAATGATCCCTTTGAAAACCTGCTGTGGGTTAGGCTGCCAGCGCAACTGAACCAACTTGCGCAGACGCTTGTGTTCCATCAAAATAGCATGTGCCCAACGCAGTGCGGTCTGGTGGTGTTCTACGCCTATAAACGACCAACGATAAGCAGCGGTTCCTAGAATGGGATAAATGCAATTAGCGCCCGTTCCGATGTCCAAAATACAGGTTTTACTGCCGCGTGGAGGCGCGCTAGCACCGTGGCTCAACAAATCTGCCAAGTGGTGTAGGTAGTCGGCGCGGCTGGGTACAGGGGGGCAGAGTGCGCCCTCTGGCAGCGACCAATTGGGCAAGGCATATTGTGTGGCTAGAAGCGCTTTGTTGAGGTAAAAAACCGCTTTTGATTGTCCAAAATCCAAACTCAAGGCACCGTCTTTTTTGACAAGCACAAAAGCCTCTAATTCAGGGCAAGCAGCGGTCAATTGTGCTAGTTCGTAATGGCCTTGATGTTTGTTTCTCGGATGAAAGGGCATATATAAAAAGGTGTTTTTCAGGAAGGAAATAATTTGCGGTATTTTTTATTACAAACAATCAAGTTACAAAAAATAAACGACAAATCAAAACGCAAATAATTACAGCACCTTTTTGAGTAATTTAATAAGTTGATCCACTTCTTGCAAACTGTTGTAATGCACCATGCTTACCCGAATAACTCCGCCCTGCTCGACCAAACCGAGGCGTTCAATGATTTCTTTGGCATAAAAATCGCCAGTTTTGATGCCCATGTTTTTTTGGGCAATGGGGGCAGCAACCGCCGCACTGTCTTTGCCGTCTACGACAAATGCAATGGTTGAAACGCGTTTTTGGGGGTCAGCGCTGCGCTCTCCTACAATCCGAACATGGGGTTGTTGGTTTAGAAACTCCAATAAACGCGCTGCCAAACGCGCTTCGTGTGCGGTAAACAAATCATAGGCGTATTGCCATTGTTCCCGCAAAGGGGTTTCAGGAACCAAGCCGTGTTGTTGGGCAATGTCTTGCAAATACTCTACAATGCCCGTTAGGCTGTAGGTCAGCTCGTAATTGGGGCCTCCCAATTGAAATTTATACGGCAAATCATCGGCAGCAACAAAGGTGTGGTTGGCATTGGGTAAGTGCCGCAGATGTTCCTCTTTCCCATATAGTACTCCTACGTGCGGGCCAAATATTTTATACAAACTACACACGTAAAAATCTACGTCCCAAGCTTGCACATCGGGCAAACGATGCGGCCCATAAGCCACTCCATCTACAAAAGACAAAATATGGCGCTCGCGCAGGGCGGCGGCCAATTCCTGTACGGGGTGTATGCTGCCAAAGATGTTAGAGACGTGGCAAAAAGCCACCAACTTGGTTTGTTTATTGAGCAACGGCTCCAAATCTTTCCATTCCAGTAGATAAGAAGCCGCGTCAAAATTCCAGGTCTTTACTACGATACCCTTTGCTTGCAAACGCAGCCAGGGCGTTCGGTTGGCCTCGTGGTCGGCATCGCTGATGATGATTTCATCGCCTGCCTGTAAGGTGTTTCCAATCGCTTCGGCAAACA
>CAYUZF010000068.1:20473-23152 GCA_964449615.1 uncultured Aureispira sp.
TGGGCGGCGTGCAACCAATGGCCTATGCTGGCCGTTCCAGCATTGACCCGCGCCCGCGCAATATCCGAAAGGGCATAAGCGCCCCCTAGTTGTACGTTAGAATGTTGCAAATAATCTACGATGCGGTTGATCACGCCTTGTAAGACTTGGGAACCCCCTGCATTATCAAAAAATACCGTCTCCGATTCCAACGCGGGAAAAGCAGCTCGCACATAGTCTAACTTCAGGTTCATAATTCTTGTTTTACAAAAGTTTTAGTCGTAGCAATTAATCAATGTTGTAGTACCCGCATTTTAAATAAGCGCCCTCGGGAAAACCAATGGGATGATCGACATCGTGGTAAGTTTTTTCGAGTGCAACGGCGCGGCGGGGACTGCGCTGTAAGGTCTGTTCTACCGTTTCAAAAAACTGTGCCGCTGGAATGCGTGCCGTACAAGAAGCCAACACCAACAAACCACTAGGCGCTACCAGACGAATGCCCAACGCTGCCAAGCGTTGATAGCTGTGCAACGCGCCCGCTACCTCGCTCTCTTTCTTAGCAAACGAAGGCGGATCAATCACCACGATGTCGTATTGTTGGCCTTGCTGTAGCAATTTTTCCAATCCTTTAAACGCATCTGCGGCTAAGACGTGGTGCTGCCCCTCGTGCGGGTTGAGGGCGGCATTGGCAACGGCCATTTCTAGCGCTTGCGCGCTGATGTCCAGACTACTGACTTCGGCAGCACCTTGTGCCAGTGCATGCACGGAAAACCCGCCTGCATAAGCAAAGACGTCCAAAAGGGTCTTTCCTTTGGCCAATTGCCCTACTTTGAGGCGGTTGTGGCGGTGATCCAAAAAGTACCCCGTTTTATGCCCGTGTATGACATTGGCTGAAAACAAAATGCCGTGTTCGCGGAAAATAACCACTTCGTCTTCCAACTCGCCGAAGAGAATTTGCCCGTCGGAATAACCTTGCGCTTGGGCAATAGGAGCCAAGCTGCGACTCAGGCGCAAGACCCCTGTGGTACAGCCGCTTTGCGCTTGCAAGGCGGGCAAAATTTCCTCTAAATAAGGCAACCAAATAGCAGCATACAATTTCACAACCAGCACTTGCGCGTACACATCCGCAACCAAACTGGGCAACCCGTCGTTTTCTCCATAGACCAAGCGGTAACTGTTGGTATCGGTGGCTAGGAGCGGGGCACGTTTGGCTTTTGCGGCAGCAATTTTTTTTGCCCACCAAGCGGCGTTGATGGTGGCGGCTTTGCGCACTTGCAAGACTTTGATGCGAATGGGAGAATGCGGGTCGTACAGCCCAATGGCTAAGAATTTATTCTTCTTGTTGTCGTAAATTATGGCTAAATCTCCTGCCTGCCCTTCGGCATTTTGCTTGACAATACCGCCTTCAAATACCCACGGGTGGCCTTTTTTGACCATGCGTTGTGCAGCGGGTTTTAGTTTGATGGCAAGGCGTTGTGGCGGATTGGAGCGCATAAACAATAATAAGATAGAGATCAAAGAGAGATTAGCTAGGGCTTTCGCTGCGAATATCGGAAATCTTGTTTAGATTGCTTGTATCTTTATCCTCAGAAGTTCGTCAAAGCTGCGGCTTTTTAAATTTTAGTAAAAAGAAAATTATGAGAGGCTACCCTTGGTACTTGCTGTGTGTGTTGTTTTTATGTTGTCATTGTAATAATGATAATGCGGCTACCGATACAGCACCCAATTATAAAACTACCGAATTGTGCGAACGTTGCGACGAAAAGGTACAGGCTACATTGGCAGATAACTTAGAAAGTGCTACTGAAAAAGAGTTGGCTGCTTTTCTCTGCACCTTGGCTGCCAATTGCCCAACAGAGGAGGCTACGGCCAGCCAGAAGCGCCACGCCTTGTTGATACAGAGTTTGGATCAGCATTTGGAGGTGGTCTTGGAAATATTGGCTTCGGGCGCTGATCTGGAGCGAGCGCATATTTTGGACTTACTTCAAGCGCCTGCTACGCAACCCCTGCCACAACGCGCTTTGGTGTTGCGTTTGCGCAAGCGCAGCCTCACTACAGAAATTGAGCAACAAGTATTAAAAGCACTAGAACAAAGTGTAGAGACAGGGGACGCGAAGTTGTTGGATGCATTGAACGATAAGAGTCACACTTATCAATAGACCAATGGTTAAAAGTAGATACTAAATTCTCTTCGGATCTCTTTTAAAGATCGTTGCAAATAGGCATCGGTTTGTTCTATTGGAAATTTTTTTGACATGTGCTTCGCACGCCAAATTGTACGCAGCAGCTGTGGAAACAAACGCAACCACGTGCGCAATAATTTGAAATGTCCAATTTCTTGTAGGGCACTTTTGTGATCCTTGTGGGTATTGACTTGGTGCATTTGCTGCATGGATAAGGTAGTGCCAAACAGCGTCCAAACATGGGCTTGGATTTCGCCCTGGAGGTCGGTGCCACAGCCAAAGAGTACGTGGATAACATCGTGTTGGGTAAGTTCGGTTTGTAGGGCGGCATCAAAGGTTTCGGAAGCATCATTTTGTTGAGCGGCTTCTAAGGCGCGCAATTCTTCTAAGCCTTTTTGTAGCGTTTGCGTACTGTTGTGTTGACGGTATTGAGCAGTCATGCGATTTGTTGTTTTAGGTGAATAAATACAGTGTAACAAAAGTTTTTTGACATAAAAGTAGTAAATTGGAGTTGTAA
>CAYUZF010000069.1:0-4634 GCA_964449615.1 uncultured Aureispira sp.
AATGTGATGATCGTAGATCTGGTTAGGAACGATATGAGCAGGAGTGCAAAACGAGCTACGGTAAAAGTGGCCGAATTGTTTGGCATTTATAGTTTTGAACGGGTATCGCAGATGATTTCGACGGTGGTGAGCCGCTTGCAAAAAGAGCGGCATTGGACCGATGCTTTGCGCGCCGCTTTTCCCATTGGTTCCATGACAGGCGCGCCCAAAGTAAGCAGTTTGCACCTAATTGAACAGTATGAAACTACTACAAGAGGGTTGTATGCAGGCACTGTAGGTTACGTAACCCCTTCGGGGGATTTTGATTTTAATGTGGTGATTCGCTCGCTGCTCTACGACGCCAAACGCCAGTATTTGTCCTGCCAAGTGGGCGGGGCTATCGTATACGATTCTCAACCAACAGCCGAGTACGAAGAGTGTTTGCTCAAAGCCGAGACCGTTCTCGCTGCGTTGGGAGGGCGATTACTCCAATAAACTTTTTAGCAGTTGTTGTTGGCTGCGGTCAACGGTCGAAGAGTAGGCCCAGTCGTTGTTTTCTAGTACATCGACGTAGGTTTGAAAGGCGCGGCCAATGTTGGAATTGGGGTAGTTGTTGGTAATAAATAAATAAGCTGCTTGGTAAGCATCGCCCAGTACCGCTGTCTGTGCATCAAATGCGGGCGCTTGCGGGCTGCCCTGCAACAAAATACGGAGCTGCTCGCTCAAACGGCGCTGCGCCTCCTCGTACCAGACAAAATCAGGGTACGTGGCCACAAAATAATTCCAAGACAAAACCCAGCGTGCCAATTGAGTGGGTTCAATCATCAAGCGTTCTTCTTGCCACCAAAAATTGGGCACTTCCAATTGGTATTGATTCATAAAAGCGCGCATAGGCGTAGACATTTCACGGTAAAAGATACGGTATAAAAAATCCACATCTTCCACGATGACCACTTGGCCTTTGCGCAAGCCAAAATTAAATCCATTGTTGGCTAATTTTTGGGTGAAGGGATCGCGTTGCATGTAAGCGCGTTCGTAGCGTTCTATTTCTGTTTTTAATGGTTGATAACTGTTTAGAGATTGGCGCTGTAAATTGGCCAGTACTTGATCGTACAAGGTTCTAAAAAGCGCATAGGCCGCGTCGTGGGTGCGGGTATTGGCTTTGTCTACGAACAGGGTTTTGTAGCGGGCAAGCGCCATAGAAACGCTGTTGGCATCGCCCTTGTCGAGCTGTTGCAAATAGTTTTGATAGCTGTTTACAACGCGTTCGTTGATGACCTGTTTGGCTTCCTCCTTAGCGGCTTTGGGTTGTTGCTGGTTCTGTTGTTCGGTGGCTGCTTCGAGCAGGGCAGCGGTTTCTTTTTTGGTAATAATTTTCCTGTTGGTTCGTTCGTCTAAGAACTGTACAAAAGCCGAGTAGACCCAACCTTCCTGCTCGTCAGAGGTTTCTATTTTGTACCAATTGTTGTTGTACTGCCTTTTGTTGTAGACAATGGGCGTTGTAAATTTGGTGCTGTCGTACAAGTATTCTACCAAACTTCCCTCCTGTAGAATCTGAATGACTGCGCCTTCTAAATCAGGCGTTTGGCGAACGCGTAAACGGCTGGTTTGTGTCCGCATAAAGCGCCGTGGTGGTGGGGCAACAGGCATACTGTCGGGAACGGCTACAACGGGCTCAGGAACATCGTTCTGGCAAGCACTTATAGAAACTATAAATAAAAACAAAGGCAAACCGAAGAGTAAAAAAAAACGCATACTGTATTTTTGTAGAGGTTGGGGAAAACCTGTTTGGTGTTTTTGGAAGTAGCAACAAGATAGTAAGCTTCTGAAAAAACCAGCGCTCGCCCAAGAAATAAAACCAATCAACTTTAGTAGGCGGTCGTAAAAAGCGCCTAAAAGGCCACTTTTACCATAGACAGAAAATTATTAGCCAACTTATAATAATTCCTTGCAAAACTAAGCTGAATGTCGTAACTTGTCGGAGTAGAGTAATCCTTTTTCTTCGGACGCTGCTTAGGCAGTGCTAATTCTTGTCACTTATGTCTTTTAAAAATCCACTCACTATTCCCAAGCTCAAAATGGTGAAGCCTCAAATGTACATCAAGACATTGACGGCTATTCTTAAAAATAAATTTAAAGACGGTGAAACCGTTCCTTTTTCGCTGATTTTAAATCACATTTACAACGGGTTTGACCAGAGCAAAAGCGAAAAATTGCCCTTCTTTTTATTAGGCGCTCCTAGAGATGGAGAAACGAGTTGGAAAAAATTTAGAGACTCCAATGTAGAAAAAAATAAGAAGCAAAAGGATTATATGTTGGTAGGCACTTGCACGCGGCAGGGAGATGAGTTGATCTTAAACATCAACAAAAGCAAAGGCGTGAGCAAACTGCCCAAGAAAACCAAAACCCGCTTGGAAGCACTCTTGAAAAAGATCAACAAAAATCTAACAATTAGTACCACAGGAGGAAGCGAAGAAACCAGCGAGGAAACAACGGAAGAAACAGCAACTACAGCAGCAGCGGCAGGTGCAGCAGCAAGTGGAAACGACCAGCCCAAAGAGGAAGACAAAAAACAAGATGCACGCAGCGCTAAGAAAGAAAAGGCGGTTGAGCAGTTCAAGGAAGAAGGGCAAAAAGATGCCAAAGAACTGAGCGAACAGTTGAGCAAATTGCGAGCGTTGTTTCAAGGCAAAATGCAGGTAGTGGCCAAAAACGTAGAAAAAGGCGCGACCACCCGTTCAGACATCAAAGCGATCAAAGAAATCAACAGCGTTTATTCTACGACGATGAAAGCGTATAGAAAAACGTCTAAGCAGGTCAAAAAGACTTTTGAGAAAGCTTACCAAGAGCTAGAAGCAGGCAAAGAAACGCTTTACAAACTCTCATTGGCCACCAAACAAAAGAAAAAGAGCCTCGCCGAGCTGGCCGCGGATAATTATTATCAAAACAAAGAAAACCGCGCCGCCACCAAAAAAGAGGTCAAGACCATTCAAAATATGCTTAAGCGCACCTTGCAAAACAACCGCAAGAACCTTCGCGCACCACAAGAGAAAGTACTCAAAGCTTTTTCCTATGTGCTCAAGCGCGTAGGAGTTAAAAATTTCAAAGTGGCTTATGTAGAAGAAGCCGTAGAGAAAAGCATCTTGGCGGCATAAGAGCTGTACAAGGGGCATCTCGGCTTCGCTCGATGCCCCTTGTATGCAATCGTTTTACGCCGAAACGGTAGTTTGCTCCCGCAACACCAATTGGTCGCGGCCAGGCCCTACCGAAATGATAGAGAAGGGAACCTCCAGCGCTTTTTCCATGGCTTGAACGTAGTTTTTTAAGGGAGCAGGAAAGTCATCAAAGTTGCGCACTTGCGTCAAGTCTGTTTGCCAACCTTCGTACGTCTGGTAAATAGGAGCGGGGCAATTGTTGGACAGATCAAACGGTACTTCCGTTGTTTCGCCCGCATCGGTTTTATAAGCCGTAGCCGCGCAGAGTTCTTCAAATTCATCCAACACATCTACTTTAGTCATTACTAATTGCGTGACGCCGTTGAGCATAATGGTATATTGCAATTGAGGCAAATCAATCCAGCCACAACGTCTAGGGCGGCCAGTAGTGGCTCCAAACTCACCACCTGCCTTACGAATGCGCTCGCCTACTTCGCCGTGCAACTCTGTAGGGAAAGGGCCTCCGCCTACGCGGGTGCAATACGCTTTTGTGATACCGATTACCTCGCCGATTTTTTGAGGGGCGATGCCCAAACCATTGCAAACGCCTGCCGTGATGGTATTGGAAGAGGTCACAAAAGGATAGGTGCCGTAATCAATATCCAGCATCGAGCCTTGCGCGCCTTCTGCTAATATCTTTTTACCTGCTTTGATGGCGTTGTTGATAAAATAAGCCGAGTTTACAAATTGCAACTGGCGCAACCGCTCAATAGAGGCCATCCAAATTTGCTCTTCGCCCTCCAAGTCAAAATCGACTTTGGGAAAAGCGGTAGCCATGCGCAGGTGGTAGGCTTTTAGTTTTTTGTAGCGCGCTTGAAAATCATCGGCAAATATATCGCCGATGCGCAAGCCGTGGCGCGCGATTTTGTCGGTATAAGTAGGGCCAATGCCTTTGAGGGTAGAGCCAATTTTATCGGCACCTTTGGCCGCTTCCATGACTGCATCCAAAAAGCGGTGGGAAGGCAAAATAAGGTGTGCTTTGCGCGCGATGTACAAACGGCTCAAAAATTCTACCCCAGAACTAGCCAATTGATCAATCTCTCGGCAGAGAATAGAGGGGTCAATGACGACTCCATTGCCTATAATATTATCCACATTGGCTCTAAAAATTCCAGAAGGAATGGTATGCAGGACATATTTTTTGTCTTCCAAATAAAGGGTATGTCCCGCGTTGGGGCCACCCTGAAAACGCGCCACAATGTCGTAGTTGGCCGCTAAATAATCTACAATTTTACCTTTTCCTTCATCCCCCCATTGCAATCCCAGTAACACATCAACCATTGTTGTTTTTATTTTAGTTTCACGAATTGCCTTAGAGGCTATGCCCCAAAAAGAGCATTCTAAAGCATGGCGCAAAAATACAAAAACACCATTAACAAGCGCTTGTTAATGGTGCTTTATTTGCGATTTATTGGAAGTAGGGCAGAGGCGGGCAGACCA
>CAYUZF010000069.1:4644-7318 GCA_964449615.1 uncultured Aureispira sp.
CGTTTATTCTTCTAGGAGCGGTTGCTCTGGTTGCAGCGCCTCTACCGCCTCGTCTACGGTGTTGTAAATACTGAAAGCCGAATTGAGTCGGGTAATCAATAGAATCTTTTTAATGTTATCGGACAGTTGTGCGATGACAACCTCACCACCCGCACTTCTAGCGCGTGTTAGGATAGAAATAAGAAAGCTCATACCAGAGCTGTTCATAAAATTCATGGTGCCCAAATCCACTACAAAAGTGTTGGTGCCCGTTTGTATTTTATCCTCTACCGCTTCAATAATTTGCTGGTTATCCAATGGATTGAGTAAATTATCTACTTGTAATACGGTTACGTCGTTGACTACTGAAAAAGAATACGCCATGTGTTATAGTTTGAGGAGCGGCTGCCGTGGCAAAGGCGATTATTATTATAATTTCTAAAAAAAATAATAAAGGGACTAAGCGCCCGCAGGAACTGCTCTTTGATCAGAAACGATGGATCGTTCTAAAGGGGTAAACAAGATAACTTCAAAAAAGGTGCCTATTCTCGTCCCATTTTCTCGCGTGCCTCTTTGCTGTAGCCATAAAAGGTAAGGGAATGGTGGGTGATTTCAAAACCTAAAATCTCAGAGACCATCTCTTTTATTTGCTGAATACGCGGGTCGCAAAATTCAAAAACTACGCCTGTTTCGATACAAACCGCGTGGTCGTGTTGCTTAGAGCCGTAGGATTTTTCGTATTGTGCAAGGTTTTTACCAAACTGGTGTTTGCGTACCAAATCACAGGACACTAGGAGTTCTAGTGTATTGTAGACTGTTGCCCGACTGACGCGATAATTTTGTGTTTTCATGTGGATATACAAGGCTTCGGCATCAAAATGGTCGTCGCGTTTGTAAATTTCCTCTAAAATCGCAAAGCGCTCTGGTGTTTTGCGCAAACCATTTTTTTCCAAATATTGCGAAAATATTTTGATGACTTCTTTGACGATTTTATTCTCTTTTTGATTACTAGCCATGATTATTTTTCTTTTTTAACTGCCCTTTTTAGACCACTATAATAGTACCAATCAACGATTAACTGCCGTTCTTGCTGTTAAAAGCATTCTTGGTGTGTAAAGCTAACAACTCCCTTTAACATCCAGCGGTTTTGCTGCCTTTGTTGTCTGTAATCGGTTTCATAAAAGGACAAAATGGCGCTTATTACTGGGTTCTTGCTACGGTGTTGACTTGTTTCAAACGCTTTAGTGCTTGAATTAGTTCGTTGAGTTGGTCTTTGTTCTTAACCACCACCGTCACCTTTCCTTCAAAATGCCCCTCCAAGCCATTCATAGAAAAACCGCGCATGTTGATTTTATGTTGTTGGGTGATAATGTTGGAAATATTCTGAACCACACCCATGTCATCCATACCCGTAATGAGTAATTCGGCGACAAAAGAGGTATTGGATGTGTCTACCCATTCGGCGCGTTTGATGCGGTAACCGTAGGTCGCCTGTAGAAATTCCGCGTTGGCGCAGGTCGTGCGGTGTACTTTCATGCCGTGCTTGGAGGTAATATAGGCAAAAATATCATCGCCAAAAACGGGATTGCAGCAGGTTGCCAGCGAATAGGGGAAGGTGGCTGCATCAATACCGTCGATGAGTAATTTGGGAGTTCCTTTAATTTTGCTGCGTGGACGCAAGGGCACTTTGGGTTTTATTGGGCTGTCGGCCTTTTTGTCTTCCACGCGTTCGGGGTAGAGCAAGCCATTTTCTACCCGCAAAAGGCGAATTTCGTTCAGGTTGTACTGCTCGGCATAGATGCCAGAATACAAATCCAAGCGGTTGGACGCGCCATAATATTTGACCAATACATCGGTATTGTCTTCCAATTGGTCGGTTAGTTTAAGGGCTTTGAGTTTGCGATCCAGCATTTCTTTGCCAAAAGAACCCCATTTAAGTTTTTCTTCTCGTAGAGCTTGGCGAATTTTGGAGCGCGCTTTTCCCGTTTTGACAATTTTGAGCCAATGTTCGGTAGGTTTTTGGGTGGAGCTGGTGATTACGTGCAGTTGGTCGCCGTTTTTTAGCTCGTAGCTCAACGGAACGATGCGTTGTGCTACCTTAACCGATTTGCAGTGGTAGCCTACTTCTGAGTGAATATCAAAAGCAAAATCCAAGGCCGTTGCCCCTTTCGGAAAAAAGCGCATTTCGCCATTGGGCGTAAAAACGTAGACCTCTTCGGCAAACAAACTGGATTTAAAGTCATTCAAAAAATCAATGGCATCGTTGTCGGGATTTTCTAACATTTCCCGCGCTTTGGTCAACCAATCTTCAAAGTTGCTCTCTTGTTGTTTGATACCTTTGTAGCGCCAATGCGCCGCGTAGCCGCGTTCGGCAATTTCGTCCATGCGCTCGGTTCTAATTTGCACCTCCACAAAACGCCCTTGCGGCCCCATAACAGTCGTGTGTAAGGAGGCGTAGCCATTGGATTTAGAGGTTGACAACCAATCTTTTAAACGTTCAATAACAGGCGTGTAGTAATCCGTAATAATAGAGTAAACCGACCAACAAACTGACTTTTCGGCTTGGGCAGCCCCATCGCGTCGCTTAATGGCTTCTTCCTCTTGTTCACTCAAAGGCACCTCCACAATAATGCGAATGGCAAAAAGGTCGTAGATTTCTTCAGTTGAGGTTGAAGAATAGCAGAAGGGAGCTATG
>CAYUZF010000069.1:7328-10132 GCA_964449615.1 uncultured Aureispira sp.
AGATTTCTTCAAATTCTACCTGTTTCTTTTTTAGTTTTTTGTTGATGGACGAAACGGACTTGGCACGTCCAAAGATGCGAAAGTTGTATTGCGGCAGCTGTTCGCGAATACTCTGGCGAACGGGCGCTAAAAATTGCTCTATGTAAGTCGCCCGCTCGTCTTTGGTCTCCTGTAGTTTCTGGACGATGAAATCATAATGTTCGGGTTCGATGATTTTCAAACACAAATCTTCCATCTCATTTTTGATGTTGTAAAAACCGAGACGGTGGGCAAGAGGCGCATAGATGTACGACGTTTCAGAAGCGATTTTGAGCTGTTTGTGCTGTGGCATAGAACCCAGCGTACGCATGTTGTGCAAGCGGTCAGCAATTTTAATCAACACCACCCGCACATCTTTAGAAATAGTGAGGAGAATCTTCTTGAAATTCTCTGCTTGTGGACTTTCGATGTCTTGGTTGCTCACGTTGGCCACCTTATCAAACTTAGTCAGGCCATCTACAATAGTGGCGATGTTTTTTCCAAACTCCCGTTCCAAATCTTCCAAACTTACAGGCGTGTCCTCTACCACATCGTGCAACAATGCCGCGATGATAGAGGTTGGCCCTAGCCCCAATTCTTCGCCACAAATACGCGCCACCTCAATGGGGTGGAAGATGTAAAGCTCCCCTGATTTGCGGCGCTGCTGCGAATGCGCCAAGCGCGCCAAGTGGTAAGCCTTGTCCAAGCGGTCTTGCTGCTCGTCCTTGATGGGCGTGCGAATGGCATCGCACAAGCGGTGGTAGGCCGCCAATACCTGTCGGTCTTCCTCTTGGGTAACCTCTTCCTTATAAGGTAATTCTATGTTGTAAATAGTCGCCATATAGCAATTGTCTTAAATTCTTGAACAGGATTTGAAGAATTCCGAAAGGGGGGGAATATGAAAGTTAAACGTATTTCTAAGGATCTCCAAATTTCGCGCCCGTTTTGTAGCGTGCTGTTCTATAGAAAAACTAGGCATCTCTGAAAGACGCCTAGTTGTAGAAGGTGCGGTTAGATTTTTAGATAATTTTATCGTTTGGCCTCAGGGACTTTGGAGGCAGCCAATTCACCGATCTCTTTGTTCAATCGGGTCAGGTTGATCAGCAACCCATTAATCTGCTTCTTGGAAGCGCTGCTGTATAGTTCTTCCCAATCGCTATCCACTACCTGTTCATTCAAGCAAGCAATAAATTCCTTTTTCAAGTTTTCTATAGACAGGAGCTTTGCGAAACGGGCTATTTTACCAAAAAGATAACCTTTAAACAATGGGGGAGGCAGTGCCTGCAACAGCGTCGCTTGGTGTTTGCTGTTTTTTAGTACTTTATCTAAGAAAACTCCCAGTTTAGCCTCTTCATAAGTGGGGGCGATGTATTCAAAAAACTCAGTAACTAAGGCAGCAGGAGCATATTCATGGAACTGTTCTATGCTATTTTTATCGGATTTATCCAGAAGTGTCTTGAAAAGAGTTTCTGAAGAAATTTCCTCTTGTGCTAAAATAGCATACAGCGCTGTCAACGCCTTTCCATTGGTGCTTTTGAGAAGCTTTTTGAATACGTCTGGCTCAAAGGTTGCTACTTGTTCTACTGGTTCTGTAAAGAGTAGGAGCTGCTCTAATTTGGCTAGTGTAAGTTTGTTTGTAGGTACATGTGCGAGTGCAAGCAGTGCTGCCTCCGCATCTAGTTTGGACAAACCGTTCAACAAGGTATTGATTTGTTTGGTACTGTACGGGGCATAAAAACCTTCCCAGTTTTCAGCCTCCAACGATTGTAGGCATTCGATCAACTTGTCCTTTATGCCTTCCCCTATTTTAACGAGCGCAGAAAACTGCTTTAGATCACCCAGAAGGACATGCTTAAACTGTTCTTCCGAAAAGGCTTGCAACAACGCTACTTTTTGTTGGCTCTTTTTAAGAATAACAGTTGCGAGTTGGTCGAAAGCAGCGTTGGTAGCAGGCTGAAACGCTCGCTCAAAAAAAGCACTTACCAAACCAGGGTTAGGAGCGTTGGCGTGAAAGCGCTCTATTACTCTTATGGGAGCCTGTCGTAACATATTGCAGAAAAATTCAAAGCAATCTGCTTCTTGATTAGCGTCCAGGGCAGTATACAATATACTTAGCACCTCGGGGTTTTTGCTTTGTAATAAATTTACAAACACAGGCTCTCCAAAATCAACCACTTCCTCTACTACTCTGCCCACTTTGTTCGCTTCTAGCAGTAGGTACTCTAAATTAGCTAGGCTGCGCTTGTCTTGCACTTGCCCTTCAACCGTGAATTCGTATTTTTGAAGGTTGTTTTCGTCCACTATCCCCTCGTCTGAAAGCGTGTTGATAGCCTCGCGTTGCTCTCTAAGGTATCCCAATACCTCCTCTGTGTCTACGGTGAAAGGTATACCCGTGGCTGTATACGACTCTTTTATTTCTATGTTCTTTGTTAAAAGTTTTAACTTCTTGTCGGAAGCATAAGCATAGCCGTGATAGGGGTGCCGATCTTTCATGTAATCTGACAGCGAGCAAACCGTATTGTTGAACCAACTATCTACAACAGTGGCTACCTGTCGATTCATATCCTTGATGGCGATGCGTTCTGTACCTGGATAAGTAATCACAAAAACATGATCCAGTTCATTGTTTATTTTTCCTTCAGAAAAAAGTGGGTGTTCCGTATCCTTTTTATTTACGCTAGAAGCTAGTCGGAACGTTCCTTTTAAGCTGCAAACATATACCTGTTGTGCGGTGGTGCTTTCTACTAGTTTTGCGGCAGTCCACATGGCCATTTCGTTGCAATTTC
>CAYUZF010000069.1:10209-14224 GCA_964449615.1 uncultured Aureispira sp.
CTACTAGAAGAGCCTCTAAACAGAGTTCTCTATAGGCTTCTTTGTCATCGTAATGCGCTTCAAATTTAACGAAATTTATTACATCCTGTATCAATGCATTGGCGACTGTTTTTTGTGGAGCTTCTAGAAGGTCTCGTAAAATCATCAATGCTCGCTCACTTTCTTTAGTCACCAGTCCCTTTACATTGGCATGTTCAATATGAGCTGCTATAAAATCTTTCACGACACGGTGCTCTCCAACACCGCCTCTTAGGCGTAGGTTGAAATGCAGCGTATTTTCCGCCTGTATGTTGTAAGCGGCAATCGTTTGTTGGTCTTCTAGCTGTTTGATGCCGTAAATCAAGCGTTGTTGGTCAACAGTAATCCCCGTTTTAGCCTGAAGTTGTTCTTTTACGGTACGGATGAGAGTATTGTTATCTACTAGTACTGTGAACGTTTCTCCTCCTTTCAAGCCTTTTACGAAGATTTGGAACGTGGGTTGTGGTGGTTGGACGACGGGCGCTAAGAAACCTACTCTGTCTGGGTCGATCTGACTTTTTCTTTTGGGATTTGACATAACTTACTTTTTTATGGTAATGTCTGTAAAGACGATTTTTTAATGAAAAATGTAGAGGGTATACAGAAGCTATTTAGTTAAGCAATGGCTTTTCTAGCCTCTTGAATCAAAGCGTTGATCTGTCGCCCCAACTCGATTTTCTCTGTGGAATCAGGTAGTCCTTCAAATTGCACTCTCAATGGGACAATTTTAGCCTCGTATTGCGCTAGAATATCAATTTCCTCGTCTACTTGTTCTAGGATGTCGCTTTTGGGATGCACCACCTCGTTGTCTAAGAATACTTTCCAGCCTTTGTACATCTTCTGAACGGTACCAAACAGCTCATTCAACTGTGCCGAAGCCTCGATTTTAAGAAGTTGATCCAGTTGGCTCATCGAATGGTTGAGCTGGCCGTTGATTTGTTTGGCTAGGATGGGGACAAAGCGCTTTTTTTGTGCGTGTAGTTTTTTGGACAAAGCTTGTAGGTTCTCGGGTGGTGCTTCCAATGTACCAATTAGATTATCCATCTTGTAGATCAAGCCCAAACCTTTAAAAGCTTGTTGGGGAGGCACTTGTTTAAACGCTCCTAATAGTTGTTTTACCTGTTGTGTTACTGCCTTAGGATCGCCTTTTTCAGCCGTTGTTGCTGCTTCTGTTAGTACTTGTTCTTCGTTTTGTACGGTATCGTTGTCTTCCTCCTGCGTTTGGATGTTCTGCGCTTCTTGCGCTGGCTCCAAGAACATGACCTCGCCTAGTTTTGAGATTAATTCGTAGTCCAATTCCTCTCGAACCAAGTCTACTAATTCTCCTTTTTTAACCGTTCCATCTACCTTCAAACCACTTTTTCTAATGGCCATTAGACATTCTGTAAAGCCTGTTTCGGCGTTGTTGACCTCTCTAGAAAATTTGACCGTACCCGTAGCAAAACCTCTGGGTGTAAGCTGCTCCAATTGCTCGTAGAAAAACAACAGTTGCCCTAACATTTCTTTTTCTACAGGCCTTTTGGCCTTCTCCAATTCTTTGCGTGTTTTTTCTAAGTTTTTTTCCAATTCAGCGCCCATCGGAAATACGTCGCCCATCAAAAAGTATTTCTTTTGTCCCAAGTCTAAAAACAAGAACGGATACCTAGTTCTTCGATTAATTTTAGCAACCGTATCTTTAAATACCTTGGCTGGTTTGGCGATTTTACCTTTCTCCATCAATTCAATCGCAGCGTCGAAAAATACTTCGTCGATTTGCAATTGCTTCGCTAATAATCCTGCGCGTTTCTTCAAATCCTTTAGACTAGTCATAGTGGTGGTGTTTCGTACACGGATAGCTTCCGCAAAGTTGCACCAAAGACTAAGAAAAATCGTTGAGCAGAAGCGTACACTAAACGTGTGAAATTATAAAAAATAAATTATAATAAAAATTAAAAGTAGAAAGTTAAGCCATGAGACGAGGAATAAGAGGACAACCCAGCACGAATGTCTAGGAAAAATGAAAGGGCCAGAGTAAAAGCCTATTAAGAATATCTACAACCAATAAAAATTGGATAAGAGTAGGACTGCAGTTATAAAAAAGACTATCTAAAAAAGGAGTGAAACAGCTAGAAGTGTAACCATTTGTTTTAAAGTATAAAAGGGGAGGAGTAGTGAAAATTACTCCAGCAAAGTAGGATAAAGCCAATCGCAAAAGGAGCTATGCTTGTTTGAAGTTAAACGGCTAAAAATTTATCCATATACATCTTAAAATTACTGTTGGAGAAATGTAAAATTGCAGCTTGTAGTTGTTTTTACTGGTTACATGAACTATGCCAAAAGGGAAGGAGTAATCCAAAAACTTGAATACTCTTTTGAGACGTCTTACACATTTTTTATTTTAAATAGTTAATGCTATTTTGTTAATCAACAAACCGTTTGGTAAAACCCCAACACAACTTTCCTTATTTTCAAAACGACCATCCAACAGCATCCCAATGAAATTACACCACATTCGCAACGCCACTTTACTAATAGAAACAAAAAAGCATGGAATCTTGGTCGATCCCATGCTTGGCGGCAAAGCCAGTCTGCCCCCGTTTGCCCTGTTTCGGTACCCGCGGCGGCGCAACCCTACGGTAGAACTGCCCGATAATTGGCCAGCGCTTTCGCAAAAAGTAACCCATTGCCTCATCACCCACCTGCATCCCGATCATTTGGATGCCCCCGCCATACAATGGTTGCTAGAGCGCGACATACCCGTTTATTGCAGCCACAAAGACGCCCCAAAATTGCACAAAGCAGGGCTGCGCGTAGTGCAATCCATTGCCTATAACCAGCGCGTAGATTTTCTGGACGGAAAAATAGAAGGCATTCCCGCTCGGCATGGTTACGGCTTTGTGGCTATACCCGCAGGCAACGTTATGGGGTTTTACCTCGAATTGCCCGAAGAACCATCCCTGTACATCAGCGCCGATACCATTTTGACCGACGCCGTAAAAAACGTGCTTCAAAACTACCAACCGTACATCAGCGTCGTAGCAGGCGGCAGTGCGCAGTTTGATTTGTTTAAACCGCTTTTGATGATGGTGGAAGACCTCATGAATTTCATAGAGTTAGCGCCCCAAGAGGTATTCATCAATCATTTAGAGGCGCTCAACCATTGTCCTACAACTAGAGCTGAACTGCGCGCATTGCTGACCCCAAAACGGTTGCTAAACCGCGTATTTATTCCCGAAGACGGCGCGCACAAGATTTATAAGTACGCCGAAGAATAGAGTTAAGCACGAAGCCGTCTGCGTTGCCAAAAAGGAGCCTCTTTCCACTGCTCTACGGTACTGTAAGTATAGCGCCACTGCTGCAAGTAACGCTCGAACAAGGGGTGGATTTGTTCTAAAAAAGCACGACAAATAGCAGGCGTCAAATGGCCGTGTTGCGTTAGTACGCGACTCAAGCCCAACGCAGTTTGCAGCGCTCTAATTATACCACTGCCCGTAACAGGGTCAAAACTAACCAGCGCATCACCCACTGTAAAAAATTGATTCACATGAACTTGGTGTACCACTTGGCTTTGTGCCTGTTTGATGATTAGTTTATCCTTATTGGTAATAATTTGCCGAAAGGCATCAAAAACAGGCAACTCTACAGGCAAAGCAGCTTTCCAGCGCGTGAGCTGGGTCAATCCCTGCGTTTTGGCAATGTCCAAATCCGTCATTAAAAACAAGACACTTTGGCCATTGGACAGCGGTGCGCAATACCACCACCCATAAGCGCAAGTTTTTAAAATCAAATGATTGAGCAACGGCGCGGGCGGTGCTTGTTCCAGTATAAGGCCAATGCCTACCAATTGATCAAAGGTCTGGTACGAGACTTTATCTTTGTTTCTAGCAGAAGACTTGCGCCCTGTTGCGTCAATATAAATGGCCGCCTGTGCTGTTTGTTTCCCTTCGGAACTACTCCAAGAGACTTGCCAATGATCATTGGGCAACTGCCTCAATTGGCGCACCCTCGCTTTCACAAA
>CAYUZF010000069.1:14234-15586 GCA_964449615.1 uncultured Aureispira sp.
GTTGATGTGCCAACTGTTGCCCAGCGGATTTAAAATATGCGACTTGAACGTCGATTCTTCTAATTGCCAAGTGCTGTCTACGCCGTGGCAGGCTTTGGGCTGGAGTTGCAGAAAAGCTTCCCACAAGCCCAATTGCTGCAATTCGGGTTTGATGTGCGACGCTAGGGTTTCGCCTACGCGCGGCTTGGAGAATGCGTCTCCTTCTATTAATAATACTGATTGATTGGAGGCGGCCAGCGTGCGCGCTAATACGGAACCCGCTGGCCCACCTCCGACAATCAGAACATCGTATGGAGTCATAGATGGTTCTAATTAGGTCTTTTGATGTACAAATTAATTTCCTTGACTTTTGGAGCGCCTCTTCTCGGCTCGGCACGGTGGATCAATTCCCCCTGTGCATCGTAGACGTAAAGAATAATATCTGCGCCTCCCGTCTCTTTGCCATCAATAATAAAATCGCTGGCGCGGTATGGAATGCGGTAATTGCCCTTAGCGTCGGTTCTACTTGTTTTACCCAGTGGGTTTTCTCCTGTAAAGTCTTGGTCAACGGCCTTAACGATCAGCCCTTCGATGGGTTCTTTATTAGTATCTAAAATTTTACCGTATACCAAATAATCGTCATTGGGGCTGGGGAGTTGTGCTTCCCATTGGCCATCGCCGCTTCCAAACTCGGTTCCAGTTAGCACAGAGAAACTCAGCGTTTTTTCGCGGGTAAACGCAGTTTGCTGCAAGGTTTGACCTGTTGCTACGACACGAATGGTGTATAATCCTGGCGCACAGTTGTTGTAGTTCAATTCGAATTGGCCGTGGTCGTTGCTGTGTAGTGCTTGTCTACTCGTTGTGCCGTTGGGGGCTAGAATTTCCGCATAAACCGAAGCCGTGGTAATGGGTACGCTGCCGTATTGGCGCAGAGCGCCATTGAGCAAGAAGGTACTGCTGTTGTTGCCACAGACGTTGCCCGTCAAATCAAACTGTAAATTAGAATAAGCATGCACGTTGAGGCTGTAGGGAATGGGACGTTCTCCGTTTGCGATTTGGTCAGAATAATGAACAACGGCGTGCCACTGTCCAATAAATTCATAACGGTCCTGTTGCACTTCTAAAGGAAGAGAAAAGCGGTAATAAGCCACCGTAGAAGAAACATTGTATTGGACACCAGAAAGCGCTGTAAGCTGTTCGGCTTTGTACAACTGTCCGCTAGGGCCTTCCAAATGCAATTGCAAATGCTTGGTATTGGGTGTTAATAAAATTACATCTACTCCAATTTCAGCATCTGAAATAAAGAAGGGAATGCGGTGGGTTTGGCCAGGGTAGGCTACGCCGTCGGGATCGTAAACAATATCTTTGTTGTT
>CAYUZF010000069.1:15596-17608 GCA_964449615.1 uncultured Aureispira sp.
ATGCCTGTAAGAATTTGTAAGAAGTGCTTTTGTAGGCGAAACTGGTTGTTGCCCGTGAGGCTGTCTCCTGTTATCAATAAGTAACCACCATTGTTGCCCGTAAGGCGTTGCAAGGTAGAAACATCCACATTGGAAGGAGCGCCCAAGCCAATAGCGAAGGTTTGTTCGTTGATCTGAGCGGCTACTTCTTCAATAAAGGCGCCTCTGTTTTCCTTACCGTCTGTCAAAATTAACATGGACTTGCTGTCAAAACCATTGGCGTTGTTAAGAGCGTTGCGGCCTGCCGCAATGCCGTCTCCAATAGAGGTAAGGCCATTGGGGTTAAAATCGCTGCTTTGTACGGCACTTTTTAGATTGTTGCTCACAGCAGGATTGTTGCTATCAATGGTAGTCATGGCTACAACCTCTTGTGCATCCTCGTTGTATCGAACCAATGCCACCGCATCGCCGTCTACCATCAAGTCCACAAAGCTACCAACGGCTTCGCGCAAGCTCTGAATTTTGGGAAGCCCATCGCCGCGATCTTGGCTCATACTGCCCGAACGATCCAAAACCAAGGCCACCGCATTCTTTTGCGCTGCTATTGTTTGTCCTGTGATGGGAATGGTCCATTCTCGGTTGGTTTCGTTGTTGCGAATGGTAATAGAAGTATTGGCGGGCAGTGCGCCTTCGTTGGTGGCGTTGTAGCGAATGGGAATCAGCAACTGTTGGCTGCTGTTCGCCGCTGTTGGGCCAATGGTGAAGGGGCCAGGGCTCAACGGCTGCACATAGATAGAAGCAGGGGAATTGACAAGGCTAAAGGTCAGATTAGAGAAAGGCGAAACCACTTCGAAAACAACGGCTTGGGCAACAGGTCTGGGCAAATCGCCTGGACCGAGCGGTACGTTGCCAAAATTTAGCGTAGGCGTCAACAAGGTAATGGAGGGCGTATCGCACCGTTCCGAATCTTGGAACTGCCCCTGCACATTGGTGACAAAACCGAGCGTGTGCCAGTTTCTAACCATGCCCATATAACCGATAGCTTGACCTTCCCAGTTGATTTTCATGCCCGTGTTAGCATCCAAAACTTTAATTGGTCGCTGCGCAGGCCACCAAGCGGTATCCGTCCAAGCATTGCATTCAATTACACCGCCACCACCAATACCACACGCATAAAAATCTGCTTGCCACGGTACAGCCATATCTTTAGTAATATCTCCTGGGCGGGTGCTGTCTGGATCTATTCTAAAAAGCTCCCCCGAAATGTAGCGTGTGGGTGTATTAATTAGTTGCTTACCCGCTTCTATACCAGGAAAAAATCTCCCTCCTGTAGTATTGTTTAATGCAGCTTTAGTCAATCCTTCAGGAGTGCTGCTGCTTTCTGGCCGGTAAACCCCTGTCCAGTCGGCGATAAAATCACCTGCTTCCCATTTTTCCAACAGTGCAAATTGCAGCGCAGTAAGGTCTCGTATACCCGAATCTATAGAAGAACGGGGAACTACTCCGCCATTGCGTCTTAAGTGCTGTAAGACCGCTGTTCGAGCAGCTTGATCCGCCTCTGCGTTGCTAGAAATCGTAGCGTAATCTAGTACAATAGTAGTTGCAACATCTAAGGTTTCCTGTACCCCTTCCCAACCTCTTTTCAGCAAGGGGTAAATCTCGTCGTTAAAAGAAGGGAGATAATTATCAGTTGTAGGGAGCGGGAAGCCTTGCGGAAGTAAGTCGTTATCAGCATGGTATTGCTTTAAACGGTCGTAAAGGGTGATCGCATTGCCTATTTCGGGGGCAAAATCAGGAGGGCCAACTACGACCCAAGCACCCAATACAGGAATGGAAGTACCAGCTATGGTAACGGTTGCATTGATAGAACCATCAGAAGTGTCATCGTACCACGCTGGATTAACTCTAAAGTCTTCAAAGGTCGTTGCTTGTGTGGGGTCAGCGGTACCCGAATTGCCAAAGCCGCCCAACACCAGAAGTCTTCCTTTATCATCGGTGCGAATTTCGCCGAGTTCTACGGAGACAGGGGCATG
>CAYUZF010000069.1:17618-23118 GCA_964449615.1 uncultured Aureispira sp.
AACGTACCCGTATCGAACTTGGCTTGCTGCAAAGGGCCTGTAATCGTCCGAGCGCCTGGGTCTATTGTTCTAGTGGGATCAGTGGCGTAGTTAGCCGCTTTGGCGTGTACCAAATGGACTTGCCAGCTAATTTCGGCTTCTTCTGCAGTAATTTCTCGAACCAGCGTATCGCCGTCGTAGCCAAATAGCCGAAAACGCGCTGCTTGACGTTTAATTCTGCACTGTTCGTCTTTGTAGCCGCCTGGCGGTTTGGGAATAACTCCAGGAATTTCAGGGCCAATGAAAAAATCGGTGGGGCTGTTCCCTAAACGGGCAATGCCGATAGTGGGGAAAATCTTAATTTGCGTGATTGGCATAATTAAAATGGTTTTTAAGGGCGTGCGAGGTCGCAGCTACTACAACGTAGTCCGAACAAGCACACAGTGGGTTATAAAAAATATAAATGAAAGGTGAGTTAATATAGATGTTTTGTGGAAAAGCATGGGTTTGAGGTACAAGGAACGGGGGCGGTTCTTGTACGAGGGGGTTAGGGGTTAAAAATAATATCGTATAGCAAAGTAGCGCAGCGCCATGGATTCATAGATTATTAGCACTACTTGCCTCAATGAGATTTTAGGGTATATGGTAAATGTTGTTGTATAAACGGCTAAAGATTAAGTTTTAGTGTGCGGACGCGCATTATTATAAATTTTTTTTGAAAAACGCTCTTTTGAAGGAGTAGCGGTGTGGGTGTGAACGCGTAATCTCGGCTGTAATGGCCTCCTAACACAATAACGCACCCAATAAATGCCCCTCAATCCTCCACCAATTCTAAAAACTAACTCCCACATTTGAATAAGCTTAGAAAAGTCGTTAAATTTGGTTCTATCTAAGTAAACATCATTCCGTAACATTCAATTAGTATATAATGAATCTGCATGAATATCAAGCCAAAGAGTTGTTAGCCAGTTATGGCGTACCCGTACAACGCGGGGTAGTGGTCGAAGACATCAACCAACTCGATGCGGCGTTTGAAGAACTAAAAGAGAAAACAGGCACCGAATGGGCGGTTGTGAAAGCACAAATCCACGCTGGTGGTCGCGGTAAAGGCGGCGGGGTCAAATTGGCCAAAAATGCCGACGAGCTAAAAGAACATGCAGGCAACATTTTGGGCATGATGCTCAAAACTCCGCAAACACCTGGAGGCATGGACGGCGAAGGCAAATTGGTGCGCAAAATTCTAATTACTGAGGATGTCTACTATCCTGGCGACAGTGAGCCAAACGAATTGTACTACTCTATTCTAATGGACAGAGAGCGCAAGTGCAACGTCATTGTTTACTCTACCGAAGGGGGAATGGACATTGAAAAAGTAGCCGAAGAAACCCCCCACTTGGTACACAAAGAACACGTACATCCACACCTAGGTCTACAAGCTTACCAAACGCGCAACATCGCCAACAACCTCGGTTTGAAAGGTGCCGCGTTCAAAGCCATGACCAAATTTGTAGCGAGTACGTACAAGGCTTTTGTAAGCGCCGACGCTTCTTTGTTGGAAATCAATCCTTGTCTAAAAACATCTGACGATAAAATTGTAGCAGCGGATTCCAAAGTATCTTTGGATGACAACGCGTTGTTCCGCCACCCAGATTTGGCTGCTTTGCGCGATGTACACGAAGAAGATCCCGCAGAAGTAGAAGCCAAAGAACATGGCCTAAGCTTTATCAAACTAGACGGCAACGTTGGTTGTATGGTAAACGGTGCTGGTTTGGCCATGTCCACCATGGACATCATCAAATTGCACGGGGGCGAACCTGCCAACTTCCTAGATGTAGGAGGTACGGCCGATGCAGCGCGTGTAGAAACGGCTTTCCGTATTATCTTAAGAGACGAAAGCGTAAAAGCAATTCTCATCAACATTTTTGGTGGTATTGTGCGTTGTGACCGCGTGGCGCAAGGCGTCGTAGATGCTTACAAAAACATGGGCAACATCGAAGTGCCGATCATCGTTCGCCTACAAGGCACCAATGCCGACATCGCCAAGCAATTGATCGACGATTCTGGCCTAGCTGTACAATCGGCCATTACATTGCAAGAAGCAGCGGATAAAGTTTCTGCGGCAATAGCATAGTCATTTTATAAATACGATGTTGAAACAAGGAGTAGGATGAACCGCACACCCAGCGGAGCGGTTCATCCTGCTCCTTTTGTGTTTGGTGGGCGCAGCAATAAAACAACTAATGGGTAATGTTATAGTTTTCCATATTCTAGGAGTAGACGCTCTATTTCTATATAGTGTATTTTTAGCGTTTCTTTCATTATTTCTTTAAAAACCTCTTGGATGGCTTCGAGGTTGTTGGGCAATAGGAAGGCGGCTTCTAATACTGGCCAACTTTTGAGCACAGATACCCCTTTGTCTTTCATTAACAGTTGGCGGCAGAGCCGTATGGCTTTTGCGCTATCTTTCAAATGTTCATAACAGAACAAAGCATAAGGTTTAACCGAATAGTGGGCGTTTTTAGGAAGTGTTTTCCCTTCCTGAAACACCTTAGAAAAATAGTGTTCTATTAACCGCAGCCGTTCTTCATCGGCCATAGATAAAGGTTGGTATTCATAAAGAAAATTAGCGACAGCGTAATACAAATCCTGCTCTTTTCGTTTGCTCGCCAAAGCCTGTTGGTAGTACTGCCAAAGTATTTCTCGATAGCGTTGCACTTCCGCTGTTGTTATTGAACGAGTGATTTTTAACAACAATTCTTCTACTTCTTGAGCCAAACTTTCATAAGCGTAAAGCCATTCAGGGCGTTCTTGCCAGTAAGGCGCGTAAACGCTGCGGGCTTCTATGGCTTGCTGCATCGCTTCCAACTCTAGCCGTGCGGGAAATTGCTCTAATTTGGTTTCTTCAAGAGTAAATTCTACCTGAAAGCGCTCGGAAGGGTCGTAATAAAAGGTGCTCAACCAATATAAAACATGTCGCTCGGAAACATCAACCTTCAGTTCTTGTAACCACGCTTCCAACAACGGCTGTACCGCTTTAGAACTACCATGTTCTTCTACCAGTGGATCAATAGGAACACCTTGCGGAGAAGCTGTATTAAAAAAATAACACAGCTCTAGCGGCGCTTGCAACGCTGCCCTCCAAGTTGGATTTTTTTCTAGTAAAGACAAAGCCAAGTGTATGTTGCTGGTACTAGGACTCAGCAGCAAACGAGTAAGCGATTGTTGTTGGTGTTCTGATAAACTGAGCATAGTAGTTGAAATATTTATTCTAAAAACGACGGTAATAGTTGGTAAGATAAAATAAATAACTTAAACTAAGTACTTGTCTTTTAGTGCCTAACGCTCTTTTTTTAATTTATTGCAATAATTTGCCGCCCGCTTATGTATAAGCTCTCTTTTTTCCTGTGTTTTGTTGTACTACTAAGTTTACTGCCAACCAGCTACGCCCAGCAATGCGGCACGCCCCAAAAAGTACAACAGGCGCTTCAAAATCCCGCCGTTGCCGCTCGTCGCGCTCCAATCCACACTCAAATTTTGGCGAAAGCCCAAGAAAAGCAAGCCGCCAGCACTGGCAACATCTACACCATTCCCGTGGTTGTTCACGTTTTGTACCACACGCCTGCCCAAAACCTGTCGCAACAGCGCATCAATGAGCAATTGCAAACGCTCAACGAAGATTTTAGACGGCAAAATGCCGATGGCATCAACACCCCACTGGATTTTTTGCCCGTGGCTGCCGATGCCCAAATTCAGTTTTGCCTTGCTACCCGCGATCCTAACGGGCAACCCACAACGGGTATTACGCGCCGTGCGGTCAGCCAAGCCAACATTGGCAACGGCTCGGATTATTACCGCAGCAGCGCAGGCGGACAGGATGCCTGGGATACCAACCGTTACCTCAATATATGGGTCTGCGATATTGGTGGAGGACTGTTGGGCTTTACGTACATCCCTGGAACGGCACCCGCAGGCGCGGACGGCGTGGTCATCCATTACAGTAATTTTGGCCGAACGGGAGCGTCTGCACCGTTCGACGCAGGCCGCACGACTACGCATGAGGTCGGCCATTGGTTGAACTTAGAACATTTGTGGGGGAATGGCGGCTGTAGCCAAGACGATGGCATTGGCGATACGCCCGACCAAGCACAGGAGAGCAACGGCTGTCCAACACATCCTACGGTCTCTTGTGGTAGTGCGGATATGTTTATGAATTTTATGGATTACACCGATGATGTTTGTATGAATATGTTTACGCAAGGGCAACGCGACCGTATGCGGGCAACCATTCAGGCGGTGCGCCCAAATTTGCTGTTGGGGCAGGCTTGTGTAACGGTCAACGATGATGCGGGCGCTCAAATTGCCGCGCCAGGCTTGGTGGTATGTACCGACAGCTTGCGCGCAGCGGTGTTGCTGTACAACTACGGCACCAATCCGCTGCTTTCTGCTACATTGCGCTACCAGTTGGATAACGGTACCGTGTCTAGCCTACTTTGGACAGGGAATTTGAGCCCCACTCAATACCAGCGCTTGCAGCTGCCTGCTTTGTTGTTGTCCAACAGCGGTAACCACCGTTTTCGCGTTTGGACAGAGCGCCCCAATCAGCAAAGTGATCCTATCGCCGTCAATGACACCAGTAGTTTGAATTTTGCTACCCGCCAACCTCAACAATTGCCTTTGCTGGAAACGTTTCAACAGCAAGCTGGGCTGCCCAATGGCTGGGACGTGTACAACCCCGACAATGGCATTACTTGGGCACGGACTACGCTGGCAGGGCAATCCAGCTCGGCCTCTTTTTTTATGGATAATTGGGATTATCAAAATCAGTTGGGTGCAGTGGATCGGCTGCTGTTGCCACCTGTTGAGATGCCTACCAACACCATTCCTTTTGTGCAATTTGCGGTGGCTTATGCAGGGTTTTCGCAGGGCTATGGCGATACTTTGCGCGTGCAAGCATCGGACAACTGCGGACAGACTTGGACAACGGTGTATGAAAAAGGTGGGACGGCGTTGTCAACGGTGGCGGGGTTGCGTTCTACGGAGTTTGTACCACAGCCCAACGAATGGCGGCAAGAAGGCTTCACCCTGCCCGCTTACCAGGGCGTCGAAGCCTTGCAATTGCGGTTTGAGCAGGTGAGTGAGGCCGAGAACAACTTGTATCTGGACAACATCAGCATCAGTTTGCTCAATGCTAGCAGCCAACCAGCTAAACCCCAGCTTTGGAGTCGGCTTTCGCCCAATCCGAGTCGCGGGCGCGTACAATTGGAAGTGCGCTTGCCTAGATCGGGTAAGGTATTGACGTGGCAGTTGTACAACGGTATTGGGCAGCTGTTGATGCAACAGCGTGTAGTAGCCGATGCGCAGAGTCGTTACGAATTGTCGTTGACGCATTTGCCGAAAGGTATCTACTTTTTGGCTTGGGAATGGGAAGGCGAACGCCGAGTGGAACGCCTAGTACGGCACTAGTCTTAGTACATTGTGTAAGAAGTAATCATAATAATTGTGTATCTTGATTACAAAAAGC
>CAYUZF010000070.1:0-6038 GCA_964449615.1 uncultured Aureispira sp.
TACCTCTTGACCACCGATTTTTTGACCGTTGTGGGCAGTACGTCGACGTCTTGGTACGCACTGGGTTATTTGGCCATTTTGGGCATTGTAGGAACGGCGATTGCGCTGGTTTTATTCAACGTACTGATACAAATGACGTCTACGGTTTTTGCTACTGCCATCACCTATGTTATTCCGATTGTTGCCGTATTGTGGGGGCTGTTGGATGGAGAACAATTGTACCCATTGCACTACGTCGGGATGGTGTTTATCCTTATTGGGGTGTATGTTGTAAATCGTTGGAAATAGTGCAAAGGAGAATAGTTTGAAAAAAAACAACAACAACGGCGAAGGATTGTAGCAACCGCGGGGTCTATAGGGCAGGTAATTTTTCTTCTTTAAACAATTAGGACTATGAAAAAGATGCTGTTAATTCTAGCCGTCAATACTTGTTTTTTAATGGCGGTGCAAGCCCAAGACGTAGACACTACGACCTCCAAGCACCGCAAAGCACCCCCTTCTCCAGAGCGTTTGATGGCTGATTTGGATGAGAATAAAGATGGCAAAATAGCTAAAGATGAGGTGCGTGGCCCATTGGTCGAACGATTTGATCAAGTAGACTTGGATGGCGATGGATTTTTGAGTGCTGAGGAGTTGGCGCAAATGCCTCCACCGCCCAAAAACGGCCGTCGAAAAAGAAAAGAAGACCGCGAAGGTGCCACAGAAGAGTAGGTAAAGTAGGGATTTTGGGGCAACCCACTGTTCAACGCACTTGTTGAAGGTGGGTTGTTTTTGTTTGTACGCATTCCTATTCTAACAATGGTAGAACTGCCCAGACAGCAAACAAGCCCGTAGAGCCGTGCGACTCTCAAAAAAAAGCTGTACTATTGTGGTATTAAATAGACGAATTAAACAATAGACATGCAAGTAGTATCCTCCTCTTGGACCTTGACGATGAAGTTATTGCTTCCAGTGTTTTGGTTCATCTTTTTTGGTGGCTTAACCCTGATTTTGTTTTTTGAAGATTTAGAGCACATCAAAGAACCACTAACTCCCAACACTGCCCGTATGTTGATGGTTTCCTTTTTTGTTTCTACGGCGGGCTTGTATTACTTGCTGTTTGCGCGAATAAAATGGGTGGCGATGGACAGCGAGCGCCTTTACGTGTCCAACTTCTTCAAATCCCTACAGTACACCTACGACAGCATCGCCAAAGTAGAAGAAACCAAAGTGCTTTTTTGGCAGAAGGTAACCTTGCACTTTCACCAGTCCACCCAATTTGGAACGTCTATCGTTTTTATAAACAGCTATTATTGGTATTATTTTCTAAAACAGCATCCCGAAATTTTAAAGCAACTCGCTGGGGCTACCTTAGAACAAGAAGGCGATTCCAAGCCCTAACGCCACTTTTTTAATATTCTCCTAGACATCAAAAAAATAAGCAGTGAAAGCATTACAAGAAGCGATCGAAAAAGCTTGGGACGACCGTTCCCTACTTCAAGAAGCCAATACCCAACAACACATCCGCGAAGTGATTGACCTATTAGACAAAGGCGAACTTCGGGTAGCACAGCCCGACGGCGACGACTGGAAAGTCAATGAATGGGTCAAAAAAGCGGTGGTGTTGTACTTTCCCATTCAAAAAATGGAAACCATTGAGGTACCGCCTTTTGAGTTTCACGACAAAATTCCGCTGAAGAAAAATTATGCCGAATTAGGGGTGCGCGCGGTACCACATGCCATAGCCCGCCACGGTGCTTTTGTTGCTTCTGGAACCATTCTAATGCCCAGTTACGTCAATATTGGCGCTTATGTAGACAGCGGAACCATGGTGGATACTTGGGCAACCGTAGGTTCTTGCGCTCAGATTGGAAAGCATGTACACCTCAGCGGTGGTGTGGGGATTGGAGGCGTATTGGAACCACTGCAAGCGGCCCCTGTGGTTATCGAAGACAACTGTTTTATCGGTTCGCGTTGTATTGTTGTGGAGGGGGTGCGCGTGGAGCGCGAAGCCGTGTTGGGGGCAAACGTGACCATTACACAATCCACCAAAATTATTGATGTATCGGGCGAAGCGCCTGTTATTTATCAAGGGCGCGTACCTGCGCGTTCGGTGGTCATTCCTGGTAGTTACACCAAAGAATTTGCAGCGGGTGCCTACCAAGTTTCTTGTGCGCTCATTATTGGACAACGCAAAGAAAGCACCGACAAAAAAACCTCGTTGAACAGCGCTTTGCGCGAGTATGATGTTGCAGTGTAGGGGTATTTCAGAGGGCATTGGTAGTAGGGGGCGAATGTATTTGCCTCCTACTACCAATGCCCACAACCTTATTTTTCCACAATTGGAATTTTTTTATAAATCAACATATTGTCCTGAAAATACGTATCCAACTGGTTTTCTCGCTTGATGTAATCCAAGCCTGCTTGGTCGAAAGGACGGGCGGAGAGGGTTACTTTTAAGGTGTTTTCATCCAATTGTTCAATGCGCATCAGGGTATAAATATTGGGGTTTTTATTGGCCGCCTGTGCCGTGAAACCCGTGCGTTCTTGGCGGTGGTAATAAAGTACATTATCGGTAATCCAATGGTAGTAATACCCTGCATTGGGTTTGATGGCGGTGGGGGTAGCCGCTTCTTTGGCCGCTACTCGATTGAACCCCATAATTCCCTTTTCTACATACAACTGCAGCGAGACAGAATCGCTAGAAGAGCGGTCTTCCCAAAGGCCCAGAAAACGGGCGCGGTTGCGTTGCTTGGCCAAATTGAGACGGCGATAACGCACCTTGCGGTCGCTGAATAAGCGCTTCCAGTTAACGTCCTTATCCGCCACCAGAATAGAATCCAAGTCTTTTTCCAACCAACTTCCGTCCGAAAGAGTAAGGTACAGCAAATCCTTAACAATAGAATCAACGCGCAAAAGGGCGTGCATGGGCGGGTTGTGCTTGGCGCGCAGCGGATCTTTGTTGGGCAATTTGGCATACCGCAGGTGCTTGCCATCCAACCATTGGTAGCTGTGTAGTTTTTTGTAGGGCATAGCCAGTGGCTCCAAAAGCTTGGCTTGCGGTACCTTTAAAAATGCCAAATGTTGCTCGTTCAACACAAATTGATAGGAGTTGCCACTGGTAGAGGCATCGTCTTCCCAGCGTCCAGCTAGGGCTTCTTGGGGCGTTTGTGCCGCAGTGCTAAGGCCGAGTAAACAGCAAAAACATCCGATAATAACAAATCTCATGTAGTAGTTGATAAGGTGATGGTAAAAGAAAGTAGGCGTTCTTATAAGGAGAGGGAATAAAGATTGTCAAACTTCTAAATCATTGATTTCCTGAATGCTCAATTTAGTGATTTCTGCGATAATATCGGCAGGCATGCCCCGACGTTTTAGCTCTTTGGCGACGTCCAAGCGCCCATTTTTTTCGCCAATAGCCAACAATTGCTGTTGAAGACGTTCTTGAATAGTCTGCGAAGGGGCGTAATTGCTCTGCGCTTCGAGTTCTTCCATTAGTCCTTCCGCTTTAAAGCTGGTGTACTGGTCTGCCGAAATAATTAAATGATCCCAAATAGGCGTGTTGATGATTTTGCCGACTTGAATCAGGCGATCGGTAGTATCGCGCTCTACGGCGGAAGGTTGCAACAAGGCTTCCAATTTGTGGTGGCACAAGATCAAATGCCTCGCTTTTTTTTGTAAAGCAAAAGAAAAGACCTCGGTAGGGTGGTTCATAACCTCCTCCAACAACCCCCAACCCATAGATTCTACAAACAACAATTTCCAATCTTCTGATAAACCAATCATCCAAAATTGTTCCTCCTGTTTAAGTTGCAAATTAGGGTGTCGTTGGCGCAAGCGGCTCTCGCGCCGCAAAATTTTTTGCATAATCGCCACAATGTCGTCCGATGTCAACAGGCGGATGCGTTGTGCCTCTGTAGGATGGCTGTTCATAGCAGGCTAATTAGTGAGCGTTGTTGTCAATAGACAAATTTAACAAAAATAAAGCTACCGCAATAAAATTCCTACACTCCGCCGCTGTTGCCCTTCCCAATAGACCAACCAATAGTAGCCTTTCGGTAACTGCTCCAACTCCAATGTTTGTTGTGCCGCCCGATTGCCTCGCCACACGACCACGCCCTGTGCATTAACGACTTCTATGACCTGTTCAAAATCGCGCTCCCCTTTTAACCAAATACGGCCTGTACTAGGATTAGGCTGTAGCCGAATAGAATGAAGTTCTTGATTGACAAGCGTAGTAAAATTAGAAAAAGTAAGCTGGATTGTATCGCTAGAAACACAACCCTCTACGTCCGTCACGGTCACTTGCACGGCTGCCAAATTGACGGGCGCCCAGCTAGAATCCACCGTTACAGAAGCGCCAGTGCTGCCATCGCTCCATTGGTAACTGGTATAATTACCTATAGGCGTCAACGTAATAGATTGCCCATACACCAAAGTAGTATCCGGCTCCAAATCAACAGGCGTACTGAGCTCCACCAACACAGGCAACCGCGAACTTCGACAAACCCCCAGCGGGTTAGAACCAAAATGGTAATGTACGGCACCTACCCAATTGCGCGGTGTGAACAAGGCTCCAAAAGTGTGAGATACCCCAGAACCACCAATAATTTTCAATTGTCCATCGGAGTAAACCGAGGTGCGCCCTGTGCCGTGGTAGCCCAAACGTGCGTTGGCGGCTTTTAAATGCAAATACACGCCCACCGTATCACCCGCTGCGATCATCAACTCGTTCAAATTCAAGGTGTAAAAATCCTCTGCCACCGCTACCTGCACCGCTGTCGAGTCCCAAACCGTCCAAGCCGCTGCCGAATCTGCAACACCCACATGGCTCCCCCGACGATAATAGGCCTTCACCGTTTGCAAGCCCAGCGTAGCTAGTTTAGTAGTCAAGCTATCAATGTAAAGCGTATCGGTGGTGGCAACCAAATCAAAAGCAACGCCATTCCAATTGATGTTGCTGTTGGGGCTGGTGTACAAATGTTCAAAAAAATAAAACGGCCCGCGCGCTATTTGTGCATAAAAATTTCGATCATTGTTCAGCGGCGGTATAGGCAAGCTGCTGCCTGTATAGATGGGTTGATTGCTATTTATTTGGTCGTACCAATAAACCCGATCTACAGCGCTGCTTCCCTGTGTCTGCAACTCACTGCTGTCCCCTCGGCATTGCAGCACATCATTGTCTTGTAAACTAGGGCGACCAATGGTATAAAGGCGCAGCGCATTGGTGGTGTCGTTGGCGTTGGGGGAAAGACTACCAAAAATATAAGCTTTTAATAAATAATCTACACCAACGGTTGTATTGATAGAAAAAGAAAGCGTATCAAGCGCACAGGTGGGCAGGGTAGGAATAGCCTGTGCAAGCGTGTTGCTGTTGTTGGTCGTTTGGTCTAAAATTGCTATTTCTAAAAAATTAGTCAATAAGGCCGCCCCTCCCAAATTGCCTACGATTACTTGAACGGTAGTGGCAGTATCCCCACACAAATTGTAAGGCAGATCGTAGAGTACAAGTGCCGCAAGATTTTCCGACGCAGCCGTATCGGCTAAAACATTGGGCAAGGCTTCGCCCGCTACCCGCGCCATCAAAATAGCATGCGCAGCGTCGTTGAGGTGAACGCCGTCGCCAGAATCGTACAGCGGGAGAATGGAATCGGTACTGCTGGCAAAACCAGTCCAAAAATCAATGGCCTTGCTGCCATAAGTTGCTAAAATAGAATCGCGAGCCGCCACTTGTAAACCGCGTTTGGCTGCGCTGCTGAAATTGCGCGGTTGGGTCGTACAAACCCACACGGGAATGCCCAAACTATCGGCGGCGGCTACCATAACGCGGTAGTTGTAGAGCTGTTCGTTGAGGGCAATGTTGCCCGCTACGTCATTGGAAGGCATGTTTATAATAATAGCATCAGGCTGCAACGAAAGGGCTTTGGTTATATTGCGGGTGGTATCGGTGGCAGGACGTCCAGCGGGTGGAACAAACCAAGAGGGCATAATTTGGTAGGTGTTGGTGCCCCCCCGCGCCAAGTTGGTCACTTGATTTTGGACATTGATGCCCTGCAAGT
>CAYUZF010000070.1:6048-7046 GCA_964449615.1 uncultured Aureispira sp.
CTATCGGGCACACTCGGGCCACTCCCCGCTGCCGTAGAAGAGCCTAGAATGACCACATGAATGGGCGTTGCTTGTCCGCAAGCATTGTTTTTGGGGAGTTGGGCAGTCGCCCACATGGACAAACAAACGAGAGAGAGCAGCAGTAGTAATTTCATAAGCGATGAGGAAGATTAAAAATGAGGAGTCGGTGGTTGGTTATCAAATGCTTCCAATTCGACCAAACGCCTTCCAAATACAGCGCAAAGTACTTGGAAACGAGGCCAAACCTATTTAAAGAATAACGTTGGTTCTAAAAAACGAAGGCTTTTAATAAGACGACAAGTAGAAACCTACTGTCGCTTCGCCCAACCAATCTGTTCCGAGCTTGTTCTTAGAAAGATACAGAATAAAACCCTATCTTGGTAATTCAAAACTACAAATACAACGTATGAAGCGACCTGATTTTTCTAAGATACAGCCCAACGAATTGAAGCATGCAACGGAAACCAACCAACAATCGTGGGAAACGTCTGAAAAAATAGACATCCAACAACACTATACCGCCAAGGATATTGAAGGCTTGCGCCACCACGAATTTGCAGCGGGTTTGCCACCGTTTTTGGGTGGGCCTTACGGGGGGATGTACGCCATTCGCCCCTGGACGATCCGCCAATACGCGGGTTTTTCTACCGCAGAAGAAAGCAACGCCTTTTACCGTCGCTTGTCTGTAGCCTTCGATTTGGCAACGCACCGCGGTTATGACTCCGACCACGAACGGGTAATGGGCGATGTAGGAAAAGCAGGCGTAGCCATCGACAGCGTGGAAGACATGAAGATTTTGTTCGATCAAATTCCGCTGGATAAAATGTCGGTATCTATGACAATGAACGGTGCGGTGCTGCCGATTATGGCGTTTTATATTGTAGCAGCACAGGAGCAGGGCGTAGATCAAGCGGCTTTGGCGGGCACCATCCAAAACGATATTCTCAAAGAATTCATGGTGCGCAATACGTACATTT
>CAYUZF010000070.1:7085-7579 GCA_964449615.1 uncultured Aureispira sp.
ATCCCCCCGCCGCCTCCATGCAAATCATCGCCGATATTTTTGAATACACGGCCAACCACATGCCCAAGTTCAACTCCATTTCTATCAGTGGTTACCACATGCACGAAGCAGGCGCGCCCGCCGATTTGGAACTGGCCTATACTTTAGCCGATGGGTTGGAGTACATTAAAACGGGTATTCAAGCGGGCTTAGACATTGATGCGTTTGCGCCGCGGTTGTCTTTTTTCTGGGGGATTGGCATGAACCATTTTATGGAAATTGCCAAAATGCGGGCAGGGCGTTTGCTCTGGGCCAAATTGGTCAAAGATTTTGAACCGCAAAACGTAAAATCCTTAATGCTGCGTACCCACTGCCAGACATCGGGGTGGAGTTTGACGGAGCAAGACCCCTTCAACAACGTAGCGCGCACCTGTATTGAAGCAATGGCCGCCGTGTTTGGTGGCACACAGTCGCTGCACACCAATTCCTTTGACGAGGCGATAGCGTTGCCGACG
>CAYUZF010000070.1:7589-16203 GCA_964449615.1 uncultured Aureispira sp.
AGCCAATTGTACATTCAAAAAGAAACCAACGTCACCAAAGCTATTGACCCCTGGGCGGGTTCGTATTACGTAGAATATTTGACCAATGCACTGGTAGAGAAAGCTTGGCAACATTTGCAAGAAGTCGAGGAGTTGGGCGGTATGGCCAAAGCCATCGAAACGGGGGTGCCCAAAATGCGCATTGAAGAGGCTGCTGCCCGCAAGCAAGCCCGCATCGACAGCGGAAAAGATCAAATTATTGGCGTCAACGTTTTCCGCCGCGAAGAAGAAGACCCGTTGGATATTTTAGAAGTGGACAACAAAGCGGTACGCGAGTCGCAAATCAAGCGCTTGAAACAGCTCCGTGCCAACCGCGATGAGCAAGCCGTACAACAGCAGTTAGCGGCGTTGACCCAAGCAGCTAAAGACAAACAGGGCAATTTATTGGCGCTGGCAGTAGAAGCCGCCCGCTTGCGCGCTACGCTGGGCGAAATTTCCGATGCGCTGGAAACCATCTACGGGCGTTACAAAGCCAATACCCGCGCTATTTCAGGCATTTATTCCAAAGAAATTGCTAAAAACGAAGACTTTAAAAATGCACAAGCACTCGCCGATCAATTCGCCGAACTGGAAGGCCGCCGCCCTAGAATTATGGTGGCCAAACTCGGTCAAGACGGCCACGACAGAGGCGCCAAAGTGATTGCGACAAGTTTTGCAGATTTGGGTTTTGATGTAGACATTGGGCCGCTTTTTCAAACGCCCAAAGAAGCCGCCAAGCAAGCCGTTGAAAACGATGTACATATTTTAGGAGTTTCGTCGTTGGCTGGTGGCCACAAAACGCTGGTTCCAGAAATTATTCAGGCACTAGAGGACTCGGGACGACCCGACATTCTGGTGGTGGCTGGTGGTGTAATTCCCGCACAAGATTACGATTATTTGTATGAGGCGGGAGTCGCGGGCGTTTTTGGCCCCGGAACGGTGATTGCGAAGGCAGCAAGCGCAATTTTGGATATTTTGATTGAGTCGGTGCGGGAGGAGATGTAGTTGGGTGCTGTTTTTTGTGATAAAATAAATAAAAATGTGCATTACTTACTCTCGGTCGCGTCTTGATAATACGTTCGTTGGTGCTTGGGATGTTAAACATCCTATATATGGTTATCGGCATGTGTTGGCTTATCAAAACCGCGTTCAAAATTTAGTACAAGGAGCGAATTGTATGCTTTTACCTATACAGAGTGCTGCTGCTATCTTACCAGAATGGTTGCTAGATATGAGCACGGAACCCAACTTTCTAACTGATTTGTACGATATCATTGATCCTGTATTGCCTAATAGAGGAGATTGGATGGATGGCGGGAATGAACGAGAAAATTATATAGTGAAACTTGGGGTTTATCACATTGCTATCCTAAACACTGTTAACAAAGAAGCACTAGAACAAGTATTACAACAGATTCCTAAAAATAAACGACCCGCTTTATCAACAGGTCTATTAGATTTTTTTATAAATACCTATCCCGATTTTCCTTTATTGTTGTGCTGTTTTGAGAATAAAGATGCTTTACAGGCCGCACCTATCGTGCTCCATTATCCACCTAAATTTCCTGACAAATTGATGGTTAATGCCTTAGAATCGCACAGCGGTATTCCAGTAGTAGGAAAAATGGTCGATTACCATCAAAAAATTATTTTCGGTTCTTATAAAGAAGCTGAAGAAACTACAGCACCGTTGTATAGAGCAATACCCTTGGATTTTTGTTCTGAATTTTCTGAATTTATGCCAAAACGAGCCTTTGGTATAGATTTGTTGTATAGTTTTCGATGGGGAACAAAAGATATTTGGGTAGCTCAAGACACACTGCACAAAGGGGAGGCGCCTGAGGAACTGTATTTGGGTATTATAGGAAATACAGAAACCTACGAAATTATAAAAACAGAACCCTACAATACTTTATTAAGGATTCGAGGGGTACAGTCTTTTTAAAAAAATGTAACCAACCCCCAAAACGACGTTTATACCAAGAATTACACCCCCGATGGTCTCTTATTCTATTACAAAAATAAACGTTTTATGTTCCGCTTTATTCCATACACATTGTTGGCCACTATGCTAGCAATGACCACCCAAAGCCAAGCCCAAACCGCTCCCAAAATCGCCATAGAAGGATTCATCAAACCCTATTTTTACTTAGGCGTGAACAACAGTTTCAGGGTAGTAGCACAGCAAGACAGCGCGGTGGCATTGGGTCAGGTAACGGCTAGAGCTTGGGTAAGTACAGGCACAAAATTAGACAGTTTTGTACCCTTAGAAGTGGGGGAGTATTACGGTTCTTTTTTTGTGCGTCCAACGCAGGCCACCAGCGTAGAAATAGCCGTTGATTTGGGCGATACGACCGTTAGTAAATCCATTCGGGTGCGCCCTCTACCCGCCCAAGCATGTCTAGGGAAACACGTTGCCTACTCAGATACAAAGATAGGAATAGGAGAATTAAAAGCTCAACCAGGCTTAACCGCGCCTCTCGTTAATTTAGAGGTCAACGGCTATTGCAAAATCATTCGCTTCGACGTCTTGCGCGCCAGTACCGAAGGGCCGAGCAGCAGCAGCCACAACGAAGGTGCCCGCTTCGAACCCGCCACCCGTGTACTCCTTCAACAAGCGCAATCGGGCGATTGGTACATCTTTCACCACATCCAATGTCGTTGTTCGGGCAATGAGCAATTGCAGCAGCTCGAAACACTGCTCGTACAAGTGAAATAGAAGCGCAGTTGTAAAAAGCTTGGTTTGCAGGGCAATAAAAACTACAATTAGTAGCTTTCTAATAAACTATAAAGTAGAAAAACGGGTTAGTTTAAATACTATCCACGCCGTAACGCCCTGCGTTTTTTGCGGCTTCTAACGTACAACTTTTCTTATGAATGTACCACACCGTGACCTCCCTCGAATCGTCATCATTGGCTGCGGCTTTGCTGGCCTTAAATTCGTCAAAAACATCAATACAGACTTTTACCAAGTCGTCTTATTTGATAAAAACAATTACCACACGTTTCAACCCCTAATGTACCAAGTGGCAACATCGGGATTAGAGCCTGATTCTATCGTATATCCCATTCGAAAAGTATTCATGCGCAAGGACAATTTCTACTATAGAATGGCGGTGGTGAATCGAGTGGATACGGACAAAAAAACGGTGTATACGTCTATTGGAGAATTGGATTACGATTATTTGATTATGGCTACAGGAGCCGTCACCAATTTTTTTGGCCTAGAAAAGGTGGAAAAGTACTCCATGCCCATGAAAACGCTGGTCGAAGCCTTAAATTTGCGCTCGGTGGTGTTGCAAAACTTTGAACGCGCCATCAACGCCGACGATATGCAGGAGCGCGATGCCCTCATGAATTTTGTCATTGTAGGAGGAGGAGCCACAGGGGTAGAGTTGGCGGGCGCACTAGCCGAACTCAAACGCTACATCTTACCCAAAGATTACCCCGATTTGGACATTCGCCGTATGCAAATCCACATTCTTCAGGCAGGCGATCGTTTGCTGCCTGGCATGAGCGAAAAAGCTTCGGCAGATTCTGAGCGTTTCTTGCGAAAATTGGACGTGAATATCTGGTTGGGCGTGCGCGCTAAGGATTACGATGGCGATTTTGTATACACCAATAAAGAAACCTACCACACCAAAACACTAATTTGGACGGCAGGGGTGAAGGGGGCGCCCAGTTTGGGACTCAATGCCGATAAGGCCAGTGGCAACCGTATTATTACCAACGACAAATTCCAAGTCAAAGGTTACGAAGAGGTCTACGCCTTGGGCGATGTCGCACAAGTAGTAACCGAAGAAGCGCCCGAAGGCTATCCCATGTTGGCCTCCGTAGCAGTGCAACAAGGCGTACACTTGGCCAAAAACCTCAACCGCCTTGCCCGAAAAAAAGACATGCGTGCCTTCAGCTATACCGATCGAGGCACCATGGCAACCGTAGGCCGCCACCTAGCAGTAGTCGATGCCAAAAAATTTACCTTTAGCGGCTTATTGGCTTGGTTTGCATGGATGTTTGTACATTTGATGTTGCTGGTAGATTTTCGCTCCAAGTTGATCGTCTTTGTCAATTGGGCGTGGTCGTATTTCTTTTATGATAAAGGAACGCGTTTAATTGTACGCAAAGTAGAAGGCAAAGAGGAGCGGGGGTCTGTTGGCCAAGATGTTATTATGGAACAACCCCAATAGAAGAGTTGCTTCCGATCTTTCCCCATAATTAATAGACTTATAGACTTATTTATGGCCTCCAATTTCAGGTCGCTGCTGCACGCTTGGCACCGCATCAATCTGCGTTTTCATTGGTATCCTATTTATTTGGTGCTGGTGTTTTTAGCCAGTTTGGTTTTGCGGCACGATGCGCGGCACTACAAGGTACAGGGCGTAGACGTATCGCGGTACCAACGCACGGTCAATTGGAAGCAGTTGCAGCAGGAAGGAAATGTACAATTTGCATTTATAAAAGCCACCGAAGGAACGAGTTATCGAGATCCCTATTTTGATCAGAATTGGGTGGCGGCCAAAGAAGCGGGGGTTATTCGCGGCGCGTATCATTTTTATTTGCCTTATAAAAGCGCGTTGTGGCAAGCCCGTCATTTTATCAAAACCGTACCGTTGCGTCCAGGCGATTTACCTCCTGTATTAGACATTGAGAACGTCAGTAAAGTTGACAAAGCAATCCTACTAGAACAAGTCGGAATTTGGTTAGAAGAAGTGGAAAAACACTACGGCATTCAACCAATCATCTACGCTTCACTGGATTTGTACCGCCGCCATCTGCGCGAGGCCTTTCCCGCTCATTTGGTTTGGATCGCCCGCTACAGCCGCCGTCAACCACCCACTAAACTCCACTGGCGGTTTTGGCAGTACAGCGATCAAATGCAGTTGCCAGGCATCAACGGGAATGTAGACGGTAATGTATTTGTGGGCAATTATTGGCAATTAAAGCAACTGTGTTTGTAGCAGCGTAGCGACGCATACCAGCGCTTCTTCTCGCCACCCTCACCTGATTTTTCTCCTTATTCAGCGCGCTGCGCTTTTGCTCTGCGTTTGGCTTCCCTCTTTAGTTCTTTGGCTGCCTGCTTCAATCTTGCTGCCTCTTGTTCCAATGCCCTGGCTTCTTGTTGTAGGGTAGCCGCATCGACGTTAAGGTTTTTTTGTGCATTGATCAACGCTTCTACTTTTAGATCAGCTTCCTTAACGCTTTTAAGTGCCCTTTCCACCTCGCTCTCTATGCCGATTGTACGAATGTTGTTAAGTGCTTCTTTCACCTCGCTTTCTATATCGCGTTCCAAATCCAACCGCATATTTTTTAGCTGAAACCGCAATTCGTCGGAGTAATCCAACAGGTGGCTTTTGAGCAAAAAACTGTCTTGTTGCCACCAGTTTTTTTCGGCCAGTTGTTCCATCAATTCTAGTTGGGCTTCCATGTTTCCAAAATAGAGTTCCATGTTTTTGGTAGAATCAGAAAAAAGGTGATTTCGAAACCATGCTTCTTTATCGGGAATGTTTTCGAAGAACTCTTGGCGGCTCGTCAGGCGTATGCTGTCTGCTTTGAGGCGTAGAATATTAGCCCGAGAGCGTGCCGCAGCGGCATGCGCTCTGTGCATAGAAGCGGTAGCGCGTTCCATTTCGCGTTGAGCTAAACGGGCTGCTTGCTGTGCGGCAACCGCGGCTCGTTCGGCCTGTACCTGGTTGGTAAGAACTTGATCGTCGTAACACTCTATGGTCTGTTCAAAATCATCTGACTGAATTTTTAAATACTTCAACTCCTTCTCATCAGCCACCCGAAACGTAAACTGCATACTCTTAAAAGCGCCTTGTATATCGAACTCATGCTCTTGCAGTTGTGTGCTGCAAAACAAACTGTCCGTCTCAAAACGACCTTTAAAGCGCTTGATGGTTTGATCAGGGTGGTAGCTCAACTGTTGAATGTGCAGTTGAATCCCGTAGCGCTGTAATTCTTGTTGCAAAGCCTTTAGTTCTCGTTCCGAATTGTCTTTGCGAATTTCTAAACTGTATTCGGTAAAGGTCTTTTTAGGGCCCAAAGAATCCAGCAAAAAGGGGGCAGGTGGCACAGGCGGAAGTGGTGCTACAGGAAGCGTTGGCAACGCAGCGGGTGCAGTTGGTGGCACAGGCGGTAGTGGCGGCGTAGAATCTTGTTCCAGCGGCGCCAGTTGCTCCGAAAAATACGGCACGGTATACCCCGCAGGTTCTTCAAAATAAACAGTAGATTTAAGCGGTTGATGCAAAGGGCTTAATAAAGAAGGCGTAGAGATTGGTGTTTTGGGAGGTGCAATCAATAATAGAGTTGTTGTAACTATTAGAATACCCATGCTTGTAATAATTGTTTTCCACAGCTTACCCCAAGAAGAACTCGGTGCAGCCGTCGCCGCGCGCTGAACAAGGGCTTCTACTTCCTGAAAAGGTAGGTCGGCCTTTAATTGGGCACGAGCCTGCTCCCACAAATCGTCTAATGGCTTATTCATACGCTAAGAGGCTGTTTGGTGATAAAATTTTGCTGAGTCGCAGGCGTCCGCGTGCTACCCGTGCTTTGACTGCCGAAAGACTACAGCCCTGAATTTGAGCAGTTTCTTTGAGCGAGTACCCCGATAATTCAAATAAAATCAGAGCTTCCTTTTGTGCAAGGGGCAAACGATCAAGCGCTTGGTACAGCAATTGAACATCGTCGTTAAGGGGTTTAGCGGTTGGGGCGGGCAATTGTTGAGCCTGCTCCGCATTAAACAACCCCCAAAATTTCTTGCGCCGCTGCAGACGGCGAATCAAATTGCGCGCAATTCCAAATAAAAAATACACAAACGAAGCTTCCTTTTTTAATTTATCCAACTGCTCATAAGCCAACAACACCGTATCACTCACAACGTCCTGCGCCTCTACCTTATCCCGTAGAATTGATTCGCAATAGCGCAACAATTTCGAGTGGTTGGGCTCGTACAGCGTCAGAAAGTAATGTTGTTTCTCTTGGGCAGTCATAGCATCTATTAAAAGAAGAATAGCGCAAAAACAAAAACTAAAAACCAGCGCTTGTATTAGTAAGTGCCACGAACCCAACAAAAAGTTACATCCCCCCCCAAAAAAAACATAAGGGTAGATAGCATCCGCCCCCCACAAAAAAAGCCCTTCCGATTTTTCGGAAGGACTTCAATATCAATAAAAGAAACGGATGAATCTAAGCCAAATCAAAACGGTCTAGGTTCATCACTTTGTCCCACGCAGCTACAAAATCGCGGACGAATTTGTCTTCTGAATCCGAGCAGCCATAGACCTCTGCTAAGGCACGCAATTCTGAATTAGAACCAAAAATAAGATCCACACGGGTGCCTGTCCATTTCACTTCGCCCGTTTTGCGGTCGCGCCCTTCAAAAATATAATCTTCTTCGGAAGTCGCTTTCCAAGTAGTTCCCAAGTCCAACAAATTCACAAAGAAATCATTGCTTAGAGTACCAGGCTTATCGGTGAAAACACCGTGCTTAGAACCATCGTAGTTGATGTTGATCGTACGCAAACCACCAATCAACACCGTCATTTCAGGAGCAGTTAAAGTCATCAACTGAGCGCGGTCAATCAACATTTCTTCGGCCATCGCTTTGTGTACAGGACGGTAGTAGTTGCGGAAACCATCGGCAGCAGGGCGCAATGCTTTAAACGATTCTACATCGGTTTGCTCCAAAGAAGCATCGGTGCGGCCAGGGGTAAAAGGAACCGTGATGTCATGACCAGCATCTTTGGCAGCTTTTTCGATGCCAGCACAACCACCCAAGACAATCAAATCAGCGATAGAAACCGCTTTGCCCGATTGGTTGTGGTTGAAAGTGTTTTGAATTTCTTTCAATTTAGCCAACGTATTGTTCAACTCTTCAGGACGGTTCACCTCCCAATCTTTTTGAGGCGCCAAGCGCAAACGACCACCATTCGCACCACCGCGCTTGTCGGAGCTACGGAAAGTAGAAGCTGCTGACCAAGCGGTAAAGACCAGTTGAGACGTAGACAACCCAGCATTCAACAATTTGTCTTTCAAATCAGCAACATCAGCTTCGCTAATGGTGGCGTAATCGGCAGTTGGAATAGGATCTTGCCAAATCAATTCTTCTTTAGGTGCTTCAGGCCCCAAGTAGAGCGAAGCAGGCCCCATATCGCGGTGGGTCAATTTGAACCAAGCCCGTGCAAACGCATCTTCAAATGCTTTGGGGTTTTTGTGGAAATGTTGAGAGATTTTTAAGTAAGCAGGATCAGTTTTTAGAGCGATATCTGCGGTACTCATCATCAAGGTTTGGCGTTTGTTGGCATCGCCAGCAGTAGGCGCTGTTTTAGCATTAGACGCATCCGTAGGTTTCCACTGGTAAGCGCCAGCAGGGCTTTTGGTCAATTCCCACTCGTAGTTGAGCAGTACATCAAAATAATCGTGGTCCCACTGTGTAGGATTGGGCGTCCAAGGGCCTTCCAATCCACTGGTAATGGTATCGTTCAATACGCCTGTACCATACGAGTTTTTCCAACCCATACTTTGCAACTCAAGGCCAGCACCTGCGGGTTCAACATCTACATACTCATCGGGGTCAGCGGCGCCGTGTGCTTTTCCA
>CAYUZF010000070.1:16213-19838 GCA_964449615.1 uncultured Aureispira sp.
CCGTTTCCTCATCGTTCATAGCCATACGGCCAAACGTCTCTCTAATGTCGTGCGCAGATCCCATTGGGTCAGGTTTGCCTTTAGGGCCCTCTGGATTAACGTAAATCAAACCCATGTGTGCAGCTCCCAAAGGCGCCTCTAGTTCGTTGTCTTCAGAATAGCGCTCTTTCCAACCCAACCATTCGTCTTCAGAACCCCAATAAACATCTTCTTCGGGTTCCCAAACATCGGCGCGGCCTCCTGCAAAACCAAATGTCGGCAATCCCATAGACTCAATGGCAACGTTGCACGCTAAGATCATTAAATCCGCCCAAGAAATTTTCTTGCCGTATTTTTGTTTGATGGGCCAAAGCAACAAACGCGCTTTGTCCAAGTTACCGTTGTCAGGCCAACTGTTCAACGGCGCAAAACGCTGCTGCCCAGAGCCAGAGCCACCACGGCCATCACCAATGCGGTAAGTACCCGCGCTGTGCCAAGCCATTCTAATGAAAAACGGCCCATAATGCCCGTAATCAGCAGGCCACCATTCTTGAGAATCCGTCATCAAGTCGTTCAAATCTTTTTTTAACGCATCGTAGTCCAAACTCTTGAACGCTTCTGCATAATCAAAATCTTCTCCCATAGGATCAGAGAGTTTTGAATTTTGGCGAAGGATGTTCAATTTTAAACTATTGGGCCACCAGTCGCGGTTTCTAGTGCCTTCTCCTGCGGTTTTTTTCATGGAACCTCCCGAAAAAGGACATTTGCCATTGTTCTCTTCGTTAATGCTCCAAACCTTATTGCTGTCATCCATAATTTACTGTTTGTTGTTTATAAATTGGTAGTGTATTTTGCTGAGAAAGGAATAATAGGCTTCCTTTTGTTAGTTGATGTCAAAGGTAGGCTTTATATTTGATTGATGAAAACGATATTTTCAACCTTAGTATTGACAATGTAGATGAACATACAACAAATCAAATACGTCATAGCCGTAGCCGAGTTACAGAGTTTTGGAAAAGCAGCAGAGCGGTGTTTTATTACCCAATCTACGTTGAGTACTATGGTCGCCCGTTTAGAGGATGAACTAGGCGTACAACTATTCAACCGCAAGCGAAAGCCAATAACTACGACCAAAGAGGGAAAAGCAATTCTGAAACAATTGACGATCATCCACAAAGAACTGGATAATTTGGACGAAGTAGTCAGGGGATTAAAAGGCGAGTCACACGGAAAAATCAATATCGGTGTGATTCCTACCGTAGCGCCTTATCTATTGCCACTTTTCTTAAGTGACTTTGTACAAAAACATCCCAATTTAAAGTTTGTCATCAGCGAAGTAACAACGGAGAACATTATAAAAGGATTGGAGAGTAGAAACCTAGACATTGGAATTCTCTCTACGCCTTTGAAGCACGGAAGTTTGCTCGAACGTCCTTTGTACAGCGAGCCTTTTTTGTTGTTTGATAAGTCTAAAAAACGTACTAGAAAATACGCAAAAGTACAGGAAATCGACTGCAATCGGCTTTGGCTGCTCAACGAAGGGCATTGTTTGCGTACGCAAGTAGAAACCATTTGCAATCTGCACAACCAACGCAACGACAATCTGAATTTAGAATACAAATCGGGCACCATTGATACGTTGATGAAATTTGTGCGTATAAACCACGCTGTTACGCTGTTGCCGTACTTGGCCACGCTGGATTTGCCGCAGGAGGATCTCGCTTACTTACACCCCATAGCGGCTCCACAACCCGCCCGCGAAATTAGCTTAGTGGTGCATCAACATTTTGCAAAAAAACGCATTCTAGCGGCTATGCATGCTACTATTCAAGCCACTATTGCCCCGCTTTTAGCTTCTCAACAACTCAAAAAATGGTTGGTAAAGCCCATCCAAAACCAATCTTAAACGGTTGCTAGTAGCTATTGTTGGAAAAAACAAAATATATACAACAAGCAACTAAATGCCATTGGAAGGCGTCTATAAGAAATAAGCAAATAAAATAGAAGTAGAATAAGCAGCTGATAATCAGGTGCCTCTAATTAGGTGTAAAACGGAAATTAAATTGGAAGTAGCCTTAGTTTTATCTATTCAAATGAAATAGAGTTAGCTTATTTTTATTATTTTGTTATTGATCCTGTTCTGAAGACAACTCTTAACCCCTAACACAGCGAAATATCTTCAGACAACATTATTTTTTAGTCGTCCCATGCCACTACTTTGGCAGCTTCAAAATGTTAAAAAGTATATGAAAACGGTTGTTTTAGCAGAATTATCTGAGCGAGAATTAGTAGAAGGTTGCGTAGAGAAAAAGCGTCGTTACCAAGAACAACTTTATTACCGCTATGGTACAGAAATGTACCAGGTATGTTTGATGTATGCCAAGAACGAAGCCGATGCTTCAGATATTTTACAGGAGAGTTTTATCAAGGTGTTTAAAAAAATTCACACGTTCAAATTCAAAGGCGCTTTAGGGGCGTGGATTCGTCGCACAGTTGTTTTTACGGCGATTAATGCCTATAAGAAAAAGCAGCGCGAAACCAAACTGGTAGTCGCTATGCCCGAAAGTGGTTACGCCGATTTTTCGGTCAACGAAATCGCCGAAGATTTAGATCCGAATGAGATTGTAAAATTGGTCAACCAATTGCCCAAAAAAGCGCAACAAGTATTAAAACTGTATGCCATAGAAGGCTATAAACATCAAGAAATTGCGGACATGCTGGATATTTCTGTGGGAACTTCCAAATCGCAATTGAACAGAGCTAAAAAATTATTGCAGAAAGCCGTAAAAGCAATTCATGGATAACAAGAATCAACACGACGACTTGGATGGATTGCACAGCAAACCCCCGCCAAACGACTTGCCGCCCCTTTGGGAGGACATTGCAGGGGCGTTGGATGCCAGCGATGCAGCCGAACCAACCGAGTTAGACATCGACGAAACCGATGCCGAACACACTGCTCAAGTTGCTGATTTTTCGGTAATTAAAGCGGGCTTTGTGGCTGTTTTCGAAGAGCAAGAACCCCCGAAGTTTTTATGGGATACCATAGAACAAGATTTGGAAGCGCAGCTGCAAACCGATGCACCAACTGAATTTAGCAGTATCAAAGATAGTTTTTTGGCCGCCTTCGGAGAGCAACAGCCGCCGCAATCACTTTGGCAGGAATTGTCGGAGCGGGTGGACAAGCCTGTAGAGGAGGAACCTAAGGAAGAACCCGCCAACTACAGCCGTATCAAAAATAGTTTTGAGCGCAAATACAGCGCCATTGTAGTGCCTTTGTTCTCTTGGGACGATTTGGTAGCGCGCATGGAAACAGAGGCTGTGTTGGCCGATACGGCAGACCGTTTCAGCTGCATCAAAGAAAGTTTTGAAACGGTTTATGCGGGCGAAGTACCTAGTTCAGCGATAGAAAAGAGCTTGTGGCAGCGACTGTATCCAGTTGCTGCTTGGTGGGCAAGTACCCTGCGTTTAGGACAGCGCTTGTGGGACAAACGCGGAGCGGTGGCTGTATCGTTGCTATTGGGACTTGGTTGGAGCGTTTTTAATCAACAACAAGACGCACTACTATACGCTGATTTTAGTGCAAAACACCATACCGAACAAAAGAAGCGTATTGAGGCGGTGGCTTCGATAAAAACACCAACAA
>CAYUZF010000070.1:19848-22927 GCA_964449615.1 uncultured Aureispira sp.
TTAAGCATACAACAGAAACATTCTACCAATCAGGAGCAAGGACCTGTTGCGTATGCCTTCGGGGCAACGGAGCTACCAGCAGTAGAAAATACAACTGCGCAACCGTCTTTCAATGCCCCCACACGGTCAGCTGAAAAATACAAATTGTCAAAAAAGCTACAAAAAACAGCGGCCAATAGAGCCAATAGACAGGCAGACGCAACATCCTCTGTTAAGGGTATTGTTTCTAAAAACACCCCTGCTGAAGCCACTACCAACACAGCGACTAAAAATAGAACCGCAACAACAACCATTGAAAAGGACACTAAACAAAACACCACCGAGTCAGCGCCTACCAATTTATCGGCTGCCCCGCGTTTTAAGGAACTGCATAGCTTAGATGCTATCGGAAGCAAAATGTTGGGAACCACCCTTCCAAGCACTGCCGATTTTACCATCCATTTAATTGACCAACAGCAACGGCGTTATGGAAGAAATTATATTTCAGATGAGGCGATTACTCGATTACAAGAAGGAGATTTTCGCGAAGTGCGTCCAGCTATTAGAGGTAAAAAAGTGCACTTTGAGTTGGGGATAGAAGGGCGTTTGGGAACGTCCATGTTGCTAAAAAATCAGCCTTTAGAAGCTGCCAACAAAAAGATTCTACTTTGTCCAACAGGTGCGGCAGGCGTTAACTTTCAATATTATTGGAGTAAAAACGACGCTTTTGTAGCGGGGGCTTATCCGTATTCTACCAGCATACAGTGTTGGGGAAAACAAGCCCCGAACAAGCCTTATGAGGAAATTGCTATGAGCTTATCTTTTGTAGATGTAACGTTAGGTTATCAGCGTATTTTATTGCGTTACAATGGGTTAGAAGAGGTGCCTGCTCGCATCTATGCTCGGTTGAATATAGGCATGGGCTTGCTGGCTCAATCTGATACACGCATCAATCAACGTTCTATACAGACGCCCAATTGGTACAAAAACGTCAATTGGAGTGCGGGCTTTGCGATAGGAAATTTGCACCAAATGCAACGTTTTGTACTTGACTATGGTCTTATGAGTAACATAGGGCTGAACAACTTCGTGACTGGAACCCAACCAAACGTATTGCCCTCTGCTCGAATTGTCAACATAGGTGCCTATATGGGGGTGCGCTATTTATTTACCCCCAGAAAAGCGCCTAGCAAAAAACAACGCCAATTTGATTGGTCTGCTCCTTTTTACATCGAGGAGCCTCAATTTTAAATAGTTTCATAGGGTACCAAAATAAAAAAGAATTTATGCGTAGAAATATACCCCTGCTACTGTGGGCGACCCTTATTTTATTTATTGCAAGCGGTTGTGCTAAGGACGATGTTCTTAAAAATCCAACGTCTGTTAAGGTACATTTTGCACTCAACAGTGCGGGAGTAGGAGGATCTGACCGTTTAGCACTTACCAGCGGGCACCTTGTTTTATCAGAAATAGAACTCTCAGGGCAGCGTGTAGAAGGCGAAGCTTTTTCTTTCCGAAGAACGTTTCCCAATGGACTACACTACGACTTTGGTGTAAATAATAATTCTGAGGAACTACTTTTTGATTTGCCGCAAGGCGAATACGAATTGTTGGAAGTCACATTTAAGACCTTAGAAGGAGGGCAAGAAGCTACATTGCTGGTACAGGGTACTTACGGTTTTGCACAGTCCAACAACAACGCCCTAGTAAATATTGCTTGGAAAAGCAGCAGAGCATTTCAAAAACACGTTCTAACTACAAATAACCAGCCCAATTTTACTTTAGCAGAAACACCCAAAACAGTCACATTTACCATTCAGCCAAAATTATGGTTCAGGGAAGTGACCGAAATTAAACTGGAGCAAGCCCATTGTACCTTAGAACCGCAGGGGCTCTTTATGCGCATCGACCAGACCAGCAACAGCAATATGTTTCAGGTACTTGACGAGGCACTCGGAACAACCCTAACCGCTACTTTATAGTCTGACAATAGTTTATGGATATAGCCAACAAAAACGACTTATCGGAAAGAGAGCTAATAGAGCGCTGCATTGCAGATGAGCGCCCCTATCAGGAACTCCTATACCGCAAATACGCGACCGATATGTACAAAGTGGCTTTGATGTATTCTAGTAACAACGCCGATGCTGCCGATATTTTACAAGAGAGCTTCATCAAGGTGTTTAAAAATGTCCACAAATTTCGTTTTGAAGGTTCTCTGCGCGGCTGGATTCGCCGCACAGTGGTGCATACGGCGATCAACGCTTATAACAAACGGCAACGCGATCACCAGGTAGTGGTACCAATGGCAGAAAATGGACAAGTTGATGCCTCTATTGACAGCATAGTGGGTCAGTTAGAAGCCAATGATATAATAAAACTAGTCAACGGCCTACCCAAAAAAGCACAACAAGTGCTTAAACTTTATGCGATCGAAGGCTACAAACACAAAGAAATTGCCCAGTTGTTGGGCATCACGGAGGGAACTTCCAAATCCCAGTTTAGTCGCGCCAAAAAAATGTTGCAAACCGCTATAAACACGCTACATGGATAAAACTCGACCTAACAAATTAAGCCAAATTTTTGAACAAGCTGCCGAACAGGAAGCCCAAGCTAACCCCTTGCCAGAGCAGTTGTGGGATAGCATTGCTCAAGAACTGCAGGCGCCCGCTCCTACAGAGTCTACCCAAAGCATTCAAGAAGCGTTTGAAGGGCAGGACATACCCGACTTGCCCCCAACCCACCTTTGGAATAACATTGCCACGCAGTTGGATCAAAATAAAATCAAAGCGAGTTTTGAAGAACAAGCCGCTCCCGTGGTACCAGTCGCCGTTTGGGACGATATCGAAGAGCAACTTCAAATAGAAAGCGTTTGGAAAAGCATACGCCAAGCGTTGGAAAATCGCAGCCGCTGGCTGTACTGGCGCAAAAAAGCAGTACAAGTAGGTCTAGTAGCACTAGCCTTATTGTGGTTGCGCGGGTGCCTATGGGAGGATGCCCCCCAGCCACCAATCGCCGCCGAGACAACGCCCATCGCTATGCTAGAAACACCACCCAGCAAGGGCATCACACCAACCGCCCCCGCTCAACAAAGCAAGGG
>CAYUZF010000071.1:0-15101 GCA_964449615.1 uncultured Aureispira sp.
GCTATGTCCCGCACTTGTTCGGGAAAAAAGGCTCGCTTTCTTTTGTTACACTGTATTAAATTCTTGTGCAGGCCGTTTCTTAAACAACTTCTTAGCGAACAGCTGATCAATCAATCCTAAGAAGGTTCAACTAGTTCCATTGAAGGAGCAACCATTTAGCGAAAGCTCCCTACCCGCAACTGCTCATCCATTACCACATGCAATCGTCTAGTTGTGGTTTGGCTTCCGTCTTGAAGCACGACATCCAGTGCACTCTGTGGGGGATTGCTGTACATACAGGCGGTCTTTTTGGCAAGCGGTTAGTGCAAAGGCGATTATTAGGGCAAGGAGTACCGTTAATGGTGTTCGCTTCGTCATTGTTTTTGGTTTAGGTGAATTAAAGAGGTGGTGGTTTGCCTCTACTTCATACAACGAGGACTGCCCTTTTGGGGTTGGGTGTGGGCAAGGTATTGTGATAAAAACCAAGCCAACACCTGCCCGCGACAGCAGCAAGTTTATCAAAGACTAGCGCGATTGATCGCCCGCAATTTTCGCCGCTCCTTCCAGAAGGCAGCATAGCCCTGGCGCTGAAATTCATCGGCGGGTATATTTTTAGGGTGGCTTTGTTTGTAAAACTCCTCCACTGCGTCGGCAAAATCTAGCACCAACTTTTTATAAGCCGCATGCTGAACAACTCCTTCCTCGCCAGACTCGGCGCGGTGTAGGACTTGGCCGTTTTCCAAATGTTGAATGGTCCAATCTATACCTGTAGGGCAACCTGTTAGAATAACAAAATCATCAACCTGCTCATCGGCTATAAAAAAATGTCCACAGCAGGGAAGGAGTCGGTTCACGTAGTCGCTTAGTGCATGATTTTCGCGCAAGCTGCGCATCAAATACAACGCGGTATTGCACAACGTCCAAGAACCCGTCGCCGCATCGGCTAGAACTTCGTTGCCAATTTTTAGGTAAACGGCTCCATGCGAACAAAGATCGTCGGGATCATCTTTCCCGTCGTCTTTGACCCAATGTTGACGTAGGATGTTTAGTTGAAAGGCAAAATTATTCAAGTGTAGTTCGCTTTGATGCCAATAAAAAAACTAAGCGCTCGCTTCGTAAAAGCGGACGCTTAGTAATTACTTTGTTGGTTACTTTGTGCCGTTTAGTAGGCAGTAGCACTAGGCGCATCGCCCCCGATTTTACAAATTCTTTTTGTAAAAGTATCCGTTTTTAGAATATAATACCCAGCAGGTAAGTTAGAAATGTTGAGTTGCTGGTTGCTGTAGGTCGTTTGGTTGGTAAGGTCTTGTCCCAATAGGTTGTAAATCCGTACTTGGTTGGGCGTAAAATCATCTCCTTGGATGTGCAGTACATCTCTGGCAGGATTTGGATAAACGTTGGTTGCTGACACTGCCGCTTTGCTAAATGAATTGCTGTGGAACGGGTACAGGTTAAAATTCTGTGCATCAAAATAGCTCAATCGGTTGGGAATGGTGGAGGCGATGGTGATGTAATCGTAGTAAGAAATAACAGGTCTGCGGTAGCGTACGGCCAGCCACGTCAAAAAACTTTCGGCCACGTCTTCAGTGGTAGGATTGCTTTGGGCGTAAGTAGAAATGTAGCTGTTGTCTTGGTTTTGAGCATTCAGCCAGCCCGATGAAGCCGCGTGGGCAGCGTCCAAAGAGGTGTGGGTGGCTTCGTGTACTAAGGTTTCTTCCAAGATGCCACTGCTCTCATAAACAGCCGATTGACCCGTATGAATTAAAATTGAGTTGTTGCCACCTCCAAAGGGCTGCGTGCCTTTGTGAATCCAAATTTCGTCTACATCCACCCTCAAACAGGCGGGCAATTGCCCAATGTGAAAGGCGTATTTTTGCGCTTGTACCATCGCCGCCGAGGTCGAGCCAAATTCGGGATTCACTTGCGCTACGCTAGTAATACCATCGTCCCAAACAACGTTGAAGGAATAAGCGTAAATCCAGCCCCAGTTGTTGGTGCGTCTGTCAAACACCCAAGCCCAATTTCGCCCAGCGTAGGTGGTGCTTTGTATGGCAGAAGGATCGGAAGATGTGATGATGTCTGGATCAATAAAGATGGTTCCAGAATAAGGCTGTGCATAGGCAATAGTTGACAGCAAAGCAATGTAAAAAGTTAAGAAGGTTTTCATGTTGTAAAGTATGGGGAAAGTGAATAAGAATGTTGAGAAAACAGGCCGTATCGTTGTTAGCCAGCCAGCGCGTGCCCTACGTTGGGTTCATGTTAGCAACCGCCAAACAAGGCTTACAACAACCTTATTATCAACATACAAAAAATAAAGGACATTGCTAACAACTAGTTAAATAATCCATTCTATGCCTCCTATTTCTACAAAAAACACCCCCATTTCAATCGCTCAGGTGGATCGAAACGGGGGGATTTATAGCCACAACAATAAATTTCAACAGCCCTTCCAAATAGGGTAGTGCAACTAAGCTTTTTTAACAAATTCAGACTTCAAGGCCATCGACCCAAAGCCATTGATTTTACAACTGATGTTGTGGTCGCCCTCTACCAAGCGAATATTTTTCACCTTCGTTCCTGCCTTGATGGGCTTAGGCGCTCCTTTTACAGGTAGGTTTTTAATAACCAACACCGAATCTCCGTTGGCTAGCGGATTGCCGTTGGCATCTAAAACGGTGGGCGTATCTGTCGCTGCTAGTTCTTCGGGGTTCCATTCGTGGCCACATTCTGGACAAGCGTAAAGCGCGTCGCTCATCGGATAACCGTAAGGCGATTGGCATTGAGGGCAGGCTCTCATTTCTTCTGACATAGTAGTACCGTGGTTGGTGGCGGAGTAAAAAGATCAACGCGGGTTGATCGTGGTCAAGGTACGGGTAATTGAAGGAAATTGCTGGACAAAACGGTCATTTTTACCCAAAAAAATCTACCGAGCACAAGCCTACTAATAGGTAGAAACATCAACCGAAGGATTGTACGATTGAAATACCACGCAAAGCTTGAACCAAAATAAGAGTAGCCAGTAAGAAGTACAACACAGCGCTAAGGACAACCAATTTGGTGTTTTTCAGAACAAACCAAGCCAGCAAAGGCAAGATTTGTAAAGCGTGCATGCCTATGAAGTGTGCAATTCTCAAATCGCCATAGCTGAGACTCCAGTTGATAAACGGCAATCCCTTGCTGCTTTCTGGCCCCCCAACGGTATGCGCCAAATTGCCCCCCATCACAAACCCTTCAAAAGAGAAAATTACAAAGAGAAAAATCCCGAACCGTATGCTCCACAGATAGTAATTGGGCAGTTTAACGGGGATGGGTCGACAGAATTTTATACCAATATAAGCCACAGCAAGGGTGGCAATACTGGCCGCCAACGCCATGAGATTGAACATGAAACTATAGAAGGGGGTAGAGCGGTTGTAATGCGAGGCTTTGCCTAAACTTGCCTGCCAAGCAATGTAAAGCACTTCAAAAGCCAACGTAATAACAATGACCCAGTTGGTGACCGTCAAGTCTTTGCCTAGCTTTAAATAACCCCAATACCAGCCAAGTGACCAACTTAAGATAATAGTCGATAAAGCAAATTTGATGGGTTTGTACCAGGCGTTGGTGCCGCCAAATTCTATGGGATTGACTAGACTGCAACAGGCCAGCACTACCGCCGTAAGACCATTCAAACAGCCAAACCAAAAAAGTACGTTATTTCTATGTTTAAGTTCTAATAAAAGGTTCATTTGTATGTTTTTGTACAAATGTAGGCGCACAAGGATGGAAAAACGATAACAAATGTTTACGTTTTTGCACGGGCGCTCTTTTTTAGACGGCTCAAATGGACGGAAGTGATTCCAATGTAAGAGGCAATCATGTGTTGAGGAACGCGGTTGTGGATGTTGGGAAAAATAGAACTCATCAAATCGTACCGTTCTTTGGGCGTTCTACAATACCGATCTCGAATTCTATTGTCGTGGTAAATAAAGTAATTTTCTGCTACCAGTCTTCCGAGTTTGTCCCCTTCCCGAAGCGCTTGATAGCCCCTTTCTAAGGCCGCTCGTGGCAATACAACGACTTCCATGTCTTCTAAGGCTTGTAGCGCATACAGAGAAGGTGCCCGCTGTAGGTAGCTAGAATAATCGGCAACAAACTCATTCTCTACCCCAAAATGGACAGTGTGTTCTAGACCATCCCTGTCAGAAACGACCACCCTCAAGATGCCTTTATTGACGAAAAATATTTCATTGGGAATCGTATCGGGGCAACTCAGCAAGGTTTTTTTAGGGAATTTTTTGACCGAACAATCTTGGAGAAAGTAATCCAGTTCCTGTTCCGAAACGTTAATCATTGCTTTTATCGCCGTTCTAAATTGTTCCATGTTGCTTGTCTGTAAGGTAGTTATTTTACACGGATGCCGTGCCGAGCCGCTTCGCATTCATTGCAATAGGTTTTTCCATCGCACCCCTCTACACCAGGGCAATCTGTTGTGCAAAAGCCGTTGTGTACAAGTGAGCTGTCGTAGCAGGAATTTTTGTTGTCTTCTTTGTTGCAGCCGATAGAAAGAAAGCTAAAGAGCAAAGCGATTAGTAGAATTTTCATAGTCGTCCTATGTGTTTGTAAAGGATGAGTATAGACTGCGTTAGAATGGGGGGTACTTCTTTTTGTGTACTGTCTATAATGATACTCATAGGTATAAAATATTATACAACGAGCTTCAACAATCGCACCAACAGTAGGCAGCTTCCCAGCTCTAATTGAAAGGTTTTCCAAACTGCTCTAAAATCTTCTCCAATGCGCTGTTGAATGCCGTTGCACGTTCTACCATCGGATAATGAGACGTTCCTTTCAGATGATGTAGCACATAATTGTTACCCAAATACTGCCGCAAACGCGCTTCATCCGTGGGGGTATAATCTACATGAATCAGATGCAAGGGCAACGGCAGCGTTTGCAACAAAGCGGTTTCGCGGTCGCTGTACTGAAAACCGTATTCGAGCATAGGAATGCCCACGTCGGGGTTCATGCTGGTGTAGTCGTTCAGAAGACGAGCGACAAGCGCCTCATCGGTAGCCTCAGTCACCAATGCTTGTTGGGCATACTGTGCGCAAGTGTTGGCAAAGTCCGCTTTGAGGTGCATAAGAAGTTGTTCGAGTTGTTCGGGCGGCATGGCTGCGCCTACAGTTTTGAGGTGGTCGACGGATACCAACGCTTTGATGGGAGCGGGGTGGCGCGTGACCGTTTCGAGCAACACATCGGTGCCAAAAGAATGGCCGATTAATACAATGTTTTGAAGGTCGAGCTGTTGAATAAAAGCTACCAAGTCTTGGCCAAATTGTTCGGTGCTCCAGTGGGCACGATGTACCGTAGATTGTCCGTGTCCTGGCAAATCCAAAGCAACTACCCTATAACGAGGAGAAAAATAATCCAATTGGGCTCGCCAATAGCCCTTGTGAATAAAAGCGCCGTGTATAAAAAGTAGTGTAGTAGCGCCTTGCGCGCTGTCATAATAAGCGATTTGTTGAGGGCTATTAGATAGGTGAGAGGCGTTATCGAGAGTAAGGTACTTGGTTTTCATAATTAATAGATTAAAATAAAAAAGGAGCGTTACTTGGTGCTATAAGGAGCATTTAGCTCAGATAATGAATATTTATTCACTTTTGATGTAAAATTTTTAGCGCTTTAGAGCATCCCAGCAAACAGCAAAAGAGTGATCAATTTGAGCCTCGCTCAACAGCTTAGGTTGGGTTTCTACAAGATGGAAAGCATATTGGCGGATGAAACCCATAATCAACGCTACTAATATGGCATTGTCGCTGTTGCGAATTAAACCTTCTTCTTTTCCTTGATCGAGTAAGCGGTACAGATAGGTCTTAAAAGCTTGGTCGGTTGCTTGGTTTTCTTCAGAAATATAAGGAGAGCGGACAAATTGATCCATAAAAATTACACGCAAACTGTTGGTTACTAACTCTTTTAAAGCTGCTCGCCACATTTTATAAAATTGTGTAGGAACGGGCAAATGTTGAATATGTTGGGTGATGCCCGAAGCGCCCTGCCGTTCTAATTGTAAATACAAAGCATTCAGTAATTCCTCTTTGCTTTTGAAGTAGATGTACAAAGTGCCGCTAGCCATACCTGCTTCTTTGGCGATGTTAGACATTTTTAAACCTGAGAGCCCTACTTGCCCCGTTAGGCGCAGGGTGGCCTCGAATATTAGTTGCGTCTTTTCTGTTGCTTTTTTGTTCATGGCTCTAAATTATGAATATTTATTCATTTTTCAAAACTATCACCAGCTATTTTACAACAATCGAAACGAAAAACTGCACGCAACGGGTTGCAAAGGCCGTATGATTCTTGTATAGGAGTTAGAAAAGGTTTATCTTAAGAGCCATTTCATACGCTTGATCTCTACAACCAACCACTGATGAAACCTTTGCTATTTTTACTCTTTTTGCCCTGTATCAGTTGGGCACAAAAATCTCTGGAAGCCCAGAACAAAGCTTTACTAGAGGAAAACGCTGCTTTAAAAAAGGAAAACGCCCTGCTCCGCAAACACTTACAAGTTTTAGCATCGTGGGATACGTTGATGAAAATGAATGAACAAAGCCCGCTGTATGCCCAAGAACAACAGTTGACAGCTCAACAAAAGGAAGCGCAGTTGTTGCAACAAATTGCCAACAAAGACGCCGCCACGCAAGCACAAGCAGCACGCGTCAAACAACTGGCCGACGAATTTGAACAGTATTGCGACCAGTTGCGCGATACCTTGACGGTACTAACAGGTGGTAAAAATGCGCAAGGGCATTTTATCGGTAAACGCAACAAAACCGCTGTCCACCAATTTATGCTTGTAGAGGGCAACGCTGCTTTACTCGCCCATAAAATGCAACAACTCCGTAAGCAATTGCTAGAATTAGCGCCCGCTACTCTACGTACGATTGACGTATCTACTTTTGAACACCCCGATAAAAGCTGGGGCGAATACAACTTTGGAAGTATGCCGTTTGCTGCGGTGTATCCCATGTTGGGAAAAATGCGGAACGATGCCGTTCGGGACAAGCTTAGGGTTTTAGAATTGTTGGCGTTTGCAGTAGAGGGCAAATGAATTTACCCTCTACTGCAAACGCTACTACCGTCCCCGTCTATTCGGAAAAGGATTGCTGTATTGCTCGGCGCGTTGTATTTCTAGATCCGTCAAGGTTTCCAAGTAGGCAACGACTTGCTCGATTTCGGTGGGGGTGAGGCCAAAATTATGATCGGGGCGCTGCAACAACTCTTGTAAGCTACCCGCAGAACCATCGTGCAAATACGGGGCGCGTTCGGCGATGTTGCGCAGGGTGCCTACCTTGAATTTATCGCGGTCGTTGGGGTTGTTGGTTGTTTCGTATACCCCCAAATCACTGGCGTCAAAAGGACGGCTACGTGTGGCTACTTGTCCCAAATGCACTTGTGTGGCATGGATGTCGGTCGTACCACCACCGTGGCAGTCTTGGCAACTCAACTGCCCGTTGGGGCCTCGCCGAGCAAAGCGCTGCTGCCCTGCCAATTCTTCTGCGGTAAAACTAGCACGGCCCTGTTGTACCTCATCGTATTTGGATTGATAAGGCACCATGCTGCGCATGTACTGTGCTAGGGCTTTGGCAATGCCTTCTTCGGTGATAACATTGCTGCCAAACGCATCGGCAAACAAAGCAGGGTAGTACTCCACCCCCCGCAGTTTTTCCACCAAGTCGGCCAGCTCCATGCCCATTTCAATATGGTCTTGAATGGGCATCAATGCTTGCTCTTCTAGGCTGTTGGCTCGTTCATCCCAAAAAAACTTTCCGCTTTGGTACAAGCGTGTATTGAGGGTAGTCATAGAGTGGCGGCGGGTATCGCCGCCTTCAAAACCCCGACTGAGGGCACGATCATCCGAAAAGCCCGCTTGACTGTTGTGGCAAGAGGCACAAGCGATGCGGTTGTTTTGCGAAAGATTGTTGTCAAAAAACAACACCCGTCCCAATGTCGCCCCTTCATCGGTCAATACATTGTCTGTTGGGGTATTGTCCAAGGCCTCTATGGCCGCCTGAATGTGTGCAGGGTAGTTGACGTTGGCGTAATTGTAAGGCGTTGTGGGGAGTTCGGGAGCATCGTTATTGGCGATGGTGTCTTCTGCGCGCTGGCAAGAGGAGAGCAGGGCTGTAGCTATCGCTAAGCCTAGCAGAATGCTTTGGTATTGCTGCATGTGAATTGATTTTTTGAGCTTTCCAAACAGTGGAAGCCGTGGTGGTGACGCGGTGTCAATACATATAGGTGGGAAGGTAGGAAGGGGGACATTTCTCCAAGTGACGTCTGTGGAAGCCTGCTGTCAATTAAAACGGGAACTTTAGCATTTTGGTATAGTTCAGAAGACATTTTTATGACAATCACTAAAAAACACTTACCCTTGACCTAATATTTAGCAGGTTTAATTTAATGAAAATGAGGAACTTAAACTTTAAAATAATATTTTTGAATCCAACAATTAGGGTAAAATGTTCTTTTCACTGTGTGTTCGGTAGTCTATATTTGCAAATACGAACGACTACAAATCATACAAAACCATTAAAATGAAACGATTATTAGCAAGCGCCTTCGTCTACAGTTTAGTCGGGCTCTTTTTTGGATTTCAAGTACAAGCACAAACCACGAGTATCCCCGATACTATTTTTGAAGCGAAATTGATTCAACTGGGCTTTGATTCCGATGGAACAATCAATGGGCAAGTACTGACCAGCGATATCAACACCCTTACTTTTTTGAATGTAAGTTTAGCGGGAATCACGGACTTGACAGGCATTGAGGACTTTGAGCAACTGCGCAATTTGAATTGTTATAAAAATAATTTAACCAGCTTAGACGTCTCGAATTTGGATAGCCTGCGCATCTTAAACTGTCGGGATAATCCTTTGACCAATTTGCAGGTAACGGGTGCGCCAGAACTTTTGAATATAGACTGCGACGAGACCGATTTGGTACAATTGGATGTATCAGGGCTTTCGAAGCTCATCCGCATAACCTGCTCCTTCAACAGCGCCTTGACTACCGTAGTGACTACCAACGCAACGGCCTTAGAAGACTTCGATGCCTACAACTGTTTTAATTTGGCCAACGTAGACTTCTCTACCAATCTTGCTCTAACGGAATTGACCTTGACCAATTCAAGCGTAGCGCAACTAAATCTACAAAACAATACTGCTTTAACTAGTTTACAAATCAATAGTACCAGAATTACCCAGTTGGACCTTTCTAACTTAGTTAATTTATTGAGTCTAAGCGCTGGAAACTTGGGCTTGAATACGCTGGATGTGAGTGCCTGTGTCAACCTAACAGGACTCAGTTGTGAGGGGAATAATTTGCGGAATTTAGATATTAGCAACAACAACCAATTGATAGGCATCAATTGCAGCGACAACCAATTGACGGAATTGGATTTAAGTAATGTACCCCTGCTAGAAGGCATTCAGACCCACAACAATTTGCTTTCTACGTTGGACTTTTCTCTTTGTCCATTGCTGTATAGTGTTACGGCTTACAATAATTTGTTGCATTATGTGAATGCTAGGGGGATAGGCGAGATAAATGTATTGTTTAACAGTAGTGTGAGTCTTGGAAACAACTTGCCTGGCTTGGTCATTTGTGTTACGGATTCGGCACTAATTGCCAACGATCCATTGTGGTACAAAGACAACAGTGCAGTTTATACAGAAGATTGCCCAACCACTACTTTGGTGGGGTACGTGAAGGTAGATGATAACAACAATTGTACAATAGAAGCAACCGAAGCAGGCTTGCGCCAAACATGGATTCGAGCCGTCAACGGGGTAGATACCTTTTACAGTTCTTCGAGCCACACAGGACGATATGCCCACCAATTACCAGTAGGAACGTATCAAGTAGAGGTCAGCAACATCTTGCCTTACCATACCGCCTGCTTGAACAACCAAACGGTTGCGGTGGATTCTTTAAACGATTTGGATACTTTAGATTGGTCGGTGTACACCACCAGCTCTTGCCCTTACTTGCAAGTAAAAATGGCGGCACCTTATTTGAGAAAAACAGGCGGGGGCAGCGTATACACCGTGCGTTATTGCAATTTGGGAACCGCCGATGCCTACAATGCTTACATTGAAGTTACTTTAGATCCAGATTTACAATTGCTGGGAAGCAGCCTGCCCATTCAGAGCCAAACTGGACAAATGTATCGGTTTGAGGTGGATACGGTACCTGTCAACTACTGTGGTTCTTTTACGCTCAATGTGGTGGTCGATGTGGCCAGCACCGACGGGCAGATCCACTGTAGCGAGGCACATATATTCCCCGACAGTCTTTGTAACAGTCCATGGACAGGGCCCATTATTCAAGCCAATGGCACTTGCCAAGCAGACACGGTTTTCTTTGAATTGACCAATGTGGGAGCCAATATGGCGTTGGCACAGACCTATAGTATTTTTGAAGACCATGTGATGCTATTCACCGCTCCTTTTACCTTAGGCACTAATGGCAGCGTGGTCATTGCACAGCCTGCCGCTGCTGGCAAAACGTATAGAATTGCTGCCAATCAAGCGCCTGGTATCCCTGCGTATGTGGCGCCGCCTGTTGCCCACAACACCATCGTTAACTGTCATCCTTTGCCCAGCGGTTTGCGCAATACGGGTTCGGTAGGGCAGTTCTACAGCGGCAACACCACCCCATGGATACACCGAGATTGCCAACCCAATGTCAGCTCTTTTGATCCCAACGACAAAGCCGCTCAACCCCTCGGCTATGGCAACGCCCACTACATTAATCGTTTAACGCCGTTGGATTATAGAATCCGCTTTCAAAATACGGGAACCGACACCGCCTTCAACATAGTTGTTTTGGATACGCTTTCTCGAGCGTTGGACTGGACGACCCTACAAATGGGGAGCAGCAGCCACCCGTATACTTGGAACATTTCCAATGAAGGCGTGATAAGGGTAACGTTCCCCAACATCAGGTTGGTAGACAGTACAACCAATGAACCCTTATCACACGGCTTTTTTACCTACGAAATACAGCAGCAACCCAATTTGCCATTAGGAACGGTTATAGAAAACAGTGCTGCAATTTATTTCGACTACAACGCCCCTATTATTACCAATACTACATTCCATACCATTGGAGAGAATTTCGCGACACTGCTATCGGTAGAAACGCTGCCCAACAATCAAGTAGAGGTGCAGGTCTATCCCAACCCCTTCCGAGACCAAACAACCATAGAGGTATTGGGACAAAATTTTGAAACCTTGCGCTTAGAAGTCGTGGATGTAGCGGGCAGAGTCGTACAAACGCAAAGCGTGACCAATAACAACCGATTATTACTAGACAGACACCATCTAGTAGCAGGACTTTATTTGTATCGCTTAATCGGCGACGAGGCGTTGATCAGCACGGGCAAGTTGCGCGTCCAATAGACATAATTAACCTTTCCAACCTCCACCAGCCTTCTGTTCTTGATAGAGCAGAAGGTTTTTTTAAATGTGGGTTACAACTGCTCCAAGAGCCAAGCGCGTTCGGTCAGCGGCTCGGTGCTTTCTATGCGTTGGCGCAATTGTTGAACGGCTTTTTTGTCGGAGGAGAGATAAACTAACGACTTGGTGAGTGCGATGAGGTTTTGGTAGTTTTTTTTGTGGTAGCTCAACAGCTTTTTACGACTTAAAAAGATTCTAAAACTATTGAGCAATGCTTCTAGGGCGTCCCAAGTTTGTTCTTGATAATAAATTTTGAGCAGCAGCACTTTTGCACTTATGTTGAGCAACACATCGTCGTATTCTACGGTAGAAAGCAACTGCATAGCGGTGGAAAAATCACTTTTGGCAAAGGCCAGTTTGGCGCGGTTGTAATGCTGGTAATGCGCTTGTTGAGCGCTGGGCAAATAAGAAGTGTACTGCTCTAAGAAATGCTCTACCCAATCGAATTCCTTCAAATTGATGCCCAAGGCGACCATGTTGCTGTAGGCAAACAAGCTCAATTGCCCCTCTTCGAGCAACAACCCCCGTTCCAAACCCGTGCGGTACCATTCAAAAGCCTTGCGAATGTAATCCTGCCGCCCAGAATTGAGCTGTTTGATGCAATAGTTAATGCCCAGCAACAACAATTCTCGTTTTTCTCTGTCTGCCAAACGGTCATTCAATTTTTCCCAAGAATCCTGCAAGGCCAAAAAACTCTTTTCTTGCTCCAATAAGGTATAATAACCGTGATAATACAACATCAAGACTTGCGCGTCTTGGTAGCGCTCCCAATGGTTTTCTATGGTCTGTAAGACCAACGGCAATGCCGTTAAATCGTAGTCTGTTTTGTTTAAATTTTGGTGAGAACGGGCAATGCAAGCGTGGCGCAGGGTCGTCTGGAAAAAGAACAGCGTAGCGTGTTGTAAAATGTGTTTGATGTTGGTCGAACGGCTGCGGTCTTGGGTGCCTTGTAAGTCAAATTTTAACCGTTCGAGTTGGTACTGCTGCAAATGGTAGGTGGCGTTGGCGGGTTGTTGGGCGAGCAACCGTTGCGCTTTTTTGAGCGGTTGTTTGGTCAGGTCTAGCAACTGCCGATCTAGCAAAAAAGCCAAAACAGCCCGCTGCTGCTCCACGGGTGTTTGCTGCTGCTGCACATACCCCACAAAATCCAACAAAACGCCCAAACTCAGCGACATCAAATAGCGCCAATGCCCATCGTCGTAAGGCCGTTTGGGGAACACCTGTTGCCAAGCTTCTGCTTTCGCTAAATTGTGAGCCGTCCAGGGCGCTCGGCTTTCTACGAATGCAAACAGGCGCTGCACGCCTTCGTGTTCGTTGTGCATGGGAGAGTGTACCCACTTTTTAAACTGGCGGCGCTCACTTTTGGTGAGTTGTTGGTAGAGGGAGAGGAGTTTGCTGTGGCGCATGGAGCATATTATAAATATTGATTGAGAATTTCTACCAATTCAAACACAGTGGTGGAGGATTCTGCTTTGGAAGGAACAGTCTCAGCGTGAAAAGCTTTATTGCTCTTTGCGCGGGCTATAGCTAAGTCTTGAAACGTCTTTTTCGTCTTTTCATCCGTAGCCAACATCAATTCGAAACACTCCACACTAATTTCTTTACTTCCTTTATAGTCGTAAGAACAGCCGTAACTTTTTAGATGCTCATTCAGCTTTTTACAGCACAAGTCTCTCTGCAGTAAACCGCCTTGATGATCGTTAAAATGTAGTAACAGCCAGTATTCAAAAGCTTGATTAGAATAAGCAATGCCAAATCCATACTGTTTGGCTAGTTTTATTGCTTGATCAAACTTGTCGTGGTCATCTTTATCAAGAACACACCAGACTTGATCGTAAACATTGCCATCTGTTAATGCTTTTTGAACAATCTCGTAAGTTTTTTGAACTAGTGATTCCGTGTTGTAGCCATGTCCTACGGCCGTAATATGTGCACTGCGTACTCTAAATTGATTGAAATAACTAGGCTCTGTTTTCTGTCCCTCACAAACGATAAGAATTTTAGGCTTATCCACTTCCTCCATAGCAGGCTCTTTTCGATCTAAGGTTGTATTTGCTCGTCGCCTTCTCTTCTGTACTTTTAAGCATTCTTTGTGCGCTTTTCTCTTTTCTTCTTGTTCCCTCTTTTTGTTTTTCATTTTCATTGACAACAATTTTTTTAAGCAGAAGGCAACGTATTGCTGTTAAAGGAGCTGATATAAGGCGTACCGCCATAAATACCCTCTAGGTATTTTTTTTCATAATTATCCTCTTGACGAGTTACCGTACTTTTAAAATCTCCTAAAGAATAAAGTTTACTAGCACCATAGCGGTCTTTATTTACAAACCAAATTTGATCGCGCCTGAGTGAACGGTTACTTAGTAGATTAGTATTATGTGTCGCAAATACCAATTGGGCACCCTGTTTATTGATAGAAGGGTCATGGAACAGTTTCACCAAATGGGCAACTAAATTGGAATGCAGACGAGCATCTAACTCATCTACTACCATTACGCTTCCTCTATCCAAGGTATCTAAAATAATTCCAGCTAAATTAAAGAATTTATGTGTTCCCGCAGATTCCGAATGCCGCATACTAGTTCTAACTCGCTCAGGCAGAGGACGGTTATTAGTGTCATACTTTTTGTGATAAGTCGTGCAATTTCCGCCCAGTAGAATATCTGTAACTGCCTGTTCTAAGTTGTACTCCTCTTGGTAATCGTCTATTTCAATTCCGTCAATTCCTAAATCGGCTTGTTGTAAGAAAGTAAGCACACGCTTGGCAAACGCAGGTTGATCACGCATGTTAGACATGGTGAATGCCCGATAGAGCTCTGAGTGTAGTCCAGAAATCAATCGAAAGTCCTCCATCCATTCTAGTACGTTTAGAGCAGTAGGATCATTGAACTGGGCCGCTACAGACAACAACAGTGCATTCTCACGAACCATCTTTTTGTCCGACAGAATTTGACCAATGTCAAACTTAGATTTATTAATAGTAGTTGTCGCTTCGTCTCGGTAAAAATATTCTACCTCCCGCTTATCTTTCACATAAAGCCACTCCGATAACACGCGCTCATGATTAACCTCAAAGCCGTAGCGATAGCGAATGTTTTTGTATAGAAAAATCAATTCAAATTCAGAGGGTTCAAACTCTGTTTCGGTATGGTACAAAAAGGGTTCTACATCAATGGCTTCTCCTGCTTGGGTATCTTTGGAGGATTCTAGCACAAAATTTTTAACAAAGTTCAATGCTTGAATAAAAATAGTTTTGCCACTGGCGTTAGCACCATAAATAACAGCACCTCTTAATAACTTAGTATCGTTGACAGTAATAATATGTGTATCAGCAAATTCTTTGTGGTAGTTGGAGGCGACTAAAGAGAAATTTTGTTCCTCCTTAAAAACTTTGTAATTCTTAACCTGAAAGTTTACTAGCATAATGAGGGATTTTTACGGTAAAGAATGTTCGAGAAGTTGTAAAAAGCTAAATAGGTTTCTTGCAATAATAATGCAAAAATAGGACTTAATGTTTTTTAAGAGCGTTAATTTTAGTCTCACGTAAATTTTTTAACAGTTAAGATTTGCTCGCTTACCAAAAGGAAACTATACCAACACCCAATCCCCCGCTCCCAACACCGAACGATT
>CAYUZF010000071.1:15111-15420 GCA_964449615.1 uncultured Aureispira sp.
CACCACTTTGGACAAGAACAGGCCCTGCGGGTGGGCAGGAAAAATGGTTGCAGGACGCTGGCCTGTCTGGAAGGCTTCTTCAAATTGTGCAACCGAGTATTTGCCCAAGCCAACATCCAAGAGCTTGCGCACCAAAATACGGATTTGACCGCGCAAAAAACGGTTGGCCGTCAGGTGAAAGCGGAGGCGTTGGCCTTTGTCGGCTTGATAGAGTTGAGCCTGCTGCACACGGCAAAGCGTATTGTTGTGCAGGTGGGGTTGGCGGCAAAAAGCCGCGTAGTCTTGATAGCGGGGGAGTAGCGCCACGGC
>CAYUZF010000071.1:15430-18359 GCA_964449615.1 uncultured Aureispira sp.
GCTTGTTGCATCGCCGTTAGGTCGAGGGCTGCTGCAACGTACAGCGAACTTTGGGGAGCCAAAAAAGGGTCTTTTTGGCGGTGGATAAAATAATCGTAGCTGCGCGCACGGGCACTGTAGCGCGCATGTAACCGCTCGCTAACCAGCCAAATATCGTAGATGGCAATGTCGTCGGGCAACGTCTTGTTGAGCACAAACTGCAAATTTTCGCGCAGCGGCTCGGCCACCTCTAGGTGAAAAAAGTATTGGCTGGCATGCACCCCCGCATCCGTTCGGCCACAGCCCAAAATAGTTACTTTGGGCAAGCGTAAGATTTTAGCCAAGCTATCTTCGATAACTTGCTGCACCGAGCGGAGTTTGGTCTGGCGTTGCCAACCGTGGTAGTGGCGACCGTTGTAGGCCGCATGAAAAAAGTAGCGTTTCAATACAAAAGGGGCTTAGGAAGTAGGGTCTTCGTCGATGGGATCAACAGGAACCTGTACCAATTTGTGCTCTTCCTCCCACTGCAAAAACTCTTCAATCTCCGTTTCTACATTGTTGTACAACCAAGTCAAAATCGCAATATCATCCAGCATACCCCCTGCAATAAAATCAGGAATAAAATCTATAGGCGATACGACGTATAAAATAGCAGCAATGCTCAAAGCGATGTTGCCCGCAGAAATACCGCGGTATTCGCCTTTGGTATAGGCTCGAACCAAGCGCACCAACCTCTCAAAATTAGTTTTGACATCAGCGGTAAACTCGGCCAGAGAATCGTAGCGTTTGATGTACTTACCTGCGCGCTTGAGCAAGCGAAATACAGTGAGCGGTCGGCGCATCAAAGCATAAGCCCGCTTGACAAAAATGCGGTGAAACAAGCTCTTAGATTTTTTATCCTCGTCGTCTTTGAATAAGCCTCCTTTAGTAGCGTTAGGCAGGTTAACTTCTTCTTCTGTTAAACGAACTTTTTTAGTCATGGTATGGTATTAATTGGTTGATTAGTGTGTATAATAATAACGAAGGGCTTACTCCTGTTCGCGCTCTTGCATCCAACTCAACAATTCTTTAAAACTGTTTTCCAACTGCTGCAACTCCTCATTGGGCAATTGCCCACTTTGCTGCGCGGCCAAACGAAAAACGTCTACCGCTTCTAAATCGTCCAAGCTTTGCAATTGTTGGTAGGCCTCAGTATCTACAGAACGCGTGGCACTACTCAAGAGTTTTACCTGCATAATCTCTGCGGGTTTATCGGCGATAATTTCCTCCAATTCATCTTGCAAATGCGGCAGTTGTACATCGGTTTGCACCTCTAAGCGCAGCCAAGTATCCAACTCGGCAGCAGGAGAAAGCTGTTCCAGCTTTTGTTTGATCTCCGCCACCGTACCTGCAAAAGTACGCAACTTGCGTGTCAATGGGACGGTTACATTTCGGCTGTCGATCATTTCTTTGCCTTCAAAACTAATAATACGAACGCATTGGCTGTAATTTAGTTCACTAAAATCTAAGGGAATCAAAGACCCTGAATACCAAATGGGGCGCGGGGCATCGAGCTGTTGCAAGCGGTGTAGATGTCCTAAAGCCACGTAATCAAAAACTTCTGAAAAACTATCTGCGCTAATTACATCGGCATGACCAATGTGTATAATATCGGGGCGCTCGCCGCGCTGTCCCCCTGCGGCATACAAATGCCCCGTCACCAAAAGCGGTACTTTGTGTTCGCTAAAAGCAGCTGCCAACGTTGCCATTTCTTGATAGTGTTGGTGGATGCCCGCTTTGAGCCGTTCAATACCGCGCTCAAAATCTTCGCCTGCAATGCTTTTGCGTACATCGCGGTCGCGCAGATACGGCACCGCTGCCACCACAGCCAGCAAATCGCCCGTTTCGGGGTCTTTCAAAGATAAAAGTTGCTCGCTGCGCTCGGTGGGAATACTGCCCACCACAAACACCGCCAGGTGTTTCAACAATTCCTTAGAAGCATCCAACATATTGGCCGAATCGTGGTTGCCTGCGACTATTACCACCGCCTTGCAAGGTGTACGCGTGAGTTGCTGCAAAAAATCGTAGTACAATTTGCGCGCGTAATTCGGCGGGTTGTCTGTATCAAAAATATCGCCCGCAAGGATCACCACATCTATTGCTTCTTCCCGAATCAGGTTCAGCAACCATTCTAAGGCTGCTCGGTGCTCTTGTTGGCGAGTGCGGTGGAAGAATTTCTGACCCAAGTGCCAATCGGCAGTGTGTAGTATTTTTAGCATGGCTAATTATTTTTTTGGTAGGAGGAAGGTACGGTTTTTTGAGAAGTAGGCAGAAGTTTTTTTAGGCATAAAATTTTTATTAATTTAGGGCTTTATAGCCCAAGCTATTTGTTAAAGCGCTGAACTAAGTGTCTATTTTTGAGGGGGCTCAACAGGCATTTTGAACGGTGCTGCATCGATAAAACGCCAAAAAATTAAATCGACAAAAAAATAGCACATGCCTTATTTACGCTTCCTAGTTGCCCTACTCGCCCTCGCTGCCTGCGACAACAGTTCCACCTCCAGCAAGACCACCGCCAACAATCCTGCACCAGTCTACCACAAAGGTGCCTTGAAAATATACCCCACCTCTACGCACTGGGCGCGTTGGAAAACCTAAAAGGCGAACTGCAAATTTGGGACAGCCAACCTTTTCATACAATTGTAGAAAACAAACAACTCACGGTAGACCAATCTTTTGACAAAAAAGCTGCGCTGCTGGTCTATGCTTCTGTACCGAAATGGAAAACCATAGAAGTGCCTAAGACGGTTACTACTTACCAAGAACTAGAAAAGTATGTGGCTAAAGCTGCCCAACAACAGCAACTGAATACCGACCAACCTTTTGCGTTTATGCTTACGGGTACTTTTGAATCGTTGGACTGGCATGTCATTGATTGGAAAGAAGGCGACAACGAGCACTCGCATGAAAA
>CAYUZF010000071.1:18369-22538 GCA_964449615.1 uncultured Aureispira sp.
GGCTTACAGGGCACTCTACGGCAGACCAACGCAGAAATACTAGGTTTTTATTCCAACGCCCACCACGCGATTTTTACGCACCATACGACCAATATGCACCTGCATGTAAAAACAGTGGACAACAAAATAGCCGGTCATGTAGATGATTTGACGCTAGGCGAGGAAATGTTATTGAGATTACCTGATAATCATTAATAATACAACAACCAATGAGCGACTTTCCGACACTGACTACCGAGCGATTGATTTTAGGACCATTGAGCGAGCAGGACATCCCAAAGATTATAGCCTATGCAGGAAACAAGAAGGTTGCTAGCACTACGTTGAACATTCCCCATCCTTATGGAGAAAAAGACGCTGTATTTTGGATCGACAGCGCTCGAAAAGGCTGGGCGGACAAAACCCAATACACGTTTGCTATTCGAACGAAGTTGGACAAGGCTTTTATTGGGGGAATTGGCCTGAAAGTGAACCAACGCTTCGAACGAGCAGCTGCGGGCTACTGGATTGCCGAGCTGTTTTGGAATCAAGGCTATACGACCGAAGCTTTGAGCGCCTTGCTAAAATTTGGTTTTGAAACCTTACAGTTGAATAAAATTTACGCCACGCATTTGGTAGAAAATCTAGCTTCGGGAAAAGTGATGCTCAAAAATGGCATGCTGAAAGAAGGCGAATTAAAAGAGCACCTTAAAAAAGATGGGATATTTCAAACGCTGTTGCAATACCGACTAACCAAGCAGGAGTATACCGCTAAAATTACCCCCGAGAAGAAGTAACCGCCCTTTATTCGCTCGTAAAATGAAAATAGTTAACTTGGTTCCTGTTCTTAGAAAAATTTAGCCCTGTTGCTAGGCATTATTTGCCAACTTTTATTATTTGTTATGAGTCGAAAATCTAAAAACTGGAAAGAGTATTTATTGGAGTTTTTCATGCTGTTTTTGGCGGTATCGCTCGGGTTTTTAGCCGATAATTATAGAGAAAATATATCGGACAGAAGCAAGGAGAAAGAGTATATTCGCTCTATGATCGAAGATGTAGAAGAAGATAGGCGCAATATAGAAACAGTGCTGAAAAACAATGAGCTACGAGCTAATTATTTGGATTCTTTGGCCACGCTGTGTATGCATTACGAAGCTACAGCTACCTACGACCTACAGTTGTACAAGTATTTTCCTATTGTCTTGTCAAGACCCGATTACATCGCTCCAACGGAGTTGACGTTACAGCAATTGAAAAACGCGGGCGGCATGCGCCTAATAAAAAGTAAAAAGGCCATCAATGCCATCATTCGTTACGATTCCAAAGCCAAACAAATCGACCAACAACAGGTTTATTACAGCAACTACCACCAACGCGCTATTGACCTGGGAACGAAGCTTTTTAACATACACTATATCTTATCTAAGATGAAAGGTAAAAACAATAGGTATACGTTAGAAGATTTGCGACTTATTAGCAACGATGCACAACAACTAAAAGAGTTCGGAAACACAACAACCATGTATCAAGGGATTGTAGAATCGTACAAGATGCTGGTGGAACAAATGGACAAGGAAGCGCTGACGTTGAAGGAAACACTAGAACAAGCCTATGAGTTGTAATGAATAAAAAAAGGTCGCTTTGTATAGTGGTGGAGCTATAATTGGGTGAAGGACAAAGAGGCTGCTTGTGGCAACAGCAATTTTGAGACGGTGGAGCGCTTCTTGCCGCTTGCTAAATGGTCTCAAACACTGCCGTATAGTTCAAGGGTTGCGCTTGTAGAAGTATGACAGTAAACAAACACGTTGTAAAAAGACGCTGTTTGATTTTTTGGTAAAAAGTTGTACTTTCGATTGTCCTACTAACATTCCAATCCTCAATCAAAAGTCGTAGCATTACGGCCTACCCATTCCTCACAAACGGATAAAACAAACTAATGGATAGAATTGATGTATTAGGCGATCAATATAGGGGGTTTACAACTCTTACTAAAGAGTTGCTATCGGAAACAGACGACGCGGAATTGCAGGAGATCGTAGAAAAAGCGGTGGAAGAATTGCAAAGTCCTATTGCGCTGGTGAGTTTGGTGTTGGATCAAATTCAGTTTTTTAAAGCGCATGTTGGGCTGCCCGATGTATTGGCTTCGGCTAGAGGAACGCACCGCGATGCTTCTTTTTGCCAGTTTGTCGTGCGCGATGGCCAGCCTTTTGAAGTGAACGATGGGGCTAGCGATGCTAGAATTCCTCAACATGTGGTGAAGGAATTTGATATCAGTGCCTATTTGGGCATGCCTATTAAAGTAGGCGATACCGTAGTAGGCTCGCTCTGTGTATTGGATACCGAAAAAAGAACATTTACAGAAGAAGAGCGCACGCGCCTAGAAGAGCTTTCTCATTTAGTTACCCAGCGCTTGACGGAAATTACCACCAATAGAAGAAAAGTAAAGTTGGATTTGACTTACGCTACACTGCCGCCAGCCCTTACGGAGCTGTCCAACGCGTTGCAACCCATTCAAGAACACTTGGATCTGCTGTACACACACGTGACTTCCATCCGCTCTTTTCTGCACTTGTACAAGTACGTATTTTCGGACAAAACCGCGTATTCGGACATGGCTCGAATGTCGTTTGAGGCAGCCGTGAAGGCCAATGAGATGATTCAAGACCATTCTGAGGAAATCGAAGCGAATATCTGGGACGGCTTAGACTGCTTGCAGGCGATCAATCGTTTGGTAACCAATGTGGTGCGCTCCAAATTGTCTGATATTGTTGCCGCAGCACAAGACCTAGCGCGCAACGATACCAAAACAGTAGGCGGGTTTACCCTGCCTGATTTTCTATCCGATCCACTGGTTTACACCAAAGCTGACTTGGCCATTGCTTTGGTGTCCAATTGTTTGTTGATGCTTGCTTCAGAATTGCGAAAAGTAGAAGCTACGGAAGGGATTGACTTACAGGTAGAAGAACAAGAGGAATCCGCGGTTTTGGCCTTCGCAGCACAAGAGCTAAACAGCGAGACCTTGGAGCGCGTAAGTACGCAACTCAATCTACTCATCGGCAAACAATACCCAACTGTTTCGCTTGCAGCAACCGACCGTACTATAGAATTGACGTTTAGAACGCAAGTGGAAAACGATATAGCAGAGGCTTAAGTAGGCAAGCAAGGGGCCACCTCTCGGCGAGGTTTGATAATGGTCGCCCCTTACTTGCTTTAAATCTGCATTTTATAAATTTCCTTGTACTTATCGCGAATGTAATCCATGAAATAGCGCAAGTTTAAAGATTCGCCTGTGATGGTTGTACACAGTTCTTCGGAAGTATAGCGCTGCCCGTATTGGTGGATGTTTTCCCGCAGCCAAGTGAGCAAGGGTTGGCAATTGCCGCGTTGGATTTGCTGTTCCAATAAAGAAACGTCTTGTTGTGCTTTTGCATAAAACTGAGCAGCGTAAAAACTACCCAAAGAGTAAGTCGGAAAATAGCCGAAAAGACCTTCGGCCCAATGGATGTCTTGTAAAATACCCTGACAAGCATCGGGGACTTCCAAACCCAAATAGAGTTTGTATTTTTGGTTCCAAATTTCTTCCAAATCTGCGACTTGATACCTGTTCTCCATCAAGCCCTTTTCCAATTCATAGCGCACCAAAACATGCAAATGGTAATGCAATTCATCGGCTGTTGTACGGATGTAATTGGGTGCAACTTGGTTGATGGCCGCATAAAACTGCTCCAACGAAACCGCTTTTAATTGTTCTGGAAAGTAACTCTGCAAACGCGGATAATTGGCCGTCCAGTAAGCACGGCTCAAACCCACATGATTCTCCCAAAGGCGAGACTGGGATTCGTGAATGCCCAGAGAAGTGGCCAAACCCAGCGGTAGACCATACTGTTCAGTGGGCAACCCCATCTCGTACAATGCGTGTCCGCCCTCGTGTATACAACTTCCAATCATATCCATAGGGTTGTGGAGGTCAATTCGAGTCGTCACCCGCACATCATTGGGGGATAAAGCAATAGTAAAAGGGTGCTCAGAACGATCCTGTCTACCTGCTTCAAAATTAAACCCCATTTGTTCTAATAAATCCAAGCCCAATTGCCATTGCTGCTCCTCGTCGTAAGGTTGGCGTAAAAAATCTTTCGTCGATGCGCGCCCTTGTTCTAACAACTGGCGGGTAAAAGGCACCAATTGCTCGC
>CAYUZF010000071.1:22548-22763 GCA_964449615.1 uncultured Aureispira sp.
CGTAAGGATGCTGGTCGTAGCCCAAATAAGCCACTTTTTGATGCAACAACTCAACAATGAGGCTCAACGCATCTTGGTACAAGCTAAAATCATTGGCTTGCCGCGCCTTCATCCAAGCCTGGTAGGCATTGGTTTTGGCACGTGAAAAACTGCGCACAAAGCCCGTTGGTAATTTGATGGATTTTTGATATTGTTCGGTACTCAGACGGATGTTG
>CAYUZF010000072.1:0-7674 GCA_964449615.1 uncultured Aureispira sp.
GTACAGGAAGGAGTGGCTTTGCAGAGTCCCGATTGGGCGGCTATTTATGAACTACTAAAACGCCCTGTTCGCAGCGCTAGTTTGGTACGCAAAACCAAAGAAACCGACATACAAGTCGCGTTGAATTTAGACGGTTCGGCACAGGCGAACATCAGCACAGGCCTGCACTTTTTTGATCACATGTTGGAGCAGTTGGTACGCCATGCGGGTGTAGATTTGAGTTTAAAGGTAGAAGGCGATTTGGAAGTCGACGAACACCACACGATCGAAGATACTGCACTGGCTTTGGGGGCAGCTTTTAAGGAGGCGTTGGGCGATAAACGCGGATTGGAGCGTTATGGGTTTTGCTTGCCTATGGACGATTGTTTGGCACAGGTAGCGATTGATTTTGGTGGACGTCCGTGGCTGGTTTGGGACGCCGATTTTAGAAGAGAGATGATTGGCAAAATGCCTACCGAGATGTTTTTGCATTTCTTTAAATCGTTTTCGGATGCGGCGCAGTGCAACTTAAACATCCAGGCGGTTGGTCAAAACGAACACCACAAGATAGAAGCAATTTTTAAAGCTTGGGCGCGGGCAATTAAAATGGCTTTGCGCCGTGATCCGTATTCGCAGCGCCTGCCTTCTACTAAGGGTGTCTTATAAAAAGCACCTATTCTAGCAACAACAACAAATCTAGTAACAACAACAAATTTGTATAAGATGAACATCGTTATTATAGATTACAAAGCAGGAAATACGCGCTCGCTGCAATTCGCGTTGAGCCGCTTGGGAGTCAACGCCCAATTGAGCAAAGACGCTGCGACGATACAAGCGGCAGATGGGGTGTTTTTTCCTGGGGTGGGTGCAGCTGGTTTTGCCATGCAGCAATTGCAAGAAAGCGGTTTGGATGCCCTTCTTCCAACCCTAAAACAGCCTGTGTTGGGCATCTGTTTGGGCATGCAATTGCTCTGTACGGCTTCCGAGGAAAACGCGGCGAAGGGCTTGGGGGTTTTTGATGCGACTGTACAAGCGCTGACACCTGCGCCAGGTTTGAAAGTACCGCACATGGGTTGGAACGTCTTGCACAATCAAAACAGTACTTTACTGAAAGGTTTGCCTGATGCGCCTTATTTTTACTTTGTACACAGTTATGCAGTGCCTGTTCTGCCCCAAACAACCGCTCAATGTACCCACGGCCAAGCGTTTAGCGCCATGCTAGAACAGGGTAATTTTTATGCGGTGCAATTTCACCCAGAAAAGTCGGGCTATCTAGGTGCGCAACTGTTAACCAACTTTTTGACGCTTGCACGCTCACCGATTTTAAGCTACTAAATTATTATAAAAATGATAGAAATAATACCAGCAATTGACCTAATCGACGGGCAATGTGTACGCCTGACACAAGGCGATTACCAACAAAAAAAAGTGTACAACAACGATCCTGTGGCAATGGCACAAGAATTTGAAGCAGCGGGCATTAAGCGGCTGCATTTGGTAGATTTGGACGGTGCCAAAGCGCGGCGCGTTGTTAATTTGGACGTCTTAAAAAATATAGCACAAGCAACCAATTTAGTAATAGATTTTGGTGGAGGCGTACAGTCCGAAGAAGATTTGGAAAAAGTTTTTTAGTAGAAGTAGGGGGCAAGAGCTTGCTGTTTGATGCCCAAGTGACCGCAGGTAGTTTGGCGGTCAAGAAACCCGAGATCGTAGCGGGTTGGTTGGAGCGTTATGGAGCCGAGCGCATCATTCTAGGGGCGGACGTGTTGGACGGCTGTATTGCCATACACGGCTGGCAGGAAAAAAGCAACCAAAAGATCGAAGAGTTTCTACAAGACTATACCAAAAAAGGTGCGCACTACTGCATTTGTACCGATGTTTCTAAGGATGGCCTATTAGCGGGAACCGCCTTAAGATTATACCAAAACATACGTCTACAGTTTCCTTCGTTGCAATTAATTGCTAGTGGTGGCGTACGCAGCATAAATGAATTGGTAGCGCTCAACGACATGGGTTGTTACGGGGTCATTATTGGCAAAGCTTTGTACGAGGGGTATATTTCTTTGAGTGAACTGCGTCAATTTATAGTAGAACAACAACAATTTCCTATAAACAACTAAATAATGCTAAGTAAACGTATCATTCCCTGTCTGGATATTAAGAACGGACGAACGGTAAAAGGGGTAAATTTTAAAGGCTTGCGCGATGCGGGCGACCCGATTGCACTGGCGCAAGCTTATGCCGAACAGGGAGCGGATGAATTGGTTTTTCTGGACATTACGGCAAGCCAAGAACGTCGACAAACGCTAGTAGAACTAGTGGAACAAATCGCTGCACACATCAACATTCCCTTTACCGTTGGGGGCGGTATTCGTACGGTCGAAGATGTAGCGCGGTTGCTCCAAGCAGGAGCCGATAAAGTAACCATCAATTCGGCAGCAGTGTACAACCCCGATTTGATAAGGGGCGTGGCCGAACGGTTTGGACGGCAGTGTTTGGTGGTAGCGATAGACGCGCAGTTGGAAGACGGAGCGTGGTGGGTCTATACACAAGGAGGGCGCCAACGCAGTACGTGGCAATTGCTGGACTGGGCAAGGGAGGCGGAACGTTTGGGAGCAGGAGAATTGTTGTTCACCTCTATGAGCCACGACGGCACCAAAGCGGGCTTTGCCAATGCAGCATTGGCCGTGTTGTCGGAGGCTTGCACGATTCCTATTATTGCGTCGGGCGGTGCGGGAACGCTTTTGCATTTTCAGGAAGCCTTCGAGCAAGGCAAAGCCGATGCGGCGCTGGCCGCTAGTGTCTTTCACTTTGGTGAAATACCGTTGCCTGTTTTAAAATCTTATTTACAACAACAAAATATTGCTATACGACTATGAACATTGATTTTGAAAAAGGAGCGGGCTTGGTGCCTGTAGTAGTGCAAGATGCCCAGACACTGCAAGTACTGATGTTGGGCTATATGAATGCGGCTGCTTGGGAACAAACGTTGGCCGAAAAACGCGTAACTTTTTACAGCCGCAGCAAGGAGCGCCTATGGACAAAAGGAGAAACGTCGGGTAATTTTTTAGACTTGGTGGACTGGAAACTAGATTGTGATGGCGATACGTTGCTGTTGCAAGTCCATCCTGTAGGGCCTGTTTGTCATACGGGGGCAGCGACCTGTTTTGGAACGGCCAATAAAACGCCTTTTGATTTGCTGTATTTAGAGCGCTATTTGCAAGGGCGCAGGGATCAACCTGCTTCTGATTCTTATACTAGTAAATTGCTGGCGCGTGGAATTAATAAAGTGGCGCAAAAAGTAGGAGAGGAAGCGGTGGAATTAGTTATAGAAGCGAAAGACGACGACAAACAACTATTTTTAGGCGAGGCTGCAGACTTGATGTATCATTATTTGGTGTTGTTGGTCGCCAAAGGATATACCTTAGCGGAAGTTTTGGCTGTATTAGAAGCGCGGCACAGTGGCTAAGGGTTAGCGAGAAACTGGCCACTAAGCGAAGGCCAGTTTCTTTTCTTTAGGTTATTTCTTGGTAGCTTTGAAGGTTGCTAGGCTGTTTTTGCCTGCTAATAAGGTCAATTCGTCTCCTTCGATGCGGAAATTATCGGTACGATTTAGAATAGAGAGAAAAACCTGCTCCAACTCCATAACACCAGGACAAGCCTTCTCGGTATAAAACAGCTCAGAAAAACGCAGACCGTTAGAAGGCGTTTGGGTATAGCTTCCAAAGACGTTGTTGCAACCTGTATAAGCATCCAATTGCTCGGAGTTGCTTTGTAGGGTCAAAGACGCCTCTTGCTCCATTCGAATTGTGGTCTGGGTAGTCTCGTCTGTCCAACTATATAGGTTCCATTGCACCTCTACCAGCGAAGTATTGGTCATTTCTTGGGGTTGAGTTTTTATGAATGTGCCTAAGACGTCGCCTTGTTTGGAGTGCAGTTCTAAGGTATCGTTTTGAACTTGGTAGGCGGCTGTTTGAACGAATAGATGTAGAAAGCGGTCTTCGTCGATACTTGCCAGACAAGCCTTAGTTGTAGACGTAAGTTCTGAAAAATGAAGTTGCTGCTTGTTTTTGGTATAAAAACCAGAAAAGTGGTTGCACCCTGTGAAGCCCCCCAGTTCCTGTTCTTGGCTCTTTAATTTAAAGGTAATTTTCTGGTTATCAACAGCTTGTCTCTGCAAAGCAACCAGCTGCCACTCTATCTCTAAAAGAGAGTCCGCATCGGCGGGCGTGTCGACACAGCCCACAAAAAAAAGCAACAAACTTAGAGGGAGTAGGTAATGCATAACAGTAGTATTGGTTGGTTTACTTTTTAGTGGCCTGTTCTTCTTGGGCTGTTTTCTCGGCTTTGCTCAGGCGTTTTTTTCGGGCTTTTTTTTGTTCGTTGTTGCTTTCGTAAATGGTGTAATTTTCGTATTTCGCCTTATTGTTTTCTGCCCAAATGTCTTTTCCAATATTACAAACCAATACCATTTCTCGATAGAGTTCGTTGCCCAATTCGATGCGTTTTTCAACAAAAATATCTCGATCAGAAACGCGATCCTGCTGAATGTGCAACGCATTTTCAAAGGCTGCTGCCGCTTTTTGAACCTGGTCGATGTGGTTTTGGCGCAAGCCTGTTTCTGCCAAAAAGTCGAGGAGCTTGGTAGCGACACGTACCACTCGTCGACCACAGAGCAGCAATTTGGCATCGCTCATGTCGTTCATTTTGACAGTGCCAAATTTGCGGTAGTGTCCAGACCGAGTATTGTATTTGCTGGCTACCCGCGTCATAATAGAGCGAATGGCTGTTTTTAGTTTTTCGCGGGCGACGTTTTTCTTACCTGTGGCTTCCATCTGGTTGCCTACCAATTCATCGTCGTCAGGTTGATCCGCAAAACGATCGCACAGGGCTTCAAAACGTTTTACTTTGCCTACCCCGTAAGCATAACTTTCAAATTCTGCTTGGTCGCGCTTGATAAAAGAGATGCGCTGTCGACACTGTGCGTATAAGTCGGCATCAGGGAAGTTGTATTCGCGGATAATGCTTTGTTTTTTCATAGAGAATGGGAGATTAATAGTGGAGATAGATCAAGAAGTGTTCCTCCAAATTAACAAATGCTGTTTTAAAGGTAATTTTTTTTTACTGTAAAAGCAAGCCGTGCTCTTAGAAGATAGAAAAAATTTACTCCAACAAGGTTTTTTTTCTGTTTTCTACAACAAACGCATTGAATAAACATTGTAGCTGTATAACTCAGGTGTTTCCTTTCACTTTACAAGTTGTAAACTATTTGCTCAAAGAACTTTCTAATAACAGTTGTTCCTTTTTGGAATAGACTGCAAAGAGCTTGATGGTGGGTAGCTTTATTCAAGAAAATATTTATGATAACAGCAGAATATTACAGTACCCCTTCTATGCAATTGGCCTTGCATGGGAATGGAATTTTAGAGATGGGGGTTCCCAACACGTGGACGGAGCCAGACACCGTAGACACAGCAATGGAAAATGTAGCGTTGCTGTACAAAGTACTAGAAGGAAAACGCTGCGCTATTTTGGTAAAACCACCTGACAACCACCTAACTAGAGAAGTATTGGCTTGTTATAGAGAAGTAGGAAACCAGAGTACAGCAACGGCACTGCTGACAAAGTCTTTTGGTGCTAGAATTGTAGGCAATGTTTACCTGAAACTCATGCGTATGACGGCTTCTTCTAAACGTCCGAAACGCCCGATTAAATTGTTTAAAAGCAAAGAACAAGCAACAGAATGGTTGTTGTATTGTCTGAAAGAGCAAAATTCTAGCGCTGAGGTTTATCAGTTAACACAGCAGAAATAGCAGGGGTAAAAAGAATTGTAAAGTAATGGAATGATAATTGCGCTATACGTGATAACTCAACCGTTTAAAATTAGTAATTGAGTTGTAATTATTATAAGCTAAAATGAGAACAATGGAACTGAGCACACGATCCATGGCTTTGAGACGTACAGACGATGGGGTTATTTACATGAGAACAGCCGATGGCTGGAACAAGACTGATGATTTAGAAACCGCTAAGGAGAATGTGGTGATTATGCGTGCTATTACCCAAGAAACCCCTTGTGCCTTTTTGGTAGAACCGCACACCTCTTATATTAGCAAAGAAGTCTTGCAGCATTACAATGAAGCAAACATAGATACCGTTGCTACCGCTATGATTACCAACTCTTTTGCCTCTAAGGTAGTAGGAAATTTATACTTGAAAATTATGTCTATGGTGCCAGGGAGCCAGCAAGCAAAGGATTATCCGATCAAGTTGTTTAGCAATGAAGAAGAGGCTCTCGCTTGGCTTCGAGCACACATCAACGCCGCTAAAAAAAGGTAATGTTAATTTCTCGTTTTGTCATGAAATTGTCAACTTAAGGCGAGTCAGCCATAAAATAAAATTGTAAATTAAACATTTTTATCCTACCAATTGATCGTTTAGTTTAGCTGCATCTGGAATATTCCCTCAAGGGCAGTAGTGTTATATTTTTAAGGTAATTGCGTGGGCTTAGACTGTTGTAGAGCGACTTACGGTAGGAAAGACTGAAAAAAGAGCAGTCGACGTATACTATTGGGTTTTCTAGGTAGGAAAATAGACTCTTTAATGTATAGTTTCAGTCTAATTGCACAAAGTTTCAGAATTACAACAGTAACTTTTCGATTTCACTGCACCCAACCTACAAAGTACAGGCAAATAAGGTTATGATTCTATAAAGAGAATGGTTATATTGCGACGCCCGAAGAAAATAGCCCAAACTTTTCTTTAGTCCTTATAAACAAACAAGACGCTCTATGCAATTTGAAACACGTGCCATGAAGATAACTGTTAGGCCAGATGACATTATCGAACTAAACACCAAAGAAAGTTGGAACCAGCCTGATACGGTTGAAATCGCTTTAGAAAATATTGAAATGCTCAAAAAAGCGGTAGAGCACGGAGGGCGAGCTATGCTGAGTTATATGCCTGGCACCTATGTAGAAAAAGATGTGTTGGAATGTTACAAGCAGGCCGACATCGGACATGTAGCCAGTGCTTTACTAACGAAGTCCTTTGGTTCTAGAATTGTAGGTAATTTATTTTTGAAATTAATCGGAACCAAATCGGGAGGCAAGCAGCCTGTTGTGACTAAGATTTTTAGCAAGAGAGAGGAAGCAGAGCAATGGTTGTTGCAGAAAATTAAAGAGCACAAAATCAAAGAACAAAAAGCCAATGTTTAATGGCAACTGTCAAATTGACAAAGTAGAAGCGCTGTTCCGACTAATCGGAACAGCGCTTTTTTATTGCTGCAATGCTTATACAGCATTAAATTGATGATCTGTTTCTGCATCCGTTTTTAAGTCTTGCAAAATATGCTCGTCGTGGCGGTAGCGTTGGGTAACCAACTGCCAGTGGTAGCTAGCGGACAAAATAGAACACAAGCCTTCTATAAACTCCAAAACTTTGGTGCGGTCGTCATCCGAAAGCGTTAGCGCTTCTACTTTCGCTTTGGTAAGCGCCTCTTCAAAATCATTGTGGCATCCGTTCACCAAATCAATAGAGGCCTGGATGGCTTCTTCTAAAGTCTCCACTTTCTTCAACTGCAAAAAGCTGTTGATCAAATTGAACTTGCTGTGCTTTTCTTTTGGATAAGAAAAAATGTCGTTGGATAAACCTCCGATGTCGGCACACTTATCAATAGCTACCTGTAAGCTGGGA
>CAYUZF010000072.1:7684-7969 GCA_964449615.1 uncultured Aureispira sp.
TGCTGCATAACAGTAGGCGTTAAGTAACAGCCGTAGCAGTACTCTGTCAAGTGGATCGCTACATACATCCCCGAAAAGTTTCGGCGCAAGGCAATGTAAGAAGGAATATCGGTGTAGCCATCTGGGCGCAATTGATCTCTCAAATGCTCAAACAAAAGTTTGGACAACCTCTTGAAAAATGCGGGCTCAGATGTTTGCAACAGCTTGGTGCGTACCCACTGCATGGCGATACAAACCGATTTGATGCGTGGACTGCGGACATTCTGGTAGTAATCTCCATTGATG
>CAYUZF010000072.1:7979-12346 GCA_964449615.1 uncultured Aureispira sp.
CTGTCAACCAAATGTTCATCAATTCCTGCAAATTAGGCTGCTCCGAAACCGTTGCGCCTTCAATATCTTCTCCGAAAAGATCGTCAATATAATACAACAAATCGTAAAAAATATTGACCAAGACGATTCTATAACGACCCGATTTGGGGTATAGAAAAGCGGTCATGCTGGTGTGTGCTGCATAAGAAGCCTTTCCCAATTGTATGTTTAACGCTTCGGACAAGCGCCCTGTTGCCGATAGAATATCCTCTATACGAGGATGATGCTCCATAGGAAGGGTAGAAATTGTGAACTGATTTGAATGAAATACTGCGTTTAAGAAGGCCTTAGGTTTGCTTTTCTGGCTGGTAATTAGACGGCTTGATTGCTGGGCGTCGTTTTGATTGCTCTCTTTCATAACTTGGATAGTTTTAGTGCATTAATTAACAATGCGATTAAGGATTTAGAATTAGTTTTCACCAATAGATAGTAAGCCTTTGCTATGGACAATACCGTTCCCTTTCTCAGAATTTAAGCATTCTGAAAATAAAGAAAATAAAGTCCAACCATTCTTGGGTCAGAAGAATGATGTAGTGTTTCAAAGGTAACAGGTTGACCTTCTACAGATTAAATAAAAGGCAACGGAAGATTCACGGGTTCGTTACGGTAGATGTAAACGGGGACGCGTTAAACAAGAAAACTCTAAAGGAGTCTAGTAATAAAGCAAGCATTTCTCGAATGTAAGCAGCATCTTGCAAAAGATACTTCCGGGGGAATCAACTATTACAGTAGTAAGAGGAGATTAATTGGAGGGAAGGGAGTTAATAGAAGACATTATTTTATTTAGAATGGGAAGAAAACAAGATGATGTCTATATGCAATGTTACTTTTTGTTCTACTAATATAGGAATAGATTATTGATTCTACCAACTTATCAGATCAAAAAGCTAACCAAGTTACCTTTATTTAACATTTTTTTTTCGTACAAAAGTTTCTAAAAAACAGCTATTAATACAAATTTAAGTACTACTTTCTATAAATAGTCGTTTATTTGTGATTTGTTGTAGCATTGATAAGTAAGTGTTTACAAAGCATATAAACAGATGATTGCACAGCGTTAAAAAAACAGTTGAACCATTTTTTTTAACAAAATGGTTTTTTGAAAATAAAAAAGGTGTTTTTAGGAAAAACAAGGGTAGAAAAGTAACGCAATGACTTTTCAGATGAGGAAATAAGGAAGAAACAGCAGCTAGTAGTAGTTCACGAATACCTCCAATAGTAGAATATTAGTAGGTATAAAGTACCTTTTTTAACAAATGGTTGTATTAATATGAAAGTATAAAAAATTATTTTTACTATAAAAAATATTTCTTACTAGTGAACAACCTTGCTGCTAAAAGGTCGTGCTTTCACTTTTTAAAAGCTGTTTGATTGGTCAGCGGTTGTTTTTGTACCGCATATTATAAAATACTATTTTTTATCACAGCTTAGTTCCAAAAGCTCACTGTATAGCCTTTTGACAGAGATTTGAGGGACTTTTGAGGTCTTTTATTTTATCACAAAATAAAAATTCTACTTTGGTTGGCTGTATGGGGTTCTATAGTTTAGAGGCATTCACTTCACTATAAAACAATAAACAACATGAGAAATTTAAGTTTAATAATCGTTCTGGTTGGGCTGACAGTTTTTGCCCACGCACAAACCAACACCCATACTGGACAAGGCGCTGGAAATGCGGGCTGGAGCAATTCTTTTTATGGCTATTACAGCGGTACGAACAACACTGCTGGGGCCAATGTAGGCGTTGGAGCTTATGCTGCTTATTCCAACACCTCAGGTAGTCGAATCGTAGCGGTGGGTTATTCGGCCTTGTATAAAAACACCTTTGGCTCGGATAATACAGCGCTGGGCTATTTTGCATTGAGGGAAAATGCAGATGGTGGGAACAACGTAGGCGTGGGAAGCTATGCTCTGGGCAAAAACACCATGGGGTTCAACAATACCGCAATAGGTAGAAGCGCGCTGTACCGCAACGTATCTGGAGGGGACAATACGGCTCTGGGAAGTTATGCTTCCTTTTCCAATTACGACGGGTTCGAAAACACTGCCATTGGGCGAGATGCTTCCTATAAAAATATATCGGGCTACAGAAACGTAGCGGTGGGTTTTAAAGCGCTTAGAGAAAATACTGCTTCTGGCAACGTAGCGGTAGGAGTAGAAGCAATGCACTACAATGTAAATGGCGCATCCAATACGGCAATTGGTTCAGAAGCCTTGCAGTATAATACAGATGGCAATAACAACACCGCTGTAGGCCGAAAAGCGGCCAACTCCACAGAAGAGGGCGGTTTCAATACAGCATTGGGAGGCTTTTCTTTGGGATACAACCAAGATGGAAACTTTAATACGGGAATCGGTTACGCAACAAGTGCTTATGCAGGAAGTACAGTTATTATTGATTATTCCACGGCACTGGGCGCTTATGCTAGAAACACAGCTTCTGCTCAAATTCGGATTGGTGACTCGGGGATTAACAGTATTGGCGGTTACCAAAGTTGGACCAACGTATCGGACGGACGGTTCAAAAGAAAAGTGAAAGAGGATGTATTGGGCTTGGAATTTATCAATGCGTTGCGTCCTGTGAGCTACGACTTGGATTTGGCGGCTATTGATGCTTTTCTAGGCATAGAACGCACCGAAGAGCAATCTTACGTTTCTAATAGAACGACCCACCAAACGGGTTTCATTGCCCAAGAAGTAGAAGCCGCGGCCAAAAAATTGGGCTTTGAGCAGTTCAGTGGCGTAGATGCGCCTCAAAACGACAACGACCACTACGGTTTGCGCTATGCCGAATTTGTGGTGCCGTTGGTCAAGTCGGTGCAAGAGCTAAGCGCTCAAAACGAAGCTTTAAAAGAGCAATTGGCGCAACAACAAGCACAAATTGAGCAATTATTAGCCGCACAGCAATTGTCTACAGAAGCGCCGAATTTGACTTCTGATAAAGCACAATTGTACCAAAATATCCCCAACCCACACCAGGGGCAAACGGCCATCAAAGTCTTTATTCCCGAGACGAGTAGCCAAGCCTTTTTGCAAGTAACCGACTTATCGGGCAAGCAATTAAAAGTAGTAGTGTTGGATGCGCAGGGCGAGCAAGTCGTGCAGTTGCACACCCGCGAATTAGAGGCAGGTATGTACTTATACACTCTAGTTGTCGATCAAGAAATTATAGCAACTAAGAAAATGGTGGTGGCACAGTAGAATAACCGCCGAGGTTTCCTTTTTTACAACAATTCCGATAAAACGCGCTGTTTTGTCGGAATGTTTTTATTTTGTTGCAACAGGAGTTTTTTCACGTTTAGACCTTCTTTCTTATGCTGTTGCGAAATACCGTTTTTCAGATCCTATCGCTGTTGCTAACTGTTAGTTTCCTAACTTGTGGCGATGCTACCAAAACCCCCGTAGAAGAAAATTTAGACTTAACCGACCTTTATCGCGAACAAGGCGTAGACGGTTGTTTTCTACTGCGCTCCCTAAAAACCAACCAACTTTACGTCTATAACCCACGGCGCTGCGAACGGGGCTTTTTGCCCGCTTCCACTTTCAAAATTGTCAACGCCATGCTGGCCCTAGAAACGGGCGTTGCCCCCGATGAAAAACTGGTCATTCCCTGGGATTCGGTGGAGCGGCAGTTTCAAGCTTGGAACCAAGACCACAACCTCCAAACGGCTTTTCAAGCGTCAAGTGTGCCCTATTACCAAGAAATTGCCCGTCGCATTGGCGTCGAGCGCATGCAAGCGGGCGTTCAACGCCTTGATTATGGCAAAATGGACATCCACCAAGACAACCTCACCAGCTTTTGGCTGACAGGCAAATCCAAAATTACCCCCTACGAACAACTGGATTTTCTCACCCGTTTTGCTCAACAAAAACTTCCCCTCAAACCCTCCACCTATCAGAAAATGAACGCTATTATGATCATGATGAGCGATGGCAAGGGCTTGACCATGCGTGGTAAAACAGGTTGGGCCATCGTCGGCAATACCAATATTGGTTGGTTGGTAGGCACCCTAGAGCGCCCCGACGGCGAAACTTTTGTATTTGTCAACAATGTGGAATGCAAAGTAGGAACGCTGCCCGATGCGGCTTTTATGGCCAGCCGCAAACGCATTGTGGGGGAGGTGTTGCAGCGCTTGGAAGTGCTTTAGAACACATCATAGAAGCAGACAACGGCGTTAAATTATTGTTGTAGTACTAATTTAATTTTTTACTGTATAAATCTCCCATGACTAAACAAACCATAAGCCTACTGCTAGGCCCCGCTTTATACGCCTTGATCTTCTTCGGCGTAGAATTAGAAGGCTTGTCGCCCGAAGGGCAAGCGATCT
>CAYUZF010000072.1:12370-21027 GCA_964449615.1 uncultured Aureispira sp.
CGATTGCAGTGACGGCGCTGCTGCCTTTGGTCTTGTTTCCCTTGTCGGGCGCGATGGACAGCAAAACTACAGGGGCTTTGTATGGGCATCCTATTATTTTTTTGTTTGTGGGGGGCTTTATGATTGCCACGGCGATTGAGCGTTGGAATTTGCACCAGCGTATTGCATTGTCTATTATTGTTAAAATTGGCAGTGCTCCACAGTCGATTATACTGGGTTTTATGGTGGCAACGGCTTTTTTGTCGATGTGGATTTCCAATACGGCTACCACCATTATGATGGTACCTATTGGGGTAGCTATAGTAACGCAATTGGAAGGAGGGAAAACGCCGAGTTTGGACAATAAATTTGCCAAAGCGCTTTTGCTGGGTATTGCTTATGCGGCTTCTATTGGCGGCATTGCGACCTTGATTGGTACGCCTACCAACGTAATTTTTGCAGGGGTGGTGTTGGAAAAATACGGGTTAGAAATTTCTTTTGCCAATTGGATGTTGTTCGCTACGCCCATTGCGGTGTTCTTGCTATTTGTTTGTTGGTATTACTTGGTCAATATTGGGTTTAATTTATCAGAATTAGAAGGGCGCGCTTCTTCAGAAGGGATGGTAAGCATTCAGCAGCAGCGGCAAGCATTGGGTAAAATGACTTATGAAGAAAAGGTAATTTTGGCCGTGTTTGGAACCGTGGCCTTTGCTTGGATTACGCGCTCTTTTTTGCTAAATATTTTTCTACCCGGGCTCACAGATACCATTATTGCGATTGTAGGAGCCATCGCTTTGTTTATCATTCCAACCAAAAATAAAAGCCCGCGTGCGCCCGTAGATACCGCTTTGGACAGCAGCCCTGCAACCATTTTGGATTGGGATACTGCTGTTAAAATTCCCTGGGGAGTAATTTTACTGTTTGGCGGTGGCCTCTCTTTAGCTAATGCGTTTGATCAAACGGGGTTGGCCAATTGGATTGGGACGCAGATTGATTCGTTAGCGGCGTTGCCTTTGTTTTTGCTCTTACTTTTGCTTATTGCTCTTGTTAATTTTCTAACAGAAATCACTTCCAATGTAGCTACCGTCTCTATGATTTTACCCGTTTTGGCCGCCTTAGCAGTGACGGTGGGCGTGCATCCTTATATTCTGATGATTGGCGCGACTTGTGCTGCTTCTTGCGCCTTTATGTTACCCGTTGCTACAGCGCCCAATGCCATTGTATTTGGCTCGGCGTACATTCAAATCGAAGACATGATCAAAGCTGGTGTTTGGCTCAATGTGCTCTCCATTCTGCTGTTTGCTTTGTATGTGTATTTTGTGTTGCCAGTTGTCTTTGGGATCGAAGTGCGGGATAGTTTGCAGCCTTTGGTGCAATAGGGGGCTAATGCATTGCCCCCTATCGCCCGCTTTGATTTGTCCTGTTACGCAGTTTTTTGCTCGTCGCGCAAGGCTCGACGCAAGATTTTTCCAACGTTTGTTTTGGGCAGTTCGTCGCGGAATTCCACGTGTTTCGGTTTTTTATACCCTGTAAAGTTATCTTTGCAGAAACTGCGGACTTCCTCTTCAGTCAGCGAAGGATCAGACTTCACGATAAATACTTTAACGGCCTCGGTAGATTTTGGATCGGGTACCCCAACAGCAGCTACTTCCAGTACCTTAGGATGCGCCGCCAAAACGTCCTCAATTTCATTGGGATAAACATTAAAACCAGAAACCAAAATCATATCTTTCATTCGGTCAACGATTTTAAACGCGCCATCTTCCAGCATAACGCCCACATCCCCTGTTTTTAACCAGCCGTCTTCTGTAAATGTTTTGGCAGTCGCCTCTGGGCGGTTGTAATACCCTTTCATAACCTGTGGGCCTTTGATTTGTATTTCACCCCGTCCCCCGCCAGGGCCTTGAATATGGCCTTCTTCGTCCATAATACGCATGTAAGTAGACGGCATGGGCATCCCAATAGTACCTACCGTTACATTGCCAATAGGGTTGGCACTCGCTACAGGAGACGTTTCCGTCATGCCGTAACCTTCCAACAAGTCGTTGTTGGTGACTTCGCGCCAGCGTTTGGCTACAGCGCCTTGAATCGCCATAGCGCCCCCAATAGCAAATTTGAGGTTGGAGAAATCCAATTTGCGGAAATCGTCGTTGTTCAACATGGCGTTGTACAAGGTATTCACGCCTGTCATCAAGCTGGGTTTGGTACGGCGAATTACATCCACCAAACCTGGAATATCTCTAGGATTGGGCACCAGTACGTTGAGCGCTCCAAAATTAGACATGCACAAACAATTTACCGTGAAGGAAAAAATATGATACATTGGCAGCGGCGTCAACATAGATTCTTGACCAGGGTTCATATCCACATTGGCTAGCCAAGCCGTCATTTGCGACATGTTGTAAAGTAGATTTTTATGGGTTAACACCGCGCCTTTGGCAACGCCAGTCGTACCTCCTGTATATTGAATACACAACATATCGTCCAAACCGACAGGGTGTTTTTTGACAGGTTTGCCCTTGCCCTTTTTTAGAGCAGTGGGGAAAGTCACCGCGCTGGGCAGGTTAAATTTAGGCACCATGCCTTTAAATTTTAGAACAGTATTGATCAGCAAGCCTTTGAGGCCGCCAAACATGCCCCCAATAGAAGCCGTAACAATGTGCTGTACGGGCGTTTCTTTAACTACCTTTTGCAATTCGTGGGCAAAATTTTCGGCAATGATAACCGCCTTGACACCTGCGTCATTAAACTGGTGTTTGATCTCGCGAGCGGTATACAACGGATTGGTGTTAACTGCCACTAAACCAGCACGCATCACTCCAAATAGGGCGACGGGATATTGTACAATATTGGGCAACATAATAGCAACGCGATCACCGCGCTGCAATCCTAACGATTGTAAATAAGCCGCCATAGCCATAGAGCGTTCGTCTACCTCACCATAAGTAAGCGTAGCTTGGTTGCTGCCTGCAAAACAGGTGTAAGCAGGGCGGGTTTTATATTTTTCAAAATTGCCTTCTAAAAAGTCTAAAAGAGAAGAATAGCCATCAATGTTAACATCGTGGGGAACCCCCTCTGCGTAGCTAGAAAGCCAAATGCGGTCGTTAGTAGTCATGTACAAATCTGTTTAATGTGGTGAATTTGAAGAAGAAGGTTGTTTGGAATAAACGGCTTCTACAAATTCAGTGTGTTATAGAAATAAAAAAGCGACTTTTATCGCCTTGTCCATAAAAAATTTGGTGTTGTTTTTAGAACAGAGAAAAAAGATACATAAAATTCCTGCTTTGCAAACAATTGGCTTTATTTTTTTTTACTAGAACGGATATTTTACTGCGGACGGATCAAATTTAAGTATTTTTTAGCCAACGCATCTTGTGGGTTGTATTGCAAGGCTTGTTCAAAATCTGCCTTAGCAGCGGCGTATTGCTGCAATTCGTAATAAGAAAGCCCTCGATTGACGTAAGCCATGCCCGCCTGTGGAAAGCCACTCTGTAAGAATGTAGTGTAGTCGGCAATGGCTTTGGGGTGGTCGCGCAAAATACTGTAGGTGATGGCGCGGTTGAAATAGGACTCCGCACTTTTGGCAGGAGTCAATTCGATCACTTTGCTGTGGTAGGCAATGGCTTGTTGCAAATCTTGATTGGATTGTTGTAGCAATACTTGCGCTTCGGCAGCTTTGCCCTGTTGTTGCAACTGTCGCGCTTGTTCGCGTTTGCTGTTGCCGCGCATGCCATAGGTGTTGCCCAGCCCTTTGTAGACATTGGCGTCTAGGCTGCCGAGTTTAGCCGCTTGGCTGAAATCTTGAAACGCTTTGTCCAGATAGGCTTGTTTTTTTTGAAGGTCGGTACTGCTTTGCGCTAATTTTCCATAGAAGCCGCCGCGAATGCTCAACGGAACCGCCATGTTGTTCAGCAGTGGCTGCCCGTCTTTTGTTTGCGCTGCAATGGCCGTCGTCCAAAGCGTTTCACTGTCTTGCCACACTTCTATTTGTCGAACAGTAGGAACCGCCAACAGCAAACTCAACGCAATTAAACCACCGTAGGCTAATCGCTGCTTTGCTTGGGGAAGGTATTGTTGAACCAAAAACACCAACGCCATGCCCAAACCAATGTACGGCAAATAGCTGTAGCGTTCTGCCAAAACCACTGTACCTACTGATATAAATTGTAAAACTAAAACCAGCGTTATAAAGTAAAAACCTATACCCATTACCAGCGCTTTAGTTGTTCTAACACTCCACAAGGCCAGCCCCAGTATTGCCAGCATCAACAACGGCGCTATTTTGTACCAACTGTTGTTCGAAAAACGTTCTAAATCGGGGTAGGGATGGTAAGGCGTCAAACCCGTTGGCCAGAAAAACTTGAATAAGTACTGCATAAAACCATGCCCTGCAAATTGCAACCGCTGCCAAAAACTAAAGGTATCCATCTGCGCAATGGCAACGGATTGGCTGCCGCGCTCTAGGAGTCCAAAAAAGTCCCCACCGCCCTGAATATTCACCGCAACCAGTCCAAACAACAAAGCGGTTGCAAAAAATGGCCAAAGCGGCAGCCACGTGCGCGGCGACAAGGCAGCAGATAGAGCCTTTGGGGGCGTTTCCGCTGCTTTCCAGAAATGCAACAGCAACAAAACCAACGGAAAAACCACCGCCACAAAGCACCTGTCGAATCGACACAAACAACGCAAAAGCTCCCCAAAACCATTTTTTGGCACCCGTTTCCAAATAGTTCCAATAACTGAGCAAGCCCGACAAAAAGAAAAAACTATACAGCACATCCTTGCGTTCAGATACCCAAGCTACCGATTCTACGTGCATGGGATGCAGCGCAAAAATCAGCGCTACAACAGCACTTGCCCATAGATTTTTTTTACTCAGTCGATAAATAAGCAGCAAAACCAGTAGGCTATTTAGAACGTGTAAGATAAGGTTCCAAAGAATGAAGGGACGAGGACTAATACCCTCCCGATTGCTGAGATCCGCGTTGTTGTTCCAGCGGAGTGTGAGAACCGTAAGCGGGTGGTAATTTAGCGCCACGGAGGTGCTAAATACATCACCCAGTGTAGTTTGCAGCGGGCTTGGCGTAGCCCGACGTTGATTGCCAACGGCCTGTATATCTGCTGTAGACCGCACCAAATCGTTGTGAATGACATATTTATAATCATCCCAATCTACAAAATCATTGTCTAGTGCGCCTTTGTAAACCACTCCAGTCACCACCGCGATCAAAAGAGCAACCCCCCAAAACAAAGAAGGTTTAGCAACTGCCCTCGGTGTTGTTGAAGTTATTTTTTGGACATCGGGCGTAGATTTTTTGGGGGGGGATGCGCCTTTTTTAGAAGATTTGCGTTTTTTGGAAGCCATGTTATTGATTCGTGTAAGAATAAGTAAAACAAGGAAGCACACAGAAAGCTACAAAGACAACCGCAGAATTGCGTCCTACTTAGAACTTATTTTTTATAGCTATGTTTGTTGCAAGGTAAGCATCTTCTTAAAAAATCTCTAAAAATAGAGCAACACTAAGAACAATTGCTGTTGTACAAACATACATTGAAACAACCAAAATAAACCAATGAACTGGGAGCGAGAAAGCCAACGATTGGCAGCGCAAATGGCGCTTGGAAATATTATACTGTATCCAACAGAAACCATCTGGGGCATTGGTTGCGATGCCACCAACGAACAGGCTGTGCAGCGCATTGATGCCTTGAAAAAGCGGCAAGAGGGGAAAAACTACATCTTATTAGTAGATAGCCTAGAGCGGTTGAAAGAATATGTCGCTTATATTCCCCCCAAAGCCAGCAAACTCATCACTTACCACACGCGTCCTTTAACCATTATATATGATCGCGTTCAAAATCTACCGACTTCGTTGTTAGCGCCTGATGGAAGTATTGCCATTCGGGTAACGCAAGATCCTTTTTGTCAATCTTTGGTAGCCAATTTGGAGCGCCCTATTGTGTCGACTTCTGCTAACACCAGCGGCAAACCCTTTCCCAAACAGTTTTCGGAGATCGAACCGCGCCTGCTAAAAGGGGTAGACACGGTAGCCCAGTACCGACAAGAAGAAACCATCGAATCAAGTGCTGCGCCGACGCCCTCCACCATTGTAAAAGTAGATGGGGAAGATTTAATTTTTATTAGAAAATAGGAGCAAGGTAAGTAACGTCTGTTATATCGTTTAAATTTCCTACCTTTGCGTGCCCGATCTGGAATTGAGCCATCATTGTCCTATTTCCCTTTACACAGCTGCTAATCTTATGCAAATCGAAATAAAAGCCAACGAAAAAAAATTGTTTGAACAATTGCGCGATGCTGGAGAGCAGTTAAACTATCCGACCTACATCATTGGTGGATACGTGCGCGATCGTATTTTACAACGCCCTTCTAAAGATGTGGATGTCGTTTGCGTAGGCAGTGGCATAGAGCTGGCGCAACAACTGGCCAAACAGTTGACCCCAACACCCAAAGTAGTCGTTTACAAACGATTTGGTACGGCTATGCTGCACGCTAGAGGCGTAGAATTAGAATTTGTAGGTGCGCGAAAAGAATCGTACCGACAGGATTCGCGCAAGCCCATCGTGGAAAATGGAACGCTAGAAGACGACCAAAACCGCCGAGATTTTACCATCAACGCGTTGGCGATTAGCCTCAACAAAGAAAACTACGGAGAAATTGTAGACCCTTTTGGGGGCTTGGAGCATTTGAAGCAACAGTTGATCAAAACCCCTTTGGAACCCGACATCACTTTTTCGGACGATCCTTTGCGCATGTTGCGCGCCATTCGTTTTGCTACGCAATTGCAATTTGAGATTGACGCCGAAGCGCTGGCTGCCATCAAACGCCAAAAAGAGCGCATCAGCATCATTTCGCAGGAGCGCATTACCACCGAATTGCAGAAAATAATGGGCGCCAATAAGCCCTCCATCGGTTTTGAATTGCTCTTTGATACAGGCTTGTTGAAGCTTATTTTTCCTGCGCTGCACGCCATGCATGGCGTTGAATACCGCAATGGGCAAGGCCACAAAGACAATTTTTACCATACGCTCAAAGTGCTGGACAACGTGGCCGAGCGCAGCGACAACATTTGGCTGCGCTGGGTAGCCGTGCTGCACGACATTGCCAAACCCCTCACCAAACGCTATGTAGAGGGGCAGGGCTGGACATTCCACGGACACGAAGCAATGGGCGCACGGTTTGTACCTAAGTTTTTTCGTAGAATGAAATTGCCGATGGGGCAGGAGATGAAGTACGTTCAAAAATTGGTGGCGCTGCACCAACGTCCCGTGGTACTGACCCAAGAGGAAGTAACCGACTCGGCTTTGCGCCGTTTGATGTTTGAAGCAGGCGACGATATTGACGATTTGTTGTTGTTCTGTGGAGCCGATTCTACGTCTAAATTTCAGTGGAAACTGGACAAATATGCCAAAAATCTAGCCGAGCTGACTCAAAAAATAGCCGAGTTGGAAGAAAAAGACCGCTTGCGCAATTGGCAACCCCCCATCACGGGCGAAATTATCATGGAAACCTTTAACTTGAAGCCTTCTCGCGAGGTCGGACAATTGAAGAATTTTATCCGAGAAGCGATTTTAGACGGAGAAATTAAGAACGACTACGACGAAGCCTTTGCTTATTTATTGGAAAAAGGCAAAGCGATGGGACTAGAAAAGGCACAGTATAAAGGCTAAGGCTTTGATGGTCAGTACAATTTAGCGAAGGCGGACTGCTATTTTGGGGGGCAATAATGCTGCTGCTTACCTTTTGGTTTATATATGAGGCAAACAAGTTTCAAAATGTCACAAAAAAAGCTTACTTTGCCCCATCTTGAACACCTATAAACAGTGGTTCAAGGACACAATGATAGAAAGACATTTATTTAATCCAATAAAGCATCATATAGCAGCATGACATTTGATATTGATATGATCAAGAAGCACTACGCTTCTTTGCCTTCAAAGATTCAAGCGGCACGCGAAAAATTGCAACGCCCTTTGACGCTTTCCGAAAAAATTCTATTTGCCCATTTACACGATGATTCGCCCATCGCAGATTACCAGCGCGGGGACGACTACGTATTTTTTGCGCCTGACCGTGTGGCCATGCAAGATGCAACGGCACAAATGGCGCTGCTGCAATTTATGATGGCGGGCAAAAACAAAGTAGCCGTACCTTCTACCGTACACTGTGACCACTTGATCCAAGCCAAAATTGGCGCAGACAAGGATTTGGAGCGCGCTTACGACAACAACAAAGAGGTTTACGACTTTTTAAGTTCTGTTTCTGATAAATACGGTGTTGGCTTCTGGAAGCCAGGCGCGGGAATCATCCACCAAATCGTTCTGGAAAACTACGCTTTTCCAGGAGGAATGATGATCGGAACCGATTCCCACACCGTGAACGCGGGCGGTTTGGGTATGGTCGCTATCGGAATCGGTGGTGCGGATGCCGTAGACGTAATGGCAGGCTTACCCTGGGAATTAAAAATGCCAAAATTGATTGGTATTAAATTGACAGGCAAATTAAACGGTTGGACGTCTCCCAAAGATGTTATCTTGAAAGTAGCGGGCATCATTGGTGCCAAAGGTGGTACAGGCTACATCGTAGAATACTTTGGTGAGGGCGCGACCAGCATGTCTTGTACAGGTAAAGGTACCATTTGTAACATGGGCGCAGAAATTGG
>CAYUZF010000072.1:21037-21353 GCA_964449615.1 uncultured Aureispira sp.
GGAGCAACTACTTCTACATTTGGGTACGATGCTTCTATGAGCCGTTACCTCAAAGCAACCGATCGTACAGACGTAGCCGAATTGGCTGACGCGGTGAAAGAACACCTTACAGGCGACGACGAAGTATATGCCAACCCTGAGAAATACTTCGATCAAGTAATTGAAATTGATTTAAATACACTAGAGCCACACCTCAACGGGCCCTTTACGCCAGACCGCGCTTGGCCAATTTCTGAATTTGCGCAAGCTGTAAAAGACAACGATTTTCCAAGTGTGTTGTCCGTAGGCTTGATTGGTTCTTGTACCAATTCTTCTT
>CAYUZF010000072.1:21363-22646 GCA_964449615.1 uncultured Aureispira sp.
GCTCGCCAAGCTAGTGACAAGGGTTTAAAAGCCAATTCAGAATTTACCATTACACCAGGCTCGGAGTTGGTGCGGTTTACCGCAGAGCGCGATGGCATTTTGGACGATTTTGAGAAAATTGGCGGGGTAGTATTGGCCAATGCTTGTGGTCCTTGTATTGGTATGTGGGACCGTATGGGCGCCGAGAAGAAAGAGAAAAACGCCATTATCCATTCGTTTAACCGCAACTTTGCCAAGCGGGCAGATGGCAACCCCAACACACAGGCATTTGTGGGTTCGCCAGAGTTGGTGACGGCTATGACTATTGCGGGCGATATGACCTTTAATCCTTTGACCGATACCTTGACTAACGCCAACGGCGAGCAAGTAAAACTAGATCCACCATCGGGTTATGAGTTGCCTCCCAAAGGTTTTGACGTAGAAGATGCGGGATATATTGAGCCAGCAGAAGACGGTTCTCACATCAATGTAGTAGTGAGCCCTGAATCAGAGCGCTTGCAGTTGTTGACCCCTTTCGAGCCAATCAAACAAGATCAATTAATGGGCATGCGTTTGTTGATCAAGGCTAAAGGAAAATGTACCACCGACCATATTTCTATGGCGGGCCCATGGTTGGCTTACCGTGGACACTTGGAGAACATTTCTCAAAACTGCTACATTGGCGCGGTAAATTATTTCAGCGATGAAACCAACAACGTAGCCCACTACTCCAACCCACACGATCCACCATTGTACTTGCCTGTTCCCGAATCTGCACTTAAATACCAAGAAGCAGGAGTTGGTACAGTTGTCTTTGGAGAAGAAAACTTGGGCGAAGGTTCTTCTAGAGAACACGCTGCTATGGAACCACGCTACGTAGGTGTGAAAGCAGTGATCGTAAAATCATTTGCGCGCATCCACGAAACCAACTTGAAAAAACAAGGGATGTTGGCGTTGACATTTGTCAACAAAGACGATTACGACAAAGTGCGTCAAGACGATGTGATTGATATTCTAGGTTTGGATACCTTCCAAGAAGATAAAAACCTAACCGTTGTATTGCACCACGCAGATGGTACCAAAGATGAATTTGAAGTAGCCCACTCTTACAACGCTGCTCAAATCGAATGGGTACGCGCTGGGTCTGCCCTCAACAAAATTCGCAAGGATCAAGGGCTATAAGCTTTTTGAATATTGACTAAAATAGAGAAAAGCCTTTCTGACGTTCTGTTGGAAAGGCTTTTTCGTTATTTTAAGTAGTCACACAAAAGAAAGCGTGTAATAAAAAGTGAGGTATTTTTTTC
>CAYUZF010000073.1:0-723 GCA_964449615.1 uncultured Aureispira sp.
GCGTTACGGCAGCGCAAGGGGTCGAGAAAACCGTTGGATTAGACCAACCACTCGTGTCCCCAGGGGCACAAATCGCACGCACATAAACTTCATAATCGGTGTTGTCCGACAAACCAAGAAGCGTTGTTGGGTTAACCAAAGTTGTTACAGAAGTACCAGAACCTAGTGCAAAACCAATAGGGCCATATTCAATTTCCCACGCGGCTGCAACGCCGTTGTTCATCCAGCTTACATCAACAGAAGAAGACGTGATGTTGGATAGGGTCGCATCAGAAGTTCTTGGACAGCTAGGAAGTAAACGTACTTCGAAGTTATCAATAAATACATTGGTACTAGCATTCGATACCGTAGAAGCAGCATAGAAGCCAAATCTTACCACACCCGTGTAACCTGCTAAATTAATCGTGATAAAATCACCCGTATTGCTCGGTTCAGTGCCCGCATTCCACTGTTGTAAAATATTGGCCGTACTCCAAGTAGCACCATTATCCGTAGAGATTACTACGGCTACCGTGTCATCAGCGCCAAGTGCTCCTTGATTCGTACTAGAACCACTTCCAGTAAGCGCTATGTCAAACGCCAACTCATAGGTAGTAGTACCCGTGCCCAAATCGACACTTCTAGAAATTAACCACTCGTCGTTAGAAGTGCCAGAAATAGCTTCACGTGCAGCATCTTGCGTGCCAATGTTGCCAAAACCATCTTCAAACCAGCCAGAGGTAG
>CAYUZF010000073.1:733-8962 GCA_964449615.1 uncultured Aureispira sp.
AAACGTCCTTGCGCTTCTGCCCAACAAGGATCGTTGTTGATGAAATCCGTAAAGTCGTATAGATAAGGTGGTGTAGCAGGGGCGCACAGCGTTCTAAAAGAACTTGCAGGCGACCAAGCACTGGTATCCCCAGGCGTACAAATTGCACGGACATAAACATCGTAATCCGTATCGTCTGACAAACCAGAAATTGTAGTAGGGTTGGTCACTGTTCCCATTGTCATACCCGTACCAGGTGCAAAACCTGCGGGGCCATATGTAATTTGCCATTGGGTAGCAGGACTGTTGTTGTTCCAATTGATATCAGCCGTGAAGGCGCTAACATTGCTCACAACAGGAGGAGTAGTACGCAAACAAGTTACAGGCAAACGTACTTCGAAGTTGTCGATAAATACATTTGTACTAGCATTGGTTATGGTAGACGCGGCGTAAAAACCAAACTTCACGACGCCTGTATAACCTGCCAAGCTAATAATAGTAAAATCACCCGTATTGCTCGGTTCAGTACCTGCATTCCATTGTTGCAGGATATTGGCCGTGCTCCAAGTAGCCCCATCATCTGTAGAAATAACTACCGCTATGGTATCATCCGATCCAAGCGTTCCTTGAGTGGTACTAGAACCACTTCCAGTAAGCGCTATATCAAATGCCAATTCATAAGTAGTAGTACCCGTACCCAAGTCAATACTCTCGGAAATTAACCACTCGTCGTTAGAAGTACCAGAGATAGCTTCGCGTGCGGCATCTTGTGTGCCGTTGTTGGCAAAACCATCTTCCGTCCATCCCGAAGTAGTGCCTGAAAGCACCGTCGAAGTTCCTAGACGGCCTTGTGCTTCTGACCAACAGCGCTCGTCGTTGATGAAATTTGGAAAATTAAATGAATAGTTGGGAACAAGAGCCCCGCAAGCAGTTCTTACCACCCGCACAAAAGACCACATGCTCGTGTCGCCAGGAGCACAAATCGCACGAATAGCCAATGTGTATTCTGTGTCTGGGGTTAGACCTGCTATGGTTGCAGTATTAGTGGTAACAGTAGTCGTCGTTGCAGCAGAAGGAACAGCGCCTACAGGCGCAACGCTCACTTCCCAAGATGCAGCCGTGCTCGTCATCCAAGCAACGTCAAAGCCATCCGAACGGAGAACCGTGACACCAGGCATACCAGGAACTTGGCAAGAAGACATTTCCGCAATGCGGATATCATCCAAAAGCAAATCGTTCCAGAATCTGTTGGTATTTGAACTAGCATCTGCGATAAAGCGCACTCTAGCACTATCTCCCGCAGCATAAGTGAAGCCCGTTAGATCGTAGTAAAGAACATCCCATCCCGAGGGTGTGTTACCTCTTAGGGTGTCGATCGGAGTCCAAGCCGCGCCCGTCCAAGCTTCTACATATAAGAAGTTGAAATCGCCCACCGAAAAATTCAGATCGGAGCCAATAAAACTCTCATAAGCAAAGGACAAGTAAGGCGTTGTGAGACTGCTAATATCCGTACTAGGTGACGTCAAAATAACATCATCATCGCTATTAGAAAAGTCCATCCACACATAAAAACCGTTGTTGCCCGTGTGTTCAGGCAAGGTTTCTACAGAATAATCAGCAGGATTGTTAGACGGATTACCCAGTTCCCAGGGGCCACCCGTCACTGCCGCACTTGTCCATCCAGGAGGAAGCGACGACCCATTGAAGGGTTGGTAGAAACCTGTTTGGCCATAAGCAGAAATGCAGTAAAGCCAACAAGTCAGAAATAAAATAAAACTTTTTTTCATCTTTTGTTTTTAATTATTTAATGAATAATAGTGATATAATTGATTCCTTCGATAAGAGAAGAAGCATTTAATTTTAAGAAGTATTGGAGGTGTCTTTGCCTGTTGCTCTGTTGGCTACAAAGGCCAAGTAAGATAACTTGTAGAGATCAAAAAGGACTAAAAAAGGGCGTTTGGATTGTAGTTGAGCCGCTAGAGCACGGTGAAAAAGCCAATAACACCAACGCAGAAAGAAAGATAAACGAAGGTTTTTGAGTTGGTGGTGCCAAGCGAGTAACTTGGTGGCATGGCTGGGGAGTAATTCATTCTGATACAAATACCAAAGATTATACACAGCTTGTTTGCTCTTATCTAAAAAGGTACTTGCTTTTTCTAGACCAATATGTTCTAATGGATTGTCCAAATGCAAGATAGGGTATTGTCGCCGCTCCAACTCTAGGCCAAACAGCGTGTCTTCATGGCCGTAGAGGGTCAAGCGCTCTTCAAAACCTATGGGTAGAAACAGCGCTTTTGGAATGATAAAGTTATTGGTCATAAAAGAGTGGTAGGGACGCTTCTGACGCTGTTGAGCCGTTTGTTGCTCTCGGTGTCGTCCGTAGTACCAATGAAAATAGCGGTCTTTTTTTGCGGGAGGATGTGTTTTATAACAGCGTCCGCCGTAGAGTATGCGATCTTCTTCCAATTGGTGGATGTAGCGCTGTATGTACTGTTTGTCTGCTGGCCAAGAATCACAGTCCATAAACAGTAAAAAAGGATACTGGGCGCGTTGGGCTAGCAAATTGCGAATTTTGGAGCGTCCCACATTGGTTTCTAAGCTGTCGTGTTGCACATAAGACAACGCCGTAATTTCGCTGTTGAGCGCGGTGTACTGTTGTTCAGAAGCATCTTCTAAACAAATAATTTCAAAAGCTACCGAACAGGCAAAGGTTTGCTCGTGCAGTTCTTGCACCAAACCGCGAACATCAAAATTGTAACAGGGAATTAATATGGACAACATTGGACAGCGGTGCTATAGTGAAGTCAGAAACAAAGGGTGGGTAGCCCTTTTATACAATACACTGGTTGAAGGGATATTGTTGCTCCGCTAGCGCCTATTTAAAATACTTTTAGAAAAGGCAAAATGAACTTCTACCATCTGCGAAGAGCCGCGCTGCTCGGTACTGGCTTGTTTTTTTGTCAATGCGGTATTTACCCAACTGTTGACTTGTACGGGGCGCTCCGTCGATTCGGCAAAGGAACGCTTGGTTTGTCCGAGGGACAATTGAATGCTGTTAGGGGACTTGTTTTTCATTCGTACTGTATTAGTTGTTCAAAAATCTTTGGGACGTTTGGCTGCATCTGGCAGTAAAAGCAGCTGTATTTTGGGGGTGATTTAAGATTAACTTTTTGCTAAAGTGATAATCATTTAATCTAAAGTAACAAATACTTTTCAGATATGCAATACAGCGCTAAAAATTATTGCTTTTTATAAACGAGAACACCAGTAAGGGCAAGCAAGGGTTGTTCAAAAATATTGTACCTTTACCGTCGTCTTAAGGCCATTTTAATGATTTAGTATTTTTTCTGATGAACGCAAACAACGAACTGCAAAATAAGCTTAAATTAGAACACAAAACAATTCATTTGTTGCAATTTTTAGTGGTAATGCTGCTCTGGGGGCGGGCTTGGCAGGGACTGTTTTGGGATTTGCCGTTGCGCACCTTTTTTTGGGATCAACTCTGGTTAGAGGGAATTGTAACTACTTTAACCAACGATACTTGCCAACAATACGTAACCAATAAAAGTTTACCAACCGACCAATTAATCGACGGATTAGGTGTCGGACTGGGCGTATTTTGGGCTTTGAGCGGCATCGCCGTATTTTTTCTCAAACCGCGCCCGCGATTGGGGAAGTTGCTTTTGTACACCAATACCATAACCCTGTTTTTATTGGCTTTTCTATATTTTAAAGAACGCTACTGGCAAGTGGGGCAGTTGGTGGAGTACAGCGCTCAAGTCGCCGCCCCTGTGTTATTGGCTCATGCTTATTACAATGGTCAAAACACGGCGCGTTTTAGAACAAGCGTAAAAATAATTATCGCGCTTACATTCTGTGCGCACGGTCTATATGCGGTGGGCTATTATCCGCAGCCAGGCAGCTGGGTAGAATGGTGCCGCAATTGAAGGCGATACCTCGGTGCGCTACTTTTTGAGAACCGTAGGGATATTGGATTTTGTGGCTTCTCTTGCGCTGTTTTTACCTTGGAAATGGGCTTATAAACCCGCCCTAGTCTACTGCATTGTTTGGGGTTTTATGACGGCCTTTGCGCGCCTAGCAGGCAACTTTTATATAGATATGATGTTAACTTCGCTACATCAACATTGGTACGAAGTGGCGTATCGGTTGGTGCATGGTGGCTTGCCCGTACTCTTATGGTATTGGATGGCGCAAGCAGAACCTTCTACTTAGTGTTTTATTATAAAAAAAATCATGGCTGTCATCTACGCTATACCTGGTTTAGGAACCGATGAACGCGTTTTTTCTAAGCTTTTTCCGCTTTTGGAGGCGCAGGGACACCGCTGTATTTGTTTACCGCATTTGGAGCCGCTGCACCAAAAAGAAGCCGTCTCAGCTTATGCGCAGCGCCTTTGCGAACGCCTACCCGCGCCCAACGGGCAACCGCTGTTTGTACTGGGCTTGTCGTTGGGTGGCCCTATTGCGGTAGAATTAGCCAAACAACGCTCCGATATACAGTTGATTTTATTATCGACTTCTAAACAGAATGCCGAAACGCCTAGTCTGTTTAAGCTAGCGCGCCGCTTGCCCTTGTACCGCTTCGTTCCCATTTGGTATACGCACTACATAGTGCCATTGATGATGCGTTGGGCGGGTATTGGCAACCGCGAAGACAGCGCTTTGTTGGGGGCTATGTTTCGGGCGCACTCCGCCGCGCATTTTGCTTGGGGAAGACGGGCCATTGTGCATTGGGAAAACCAAGAACTGCCTGCTAAGTACTGGCACATCAATGGGGATAAGGATCATATTTTTAACAGTGCCCTGCCGCATGTTACCCACCGCATAGCAGGGGGAACCCACAACATGGTGCTGGATCGGGCAGAGGCTGTTGCGGCGATTTTATTGCCCTTATTGGAACAGGCTACTGTAGAGAAGGCTTAAACAATATTTACAAATATAGCAACGGTGCGCAACAACTCTGAAGCGTAATTTCTACCAACAGCCACCTTTTAAATGCCCTTGAATAAAGCATTTTGTTGTTTACTGCTGTCTACTAACTTCGGTCAATATTAGCTTTTAAGCTGTAAAATGCGTATATTTGCCCCGTAGTAAACGCATTTTTTGCAGGGAAGCGGGTCATAGACTTCAACCGAACTGCCTTTTTGCTGTTCTACCACCAATCAACCATCATCAACTAATTATTCTTACAACACCAGCGCTGCCCCGACAAGCTTTGTTTTCTATCACCATTCATAAAACACAGTTCCAAATTTTCAATAGGCAGCGGCTTAAGAAGGGCTTCTTTTTGGTACAGTTCTAAAAATACAGCGCTTCAAAAAAACAACCGATAATGCTTAATATTATTCTTTTTGGCCCTCCTGGTAGTGGCAAAGGTACCCAAGCCGCAAAATTGGTCGAACAATACAAATTGGTACACATTTCTACGGGTGATTTGTTTCGCCGTGAAAAAGCGATCAACAGCTCCATTTGGCAGGAGGTTATGAGCTATGTGGACAAAGGTTCGCTGGCGCCTGATTCGATTACCATTCGTTTGCTCAAAGCAGAAATGGACAAAACGCCCAACGCTAAAGGGTATATTTTGGATGGGTTTCCGCGCAATGTTGCCCAAGCCGTCTCTTTAGACGCTTTTTTGGCCGAGCAAGGTACCGCAGTTACCCGTTTGGTAGAATTGATTGTAGCAGATGAGGAAGTGATTCAACGAATTACAACGAGAGGAAAGGAACAGAATCGCGCCGACGACCAAGACCCTGCCATCGTTCAGCACCGTATTGATACATACAAAAGCCAGACGGCTCCTGTGGCAGATTACTACGCAGAACAAGGAAAAACAAAGCGCATTGATGGCATCGGTAGCAAAGAAGAAATTTTTAACCGAATCTGTACGGTTCTAGATACAGCTAAGGTATAAGGCGATCTTTTTGGGCTACTTAGAAGCGCACCCATGGTGTCGTAGATTCTAGGTAGCCTATTTTTTGAACTAGTTGGTAACGGCTATGATGCTCTTTGTCCAAATTTTATTGTGGGGTTGTGTCTATGGCTTGGTGCATTCCTATGTGGTGTATCCTTTGTTGTTGCGTTGGGCTGCCGCCAAAAAACAAAACAACCAATTGCTGCACAGCCGCGACGAAGCCACCTTGCCAGTCGTTTCCTTTATAATGTCGCTCTACAATGAAGAAAGCGTTATTGAAGAGAAATTACAGACATTGGCGCAAAGTCGTTATCCCGCCCACAAATTAAGGATCTACATCGGTTCGGATTGTTCTTCTGATGCCACCAATACACAGGTGTCAGTTTGGGCAAAACAACATCCGCAAGCACACTTTTTTGCATTTGAAGAGCGACGGGGAAAACCCAGCGTAATCAACGATTTGATTAGCAGCGCATCGGATGCCTTAAACGGACAGGAGGCTCATGTTCTTATTATTTCTGATGCCAATGTTTTGTTGGAGCCTGACACCATCTACCACTTGGCCAAGCATTTCAAAAATCCTGTTATTGGTCTAGTTGATTCCAACATACAACACCCCAGCCAGCGTGCGATGGCTGCCGAGGGTATTGCTGCTTCGGAAGACCACTATATCTCCAGAGAAGTACGCATCAAACATTTAGAAGGCCGCGCTTGGGGACGCACCATGGGGCCGTTGGGCGGTTGTTATGCCATCCGCGCCGCTTGGTTTTCGCCTGTGCCGCCCAATTTTTTGGTCGATGATTTCTATATTGCTATGAGCGTATTTGAGCAGGGCGGGCGGGCGATCAACGAACTAGAAGCGGTGTGTTACGAAGTGGTATCCAGTGATTTGAAAGAAGAATTTCGAAGAAAAACACGCATCTCGGCAGGAAATTTTGCCAATCTAGCCACTTTTAAGCATTTGCTTTGGCCACTTACTAGTAGTTTGAGTTTTGCATTTTTATCGCACAAAGTACTGCGCTGGTTGGGGCCGTTTTTTATTCTGACCGCTTACCTCTGTTTATGGGGATTAACCTTAGTTGGAGGCAACCAATTTTACGGAACCTTGTTGCTCTTAGCAAGCTTGGGTTTATTTGGAGTGCCTGTATTGGATGGGTTACTCAAAAAATTAAACATCAATGTAGTGCTGCTGCGTTACATCACCTATTTCAATGCTATGAACTTAGCATTATTCAACGGATTTTTTAAATACCTAAAAGGAGTACAAAATGGCATCTGGCAACCCACAAAACGGAACAGTTAACCGCAAGTTAGACACGATTGAAGACGCGTTGGACGACATCAAAGCGGGTAAACTCATTATAGTCGTTGATGACGAAGACCGCGAAAATGAAGGGGACTTTATTTGCGCCGCAGAATTGGTAACGCCTGAAATGATTAATTTCATGGCTACTTACGGACGCGGGCTTATTTGTACACCACTTACGGCGCAGCGTTGCGATGAGCTAGAATTGCGTCCTATGCAACAACAAAATACGGCCGTTCACGAGACCGCTTTCACCATTTCTATAGATTTGTTAGGGTTTGGTTGTAGTACAGGAATTTCGGCTTACGACCGCGCTACGGGTATTCAGAAATTAACAGACCCCAGCACCGTTTCCAGCGATTATGCGCGTCCAGGGCACATCTTTCCTTTGATCGCTAAGGACGGAGGCGTGCTGCGCCGTGCAGGACACACCGAAGCGGCAGTAGATTTGGCGCGTTTGGCAGGATTACAACCCGCAGGTGTTTTGGTAGAAATTCTCAATGAAGACGGCAGTATGGCGCGTCTTAGCGATTTGTTTAGCATTGCAGAGCGCCACAATTTGAAAATTATTTCTATTGAGGATCTCATCAAGTACCGCTTAGAAAAAGAAACCTTGATCGAGGAAGTACTGCGGGTAGATGGTCCTACGGCCTATGGTGAATTTGAAATTATAGCGTTTGAAAACAAGACAAACGATAAGAATTTGTTCGCTTTGGTAAAAGGAGAGTGGGAAGAGGACGAGACTATTTTGGTGCGGGTGCATTCTTCTTTTACAACCAGCGATATTTTTGGCGCGCTGTTGGGCGACTCAGGATCGCAGCTGCACGCTGCCATGCAACAAGTAGACGAAGCGGGCAAAGGCGTGGTGTTGTTTATTGAACAGGACGGTGGAAGTATTGACTTGATGAATAAGCTCAAAGATTATGAGCGCATGCGCCGCGAAGGACTCACCTTAGAAGAAATACACAGCCGCCTGCGAGCCCGTTCTGACCAGCGCGACTACGGCATCGGCGCA
>CAYUZF010000073.1:8972-13945 GCA_964449615.1 uncultured Aureispira sp.
GCCTAATGACCAACAGTCCCAAACGCCGTATTGGGTTAATTGGCTATAATTTAGAAATAGTAGAAAACGTACCTCTGACGGCTGTTAAAAGTCATTTGCAGAGTAAATCTACCAACGAATCCATTGCCACACAAGACGGCCTCAAGTAGCGTTTAGAGCGGTTGGTATAGCCGACCTTAAAGAGAACTATAGTAGATGAAAGAGTACAGCGATCAATCTGTCACCCCCCCTCGCTCTGTTCGAGAAGTGGTGCGGGTACAAATGCCGACAGAGTACGGCACTTTTGAATTGGTAGCCTTTGAGCAGCCTGCGGGTAAGACTTTATTTGCACTCATAAAAGGCGAATGGACAAAAGAAGAACCCGTCTTAGGACGGGTGCATTCTTCTTGCATCACAGGAGATATACTGGGGTCTATGCGTTGCGACTGTGGGCCGCAACTACAAGCGGCGATGCAACGCGTGCAAAAGGAGGGAAAAGGATTTATACTGTATGTAGAACAGGAGGGAAGAGGCATCGGATTTCTCAACAAAATGAAAGCCTACCAACTACAAGAGCAAGGTTTTGACACCGTAGAGGCAAACCTACATCTAGGATTTGCAGCCGATCAACGTGATTACACTGCCGCGGCGGCAGCTCTGGAGCATCTACAGGTAGGCGAGCTGCACCTACTTTCCAACAACCCACAAAAGGCAGCTTCTTTAAAAGCGCTGGGGGTAAACATTACCAAGACCATCGCGCTAGAAATCTCTCCCAACGAACACAATCGTTTTTATTTGCAAACCAAACGCGATAAAATGGGACACATTTTATTTGATGCACACTTGAAGTAGTTTATTGACTGAATGCCGCTCCAAAGCAGGGCGTTCGTTTCAGTTGTTGGTAAAGCTCAACCGAAACGGAGGCGCTTGGTAAACCTAAGCCAAAAAGTGCTGTTATACTAGTATTTTAATGGGAAACCCATTCATCAACACCAATCATCAACTAGTATATATGTCCACCTACAACTTGCACAGCAAACAGCGCTTACCCATTAGTTTGGAAGAAGCATGGGATTTTTTTTCCAGTCCTAAAAATTTAAAAGAAATCACGCCCGACTACATGGGTTTTCATATTCGTTCGGACTATGATGGGAAAATGTATCCTGGACAAATTATAGAATACACCGTAAAGCCTGTTTTGGGAATTCCAATGTATTGGATGACTGAAATCACCCAAGTGCGCGAACTGGAATTTTTTATTGACGAGCAGCGCGTTGGCCCGTACAACATGTGGCACCACCAGCATTTTTTTAGAGCGATAGAAGGCGGTGTAGAAGCCGAAGATATTGTGCATTACCGCCTGCCGTTGGGGCCTTTGGGCAACTTAGCCCACGCTATTTTTGTCAAACGTCAGCTACAGGGCATTTTTGATTACCGTAAAAAAGTATTGGAAGAGCGCTTCGGAACACTTTAAAGGATGTAGTGTAGGTGTAAGGGGCAGCGAGCATCGCCGAGATGCTGCCCCTTACACACACTTATACATTTTGTTCATCCTTCTAGTTCTTCCAACTCCTCCGCTGCTGCTTCCCATTTCTCCATAGTGCTGGCCAATTTTTGTTTGTTCTGTTCGTATTTCAAAACAAATTCATCATAAGCAGGGGTGCCCATAATCGACACATCGGCCATGCTGGCTTCGAGTTTTTTGTTGTCTTCTTCTAAGCGATTGATCTTACGTTCGGCATTTTGAACATCTTTTTTGAGTTGTTTTAGGCGTTGGTGGTAGGCTTTGCCTTCCAACTTGGGTTTTTGTTTTACTACGGGCGTTGCTGCGACGGCTTCCCCTTTGCCCGCCTTGCCCAAACTCACCTCTCTAAAAGTATCTAATGCGCGCTTTTTCAAAAAGTATTTTACATCGCCCAAATACGGTTTGAGTTGTTTTTGGTTAAATTCGATGACTTTATCCGTCAAGCCTTCTAAAAAATCGCGATCGTGGGATACAACAATCAAGGTGCCGTCATAACGCTGTATGGCTTCTTTTAAAACTTCTTTGGAACGAATGTCCAAGTGGTTGGTTGGCTCATCGAGTACCAGCAAGTTGATGGGGCGCAGCAGCATACAGGCAAGTGCCAAACGGGCGCGCTCCCCACCAGATAAAACGGATACTTTCTTGTCCACATCTTCGCCAGAAAAGAGAAAAGACCCCAAAATACCCCGCAATTTGGTGCGCATGTCATAAGGAGATACGCGGTCGATGGTTTCCAAAACCGTTAATTTGGGATCGAGGGTTTCGGCTTGGTTCTGTGCGTAATAACCAACTTCCACATTGTAACCCAACTCTGCTTTTCCCTGTGCCTGAACGTGGCCTAAGATAATTTTGGAAAGGGTAGATTTCCCTTCGCCGTTTTTACCTACAAAAGCGATGCGCTCGCCGCGAATAACTTCTAAATTGACGTTTTCTAACACGTTCTTTTTGCCATAAGTTTTGGTGAGGTCTTTTACTTTAACAACGACTTCACCAGAGCGAGGAGCAGGTGGAAAAACCAGGCGCATTTTGCTGCTGTTGGTTACATCCAGCTCTATCTTATCCATGCGATCCAACTCCTTGATGAGCGATTGTGCCATTTTGGCCTTGTTCGCTTTTGCGCGAAAGCGGTCGATTAACTGCTCCTTGCGGGCAATTTCTCGTTGTTGGTTTTCAAAGGCGTTTTGCTGCATGATGCGCCGCTCTTGCTGCAACACCAAATATTTGGTATAGTTGGCTTTATAATCGTACACCTTTCCCAATTCTAGTTCTATGGTGCGTTTCGTTACATTGTCTAAAAAGGTTTTATCGTGGGAAATAACCACAACCGCTCCTTCGTAAGTTTCTAAGAACTGCTCCAACCAAATAATAGATTCAATATCCAAGTGGTTGGTCGGCTCATCCAGTAAGAGGTAATCTGGGCGTTGCAAAAGCATTTTAGTTAACTCGATGCGCATTTGCCAACCGCCGCTAAACTCGTCGGTCAGTCGGTCAAAATCCGAGGGCATAAAACCCAATCCCATCAATATTTTCTCTGCTTCGACCTGAATGTTTTTACCGCCTAAGACGCGGTGGCGCTCGTTGAGCTCATCCAATTCATTGAACAGGTTTAGGTACGACTCGCTTTCGTAATCGGTACGGGTTTCAATTTGTTGGTTAATGGTTTCGATCTGGGTCTCTAGTTCCTGTACTTCAGAGAGTATACTCAGTGTTTCTTGCAGCACCGTTTTGCCTTTCGGCAAACTCATATCTTGATGTAAAAACCCGATGCTGCTTCCATTGGGACGAACGACATTGCCGTCGTGTGGGAGTGCATCGCCTGCGATAATTTTAAGCAACGTAGATTTGCCTGCACCATTAAGGCCTACTAGGCCAATGCGGTCGCTGTCGTTGACACCTAAAGAAATACGATCCAAAATGACGCGATCGCCGTATTTTACAAAAACATTATTAATCCCAAGCATAACCCAGTTCTAGCTTATGGCCTCCACAACTGCGAAGGTACAATTACATTAATGGTGAAAGATGGGGCAAAGATAAGCAAAAAAAGGCAGACTACCATTGGCCGAGCGGTCTGCTAACGGAATAACCATTAATCGTAAGACAAATGAATCTTGCAATCTTTGGGCAGCAGCTGCCTCAAGCGTTTTTCGTAGGCTTTGGCTATTTCTATTTGGCCCAAACCATCGTCGTAAAAGTGTATGGTTTTGAGCGAGCGCAGACCTTGCCAAGACTCTGGGATCGCAAACAGATGGTTGGAGAGTAAAGGCTGTTGTAAGGCATTTACAAAATACAACTCCTCCAACTTAGACAGTTCACCAATGCCCTCTGGAATGTGTGAAAGAGAATTTCTGCTCAGGTTTAACCAACGCAATTGTTGCAAATTACTCAAATTCGAAGGCAAAACCTTTAAGTTGTTGTGTTGTAAATCCAACAATTCTAATTGGTTTAACGCCTCAATTTTGGACGAGAGTGCAGTCAATACATTGTGCGATAAATCCAAACTGCGCAATTGTTGCCAGGAAAACAGCGCTTTGGGCAGGTGCTGCAAACGGTTGCGAGAAAGGTCGGCTTGCAAAATATCTTTGTGCGTCTCTAAAGCCTCGAAAATGCGGTCAACATTGGTCTGTTTAGACAGTGCCCAATGGCGGCGGGAGCTTTTACTACCTATAGGGTAATGCTCTATGCCCAAATAACAGCCTCTCAAGTTCAATTCTCGGATCGGATATTGTTCCAATACCGCAGGCAGTTGACGCAACATGGTCGATTTTAGATCAAGCAGCTGGCGTCCTGCATCGTAAAACTGTTCCTCTACCAATTGCTGTAGCAAAGCAGTATCCTTGCTGTGGGCAAATAGATACATCAAGCCTTCGCTACCTCCGTTTTGCTCGTACGCAGTAGTAGCCAATACCAAAGGGTTTAAATTCAAGGGTTTCTTACTTTCTACCAGTTTAAAATTGGGAAAGTTGCTGTAGTTAACAGGCAAACCCTGCGAATAGCCCGTAAAACTATCACTTAAACGAAGCTTTCTGATGTTGGGCAATTGTTGGAAAGAAGAAGGAACTTCTATGTACTCGCCCAATAACAAATGGTTAAGTCTAGAAATATTCAAGCTTTCTAGCTGCTTCAACTCCGACAGAACAGGCGGGAAAACTTTGAATTTGTTGTTGGAAATATCCAGCTCTTTTAAATTGGGCAGCTCTTTAGTCGCTGGCGTAATGGTGTGCACACAGTTGTGGGCAATATTGAGCGATTCTAGATTTTTGAAGGTTGTTATGCGTTTAGGAAGCGTTTTTATTTTATTGTAGCTCAAGTCTATCTGGGTCAAATAATCCCATTGGTATAAATCTGTAGGTATTTTGGTCAAAGAGCAGTGGGTAAGCGTGAAACTCGTACCTGAAATAAAGCTGCGCAACAATTCTTGGCGTTGTTCTTTCGGCAAATGATCCAACAAATATTTTAGCCCAGAGCG
>CAYUZF010000073.1:13955-15743 GCA_964449615.1 uncultured Aureispira sp.
ATTTGCGATACATGATTTGCCCCATAGCTACTCCTTCTAACAAGCCGTTACTCATAACAACATAGCGCTCTATATTGCGTTTGATGGTTTGTTCGGTAGGAGCCAAGCCGCCGCGATCCCCCAACAATAAATTACTGTTCATCAGTAAAGAGATTTGTGGCAAAGGATAGCGCTTCAGGGCATTTGCTGCTTTCTTACGAGTGCTTCCTCGTTCGTCTAGTTTGTAAATAATAAATATATCCGAAAGTAACTCTTTAGGCATGGGGTGAGCCTTCAACAACTCAAAAGCGAGCTTGGTATTGTTGTCATCTGTACTCGATAGCAGACTGGAAAGATGCTTTACTTCTACTGTTGATAATGTCATATTGGGAATCTAGAACCTGCAGGAATAAAAAAGTATAACAGTGGTGGAATGTCGAGTGTTGTAAAAGATAAAAAGTGAATGTAATGCGGTTGCAAGTTGTGCTACGAAGATACGAAACATTGTCAAAGATTGTTGATTTGATCAATAAAAAAGCACCTTCATCACGGACAATAAAGGTGCTTTAAGAACGTATAAACAGCTGTTAATTAGCGTATAAGCAGTTGTTGACTGCCGCCTGCTAAGGTGTTTCGTTGGGTTGAATTACGGACAAGCTCAACTCTTCTAATTGTTGTTCAGCAAGTGCAGAAGGCGCATCAATCATAACATCGCGGCCCTGGTTGTTTTTGGGAAAAGCAATAAAGTCGCGAATAGAAGTAGCGCCTTGCATAATGGAACAAAGACGGTCAAATCCAAAGGCAATTCCGCCGTGTGGAGGGGCACCATACTCAAACGCACCCAGCAAGAAACCGAATTGCTCTTCTGCTTCTTTTTCGGTGAAACCCAACAGTTTAAAGTTTTTGGATTGCAAAGCGCGATCGTGGATACGAACCGAACCGCCGCCAATTTCCCAACCGTTGATGACCAAATCGTACGCATCGGCTCGTAGAGCTTTCATGGTTTCGTGGTCGCCGTTGAGCATGCGTTCTACATCGGCTGCCTTCGGGGCGGTGAACGGGTGGTGCATGGCGTGGAAACGCTGCGAATCTTCGTCCCATTCCAAGAGAGGAAAATCCAACACCCATAAAGGTTTGAAGCCGCCGCTGCGCAAACCCATGCGCTCGCCCATTTCCAAACGCAAATCGCTCAACTGGCCGCGTACTTTATCCGTTTCGCCTGACAGAACCAACAATAAATCTCCTTTTTGAGCATCTGCTTTGTCCAACCAAGTTTTCAATTGCTCGTCTGTGTAGAATTTTCCTACCGAAGATTTGATACTGCCATCTTCGTTGTACTTTACGTACACCAAACCTTTGGCTCCGACTTGCGGACGCTGTACCCAACTGGTCAATTTTTTGATGTCTTTGTTGGAATAAGTACTCGCTTGGCCTTCTGCCAAAATTCCTACCACCAATTCTGCGCTGTCAAAAACAGGAAAGCCTTTGTCTTTTGCCAAATCGTTGAGTTCTACAAATTCCATCCCAAACCGCGTATCGGGCTTGTCAGAGCCATAACGGCTGATGGCCTCGTCGTAGGTCATGCGCGGAAAATCGGGTAGCTCTACTTCCAAGCAGGTTTTGAAAAGGTGTTTGGTTAAGCCTTCAAACATATTCAGGACATCTTCTTGAGTCACAAAGGCCATTTCACAATCAATTTGTGTAAACTCAGGTTGGCGATCGGCGCGCAAGTCTTCGTCTCTAAAGCATTTGACCAATTGAAAATAGCGCTCAAAACCAGCAATCATCAACAACTGCTTGAAGGTCTGT
>CAYUZF010000073.1:15753-22409 GCA_964449615.1 uncultured Aureispira sp.
TGTGGCGACTGTGGCAATGCGTAAAATTGCCCGTCGTTCATGCGACTGGGCACCACAAAATCGCGGGCGCCTTCAGGGGTACTTTTTATTAAAACGGGCGTTTCTACTTCTATGAAGTCTTGCCCTGCCAAATATTTGCGCACTTCTAAGGCCAGTTTAGAGCGGAAGAACAAATTATTTTGCAAGGGGCGACGACGCAAATCCAAATAGCGGTACTTCATGCGCAGTTCCTCACCGCCGTCGGTGTTGTCCTCTATGGTGAAGGGAGGAACGGCGGATTCGTTCAGTACCTCCATTTTTTCTACAATAATTTCAATGTTTCCTGTTGGAATATTGGGGTTTTTGCTAGAGCGCTCTGCCACTTTTCCCTCCACGCGCAAAACATATTCGCGGCCCAAGTTCTTACTTTGCTCATATAGATCAGCACTGTATTCGGTATTAAAGGCCAATTGCGTTACGCCATAGCGGTCGCGCAAATCAACGAAGGCCATGCCCCCTAGATCTCTGTTTTTATTGACCCAACCCGATAAAACAACGGATTCTCCTACTTGCTCTAGGCGCAAAGCGCCACAGTGGTGCGTTCTGTACATCTTTCTTTTTTATAATACTGTTCTTCAATAGAAATCGCTGAGGCATAAAAAATGCCCGACTAAGCGGGCAAAAATAAGTCTTTGTGAGGAGCAAACCAAATGTAGTGCAAGGCAAATTGTATGGGGGCGTATGTAAGGTACACCTTACATACGCCCCCAACTGCTAAAACCCTACTTACTCAACAACAAACGCTTGATGTTGCCCTCCAAATTAATGGTCATGTAGTAAACTCCATTGGGAAGCGTTTCCCAATTTGGCACCGTTTGGTACCAAAGCTTGCGCGAATAAGGCGTAGACAAATCGCTGTTGTCGCTGTAAATTAATTTGCCCAGTGCATTGTGTAAAACCACCTCCGCCTTGTGGGCTTTCACTTTGCTCATAAAAATATCCAAGCGCTCCGATAAATCAGCGGGCGCGGTGTAGTAGTTTTGTTGTTGGTTCAACTCAATTACCGAACCACTCAACTCTTGATACGCTTTGTAAAAATCAGGCAAACCATAGCCGTAAGCGTTGTCGGGCTTATCGTTGCGACTGCCGCTGCTCTGGATAGCGTCTAGAATTTGTAAGTTGTTGTATTGTGGAAGCGCCTGCCAAAAAGAAGTAACCGCTCCTGCCATGATAGGCGCTGCAAAAGAAGTACCGTTGCTGTAGCTGGTTTCGTAGCGTTTTTTGGCAGCAACCACAGAAATAGCTCCGCGTGCTACCACATTGGGTTTAATAAAATCGCGCTCTTCAAAACCATAGGAGCTGAATTTGGCGTGGTAGCCGTCTCGGTCTACTGCTCCAACCGTCAGAATGTTTTCGGCATCGCCTGGTACGGTAATGTGTTTCCATTTGCCATTGCCCTCGTTACCTGCACTGTTTACAATAAACAAACCTTTGTTGGCTGCTAACGTGGCTGCTTTAGTCATCGCCGAAGTTTTGCCGTCAATATCCACATAGCCATAATCCATATCGTTGTCATCAAAATCGTAATAACCCAAAGAAGAATTCACAACATCTACGCCGAGCTGGTCCGCTTTTTCTATCGCAGCTACCCAGTTGTATTCCTCGATCAAATATTCGCCTTTTACGTCTTCTGTTTTAAACAAATAATAGCGCGCTTCAGGAGCCGTTCCCACAAATAAATACGGCATATTGGCCGCCATACACGACAGGACATTTCTACCGTGTGTAGACGATTCAAAAACATAATCATCGCCCTGAACAAAGTCGTGGGTGCCCAAGATTTGGCCGCGTTGAAACAAGCTGTCGAACGCAGGCGTTTCGCGAATGCCGTCAAACCCACCATCCATAATCGCAACGTGCATTTCTTGGCCTTGAAAACCCATTTTGTGCAAGTAGTGTGCGTTGAGCATGGTGATTTGGTTCTTACCCAAGCCGTAATAATGGCTTTTTTTGCGGTAGTTGGTTCCATAGTCTCGTTCGCCTACTTTGGTGGTGCTGGGTTCTACACGGCGCTTGTAACCAATTGGAAAAACATCTTTTATAAATTCAAATTGTTTCAAATCTTCGGCTTCCGTACTGGCCGATTCCACAACAATGGCTACCCCGTTGAGCCATCGAGAACGACTGTGAATTTTAAATCCTTTCACCTCTATTGGTTCTAAATATTTAGGCGTGATGGGCAAATCAGTCGCATCAATCGGAACATTGTACCGCGCTCGGCGTTCCAACGCTCTTGCAGATAAAAATTCTTGTGGACGAAAAATGCTATAGGGGTTATCTGTTTTATCTTTAAAACTTACCCAATACACATCGTAGTTGCGTTGCGCTTGGACGCGCTCTTGCCAAAGTAGTACGATGCAGAAAACAGAAAAAACGAGGATAAAAAATTTCATGCGGAACGATTTGTCTAGTAATTGGCGCTTGCCCTCGAAGGCAGACCGCTGTCACAGTCTGGCGGACTACTACTAGTAATTAAAATGGTTTGATGGTTATGATTGGGTATCAATGGTTGCTTGGCAAAAGGCCGAAAAGGGCGTGCAGCGGCTTGTCATCAATGTAAAAAACTCCTTTTGACTATTCAAATAAGCTAGACCAATGATCTATTTACAGCGATAAAAAACAGCTTATACGTCGGCACTAATTTCTACACCCAGAAAAGAGAAGTACGATGACCCAACTACAAGAACAGTCAAAAAGGCCAAGCGTTCATATAAAGTATTTATTTTTGGCGTTGGTGCTTCCAGCGGCGGTGTGACCAAAGCCACCATTCAGGGTGCTGCTCAATTTGTTGTTAGAGCCGCGCCCAATAAAGGGCAATCAGTTCTTCAGGCGTATAGTCACGCGGTTGTTCCGTCAAAACCTCGACCTGCATGCGGTAATGCCCGCGTTTGGTACGCTGAATGCTCAAATACAACAACGGCATGTTGTAGCGCTGTGCATAGATGGCAGGTCCTCGCAAAACGGCGGTATCTTGATTTAGAAACGGCAACCAATAAGCACGGCGGGGATTGCTCGGCGATTGGTCGGCAATCAAGGCAAAGACAGCGCGTTGCTCGGCATATTGCCCAAATACAGACATTGCCTTTAAGTAGCTCACCAGATGCGCATCAAATTTAGCGCGTTGTTGTTGCAAATAGCGGTCAATATAACTGTTTTTGATGGGCGAATACAGAATGACAACAGGCGCGTCTACGCAAAAAGGGGCGCGTAGGCTGCCCCATTCCCAATTGCCATAATGCCCACCGACCAGCATAATAGAGCGGTCTTCATCAATAATGCGTTGCAACAAATCAGGGGTAGTGTACTCCAAACGCTGCATCAAAGCCGCTTTAGAAAAAGACAAGCCTTTGATACTTTCTAGTAATAAATCAAATAGAAAATGATAAAAACGCTGTTCAATGCCCAAACGTTCTTGGGCGGTCTTGTTGGGAAATGCTTGGGCTAAGTTTTGGCGCACAACTTTCTTACGGTAACCAATGCCTTTATAAATCAATAAATACAAGAAATCTGACAAGCGATACAAACCCCAGAAGGGCAGTAATCGAAATAGAAAGATAAGTAAGCGAAATCCAAAATAAGCTAGTCTTGCCAACACGCTATAAAAAGTATCAAAGCAGTTACAAACAAAGATTAAGACCGCTGTGGCTTAAAAGAAAGGAACGTTTTATCGGGCAAATGGTCTTTGGGCAAACTGCGGCCTCTCGGCGCGCGCTTTCGCGTAATTTTAATTAATCCTTTTTTTTCTAAGTTCAGCAGTGCGTCAATATAGTTTTTTTTTGTCAAAGCACGTCCCCAATGTTGCTCCTCATACAAATCAACCACTTGCATGGTTTGGTTGCGATACGTCCGCAACAAATGCTGCTCCAGCTCAAACATGGGGCCAAACAGCGTAGGGCTAGCCACGCGGCGTTGAGCGCCTTTATTGGGATAATAAGCACAATCGCCAATGCCGTCCTCGATGGTTTGGCTTTCGTTGCTCATTATGGCGCGCATGTTAACATAAGCTTCTGGGTTGAGGGTTAGAAAATATAGGGACTGTGTGGCTTTGTCGGCTTTGTCATAAAAAGAAAAACACAGCAACCCTAGATGGTCAGCGCCCAGCACTTGTATTAACCGTTGCTCCAACATCGCCTTCCAATAGGCTTCTTTGTCGGCAGCTTTGCGGCGTTTCTTTAGGCCTTGCTGAAGCACTGCTGTACCCGTTTGGCCGAATATACGATGCAGTTGTTCGCGGTCGCGCTTGCGTTTGTTCCAACTTTGCAGACATTCAAAGTCCACCCACAAAAAGCAATCGGCGCGGTGTACTTGTACCAATTCTTGCAACCACTCCCACGTCAAGCCTTGATTTTGACACAAATCTGCGGAGAGCAGCGTAGGCAAAGAGCGCACACTGGCCACGGCTTTGCGTATGTCTTGGTCTACAGGGGCGCAACAGACCTGCGGCGTAAAGGTAAATTGGTCTAGGCGGGGCAAACTGTTCACCGCAGCGCGCCATTGTTCTTCTTTTTCAGGATTAGATTCGTTAAACAGCGTGTAAAGCTGCGGACGCAGGTTGCGCTGTCGGCTTGCCCATTTCAGAACCGCATAGCTTGGACTCTCCTCTGCCAACAAATCGGCACGACCCACCGCCAAATCAATGTAGGCAAATTTCTCCTCCAGCTGCTCTTTAAAAATGCGCATGGATACTTGCTTGGCCCAGGGCATAAAATAGCGCCCCAACAAATTGCAGCGCAACTGTTGTTCGTTCTCAGGATTGGAAAAACCAATTGTAGCGGCCATAAGCAGTACAATTTAGGCGGGGAACACCTTTGGGAGTTGATAAATAGCACCTTGTTGGGTGTCTTATTGACAGAATAAAGATCGACCAAAAAAGTGCATTATTTTGTTTCTAGACTTCAAATCTAAGCGATTTTAAGGAGCTTTACAATAATGAAGCCGCAAAAAACAAGAATTTATCAAAAAATGACGAAACAATTTGTATAGCCCTGCGCAGAAGAGTCCTCTGCGCAGGCGGCTAGGTTGGCAATAAATACGCCTTTAAAAATAACGCCAAAGCGGCTACAAGTCCCCGTTGAACTACATCTATTCGCCCTTAGGCACTCACAAAAGGAAGTTGGCCATCGTACTGCTCATCCTCTACCAAAGTAACTACAAAATCTGCTAAATCTCCTCTGCTGATCTGTGTGCTGGCATTTACTCCCACCCAACCTACGCGGTATTGGTTGGTTTTTGGGTCGTTCGTTAGGCGTGGCGCTCTTACAATCGTCCATTGTACCCCGCTGTGTTGAAGATACTCATAGTGGGCGATGGCGTCGTTGAGCATTTTGGAGAAAAAGAGTTTCATGATGGTGCGAATGGCCTTGTCCGCAAATTTCGGTTGGTCTTTTTCTGGAAAAGGAAGCCCGCCCCCCGAAAGGGAAATAATGCGTTGAACAGTGTACTTTTTCATCGCTGCTACAATGTTTTTGGTGCCCTGCGTTTGCAAATTAGCAGGCGAGTTTTTAACGTGGCCAAACAAACTAACCACCACATCGCTGTTGTGAACAACCGACTCTACAGCCGCTTCGTCCAGAACATCCCCTTTCAAAACAGTTAGGTTTTCGTGTTGAAGGCCAATTTTTTCGGGGGTGCGTGCTTGTGCGCGAACGTTGTACCCTTTTTCCAAAGCGGCTTTTAAAAATGCCTGACCCGATTGTCCTGTAGCGCCAAATAGTGCAATTGTTTTCATAATAAATTGTATTTAGAATAGAAGTTGTCTAAAAGGAAGTGGGTTATTGTTTAAGGGCAGTTTGATACTGTTGCTCTAGGTTTTCTAGCGAAACATAACCACTACTCAATTGGTACAACTGTCCATCGCGCTCTAAGAATACGGTCGGAAAGCCCTGTACCCCCAATTGGTTGGATCGCAAAAAATCTGCTTGAGCGGCCCGCTTTGTTTCGGAATTTTTTAACTGTTGCACAAACGCACGGGCATCTAAACCAAACTCTGCGGCCATGTCGCCGTAAGCCTCCCACCGCAGAGGGGGAATGCCTTCGCTGTAAATCGCTTTTTGCAAACGCGCTGCAAATGCCAAACTCTGCTGCGGCAGGTGGGTTCTGAAAGCAGCCATTGCCAGAGCCGCAGGCTCTGAAGTAAAGATCGCTGAACCTTCTTTTAAAGTATGCGCTAAAAAAGCAGTTCCAAATTGCACCAAGCACCATACCACCCGATACCACTTCTACAGCAAACTCGGAAGCATGCCGCGCCGAAAAATCTGTTATAACAGGCGAAAAACCATAACACCAGCCACATAGGGCATCGTAAACATAAATTAATTTCATAGTAGAGGAGGCAGAGACAGCTTTCTCTTGAGAAAAGCTACCTGTAGTGATAAAAAGGATACAACAAACAATATAAATTAAATTTCGGTTCATAGCAACGGGTATTTAGCACTGTATTACAAGACTGAACGGCTAGAACCCCTAGCTCACTCGCCATTTTCTGCGTAAATGTAGGTATTTTTAATGTAGGTACATGAAGTTACAACAACTTTATGCCTTTAAACGCCGTTTTTGTCAGATTGTTTTGTGGTTGGAGGTTTATAGGACGTACTTACCGCTTTTCTAAACTATCTTTT
>CAYUZF010000074.1:0-4722 GCA_964449615.1 uncultured Aureispira sp.
TCTGCAGTTGTCAGCTCCTGCGTTTCTTTAACCGTTAAGGTATCTACCTGCGCCAAACCCTCTATTTGCAACGTCCATCGCTCTAGCTCTACTTCGCCGTCGTTGTTGTACTCGCGGTAGCGCTCCACCCCTCCAAGATACAACCTTTCTTTGTGTTTTGCCTCATCTTTGGCGATAACTTTTCGCGTTCGTTGTCCGCCGCCGTCGTAGTTGTAATGCGCTACGTTGCCACTTAAATCCAACGCTACCCGTACCAATTCGTCTTGGTGGTTCCAGTGTAGGGCTTGTAGGTGCGGCATGCCGATGATGTTGCCGTGGTGGTCGTAGCTGTAGGTATAAGTGTTGCTACTGAGGGTCGTTTCTTTTAGCCGATTGGTCGCATCTTGATGGTAGATGTAATCTCGTGTCCAACTACCTTGTTGCTTCATTTTGGTAATGTTCCCTACCTTATCGTATTGGTAAATTTGTGTGTAATTGCTTACTGCATTTAGAATGCTGCTGTGTGGTAGCGGTGTGGTATAACTGGGATTGTGCCCTGCTTGCGGCGCTCCTGCACTGGCATGCTGTCGCCCCGTTGCTCTTGTTAAGCGGTAGAGCGAGTCGTATTCAAAGCTCTTTTGGGGACTTACTGCCTCATTTTTGTAGTAATACACTGATTGCGCTTTATCGCGAATGTCTACCGCGTTACCCATCGGATCGTAGCGATACAATAAGTGTTGCAGTTCCTCACCACCACTAGTTGTCAGCAACTTACTTAATCGGAAGGTCTCGGCCTCGTAGAAAAACTTGGTGACCGTATTGTTACCCAACTTCAAACGCTCTTGCTGCCCTTTGGCATCAAAGTCCTGCCCCTCTAAGTAGTTGACAAAATTCCCTTGTCCCATTACCTGCACCGCTAAGGTTTCCATATAGCCCCCTGTGTTGTAGGTGGGGCGTAGAACGCTCCTATCGGGTAGTGTGGTTTCTAGCGGACGGTTGAGCGCATCGTAGCTGCTGCTGGTGAAAAACTCTCCTTCCAACGCTACTGGTTGGTTCCAATCAATCAGAGTAGCGTATTCTTGCGTCATTTGTCGATGCATCAGCAGCGGATTACCTTTAAAATCTATTTGATCCGTAGTTAATACCCCCGATTGATCGTAACTTTTGTAGGCCTGCCCGCGTAGGTTCCTGTCTTTGGCATCGGTTACGTTTATTATGCTCTCGCCATACTCCGTTTTGGCAAAACAAATCCAACCACCGCTTGCTTTTCGGACGTTGGTTGTCAACGGGCGGTGCCCATTATCGTAAGTCGTCGAATACTCCAACCTATTGTCCGTATCATCAGGATTGTCCCAAATTCGCACCATTCTGCCTAGTGCATCCGTAAACTGGTACACCTCACCTTTGACCGCCGTCCAGGTGTACACTGCTTGGCCTAGTAAATTGGTCCTAGCATAGCTGCTTTTTCCTCTACTCGTTGTGCGACTAGTTTGCACCAACTCTTCTGTCGCTAGCTGGTCATAAATCTCGCTGTAGCGACCTGCCATGTCCGTCTTGGTATAAACGCTGTGGTAGGCTTTAGTGTCGTTGGTAGTATCCGTCCGCAGCTGCTCGGTGGCATAAATCGCCCTACCCAAGCAATCCGTGTGTACGGTGGTCGGCGTATCGGAATGCTGCACCGCTTGCCAGATGCCCATCAGACGGAGATCAGTAGGCCGCGCTGCACCCATGGCAACAGCGCCTTGCTCATTGGCCGAAAGGCTGTCATACAACGGACTTTCTAAAATAGCGTCGTTGCTGTCGTATTGGGTCGAAGACCAACTGTCAAACTCGGTTTTAACAATATTGCCATCGGGTAACTCGGTGTAGTTGTTGCGGCCTGCCGCGTCGTAGTAGAGCGTAGGACTGTAGCCAATTTCTACCAACTCTGGTGCCGATTCAAATTCGTGCGTCGTTGAAAAATACGGCTCGTATTGTTTGATTGGAAGGCCTTTGTTGTTGATAACCGTACGCCCGTTGCCAATCCAGCGTCTAGTAAAAGGATGGTTGTTACGCACGACCCAAGCATTATTTACCCAGTCGTACAATACCCCATTTTCTATCTTTACCTTTTTCAACGTCCCATTATCCCACTCCAAAGCCTCGCCGTCTTTGGCTTGCACTTTGGCCATGATCACTTCCCCCATCCCACTTGAATACTCATAACTTTCTTGCCAAGTAGCTACAGGTTCTTGCGAATAATGTTTCTCCCGCACTTGGCTGTGGATGTAGTTCGGCTCTTTGTTATCATAATAATTGTAAAAATTATAACTCATAATAGCCGTTGGCTTGGCCAAACTATCGCCTACCACCGTATTTGTACTATCAACACTTCGAATGGCCGATTTTACTACAATGCCCAGCTCATCAAAAGCAACCATTGACTCGTTGTTGTTGATGTCCTGCATCCATTTGGGTTGTAATACGCGGTAATCGTACTCCACGCTGCTGGTATTTCTCAGTGTATCGGTAACGGACGTTGGCAGCAACTGGTAACGGTCGTACTGCATGGTACTTTGATTCTCAAAGATATCTTCTACTCCGTAAGGCAAATAAAAATTGCGCGTCGCATGGTTGGCGTCTGGGGCACCCGTCGTCGCATCTAGGGTATTGTTATACAAAGTCATGCCCGAATGTAACCACCAACCGTTTTGATTGTCTAAACTATTCCCACGCCCATCCTCTTGCACATAGCCCAAATCGTCCATCGAAGAAACATTGTTTAGGAGTTTTGTGCCGCCAGCAGTTGTAAATAATCCTGTTACAGGGTCGGTTCGGTTGCTATCTCCCTCCAACTGCAAGGCCGTATAAGCCAACTGGTAGGTTTTGTACGGAATGGCCAGCGCTGTTAATTGACCTATTGGTACTGGCCCCGATAGATCGTCTTTCCACAACTCTACTTTGGTATGGCCGTGCAGGCGTTTGTAAGGCTGTGTATTGGTGGGCGGCTCTTCGATGTAATCCAACTCTGCCGCGGTTTCTGCTAATGCAATTTGAGCCTTTAAGCGCGCTATGGTGAAATACGCATTGCCTTGGGCAGGAGAAATGACAGGCGGTGTAGAATCGGCCGTTGTGGCTTGTAACAGCTCGTAGGCTTTTTCTTCGTAGGCTGCTCGCAGGCGGTAACTGTTGTCGTTATCTACGTCGTCCGTCATCGTCAACTCGCGCAAGACCACGTGTAATTTTTTTTGTTCTTCTTCTACCATCCACACTAAATCGGTAGGAATTGCTAGGCGTGGATAAATAACGCTGGCTGTCTGGGTTGGAATACCCAACGCATCCGTTTCCAACACCAACTCGTGGCTGATTCTTGGATCATTGGGATCTCTTTCGTAGCCGTAGCTGATTTGCTCTTGTGGCACCACCACAAAGCTGGCGTACTGCTGCCCTGCATGTGGCTGCACCATTTGCACGCGGTAGCTTTGGCGGCTCGCGCTGTAGGGATGCACGTGCGCGGGGTTCTCGGTGTCTAGGCTGTATACCTCTTGCCGTAGCGGCACGCCCTTCAAAGTTCTAAACGCCTCCAAATAGGCTTGATCGCTCAGGCCTTGCGGCAAAATAGTAGAGGTCAAATCTTGCTCTACCAGCGGGTTTTGATAATACTCCTGCTCGAAAGCTGTGGTCAATTCTTGATGTTTCAAGGCCGCTCCTGTATGGTACCAACTTACCGTTTTAATGGGTACTTGATGGTGGTCAACAAGGGCGTTGGTTGCACCCAGCGCCATTAATTCATCCAACCGTATGGTGTCTTTCACTTCTACTTTTCCAAAGCCTCTAAATTCGCGCTCGGCGCGGTCGTAATAACCGTGTGCGTAGGTGTATGTCTGCGCAAAAACAGTTTGCTGGATGTGGTCGGTGTGTAGCACTTTTTCTACCACATGCACGGGGAAAGGTAACTTGGTTGCCCAGGGGGTACCTGCTTTTTTAGCTGCCAGCGAAAACTTAGTCGAGTGACTGTAATACAACTGCGTGCTGGCGCCCAAATTATTTTGATAATGATACAGCAAATGCGGTTTTTTCCCCTTTGTCAGATGCAGGTATTTGAGCGGAGTGTTTTGGTCTTTTTGGTGCATAGACGACCAGACTAGGCAGCTTGTACCCGTGCCCAATAAATCCACAACATCTAGGCGCGTGCCTGGATCCATCGGCGGAAAAGGCGCGATGATTTTGGGTGCCTCCACAAACTCGTTGCCCGACCAATTACACCAAACCTGTAGAGTATTTTTATGATAATAGGCTAAATCAGTAGTACCCGAACCATCTATGTCTAACAAATACAAATACTGCGGATTGAACTGCTCTTCGCGGTCAAAAGTAGGCGCGTTTTGCATGGTAATTTTCTTACTAAAATACCCATAGCCCATATTTGCCCAGTAGCATACCTGCCCATTGGTAATTCTTACAATATCCGTTAGTCCGTCGCCTGTCATATCGGCTAGGAAAATCGACTGCTCCGAATCGGCAAAAACGATTTTGGGGCCATCCTCGTCGTCCAAAGCCGTATACACGCGGTTGGCCTTTCCAAACCCTTCCTTACCTTTAGAAGCATGCCATTCGAACAAATCATTTTTAGTAATCAGCAAATCAGCACGCCCGTCGCCATCCAAATCCACAAAGCGGGCATAAGGATCGTTTTGCAAATCGCGGTTGGGCAGCTGCTCAAAATAGCGAAAATTACCCCACTGCTCGCCCTCTTGCCATTCA
>CAYUZF010000074.1:4732-22284 GCA_964449615.1 uncultured Aureispira sp.
CGTAGCTGACGAGTTGCCGCTCCCCATCGCCCTCCAAATCTTGGAACTGCAAGCCTTTTAGCGACGGTTTTTCTTTCAGCAGCTTCATGGGCGCAAACTCGCCCCCACCCAAGTTTTCTTTGTAATACCACGCTTCTTGTTGCTGGCTTAGAATACCCGCTACGCCTTCGCCATAAAAATCCATCCACTGGTAGCCCGCTTGGCTGATGCCGACAGGTAGATGCTCGTAGTCGTCCAATTCATGTACGGTCGTATCCCATTTATGACCTTGATAATGAAACTCAAAAGGCGGTTGGGTCTCGTCGCTGTAAGCGCCATTCTCATATAAATAACCTTTTGTCTGCGCTTCTTTGAGGTAGGTAAACCCTTCCAATTGTTTGCTCAAACTCGGATCGGCTTCGGGATAATCGTGGTAAGTCAATTCCAGCGCACTGACCAACAACTGCTCAATAGGTTGGTGGTCCAAATCAAATTTATGAAACAACAACACTCGTTTGCACAAACGGTAGGTTCGAATATCAAAGCCTGCTCTAAAACTGGAAAAAGCATCCCTGCGCGCCTCCCAAGTATTGTTGGGGTCTTCGTTCATTTCCTCCGCCAAATGCTCGCCATAATCCAACACCGTCTCGTATAAAAAATCATCTGCATCAGGCAAAGCATCGCCGTGGTTGTAATGTGTTCTATTCCCATAGCGCACCCGTTTCAAGTACGTATTGTCTACCGTACTGCTACTTCTATTTTTTTCATATACGGTATTTTCTACCCCTACACGGTCTTCTTTTTTATAACCATACACCATAACATTCCCCAGATTATCGTACGAATAGGAAATCTTCCATTCAAAAATCTGTTGACCTTTTGGCAAAGCGGGGTTTTCAATCACACTCTCGTCCGTGTCGCCGTAAACGCTGGTGGTGTTGTTGGTAGAAATGGTGCGCCAATGGATGCGGCCGTCCGCGCGGCTGGTCCACTTTTCGATGCGCAACCAACTGCCCTCTATGCGTGGGCGGTATTGTTGGATGTTGTAATCGCCGTTTTGATCCTGACGCACAACAATATTCCAATTGCCTCCCTGCTCTTCTAGTTTAGGCACCAAATCCTCGGCACCTGCTAGAATGAAGGTATCTGATTCCACGCTGTCGTGGTATTGCGGCAGTTCTTTGTTTGTTTTGCGCGTGATGCTTGGCAAGGACAAGCCCCAGCCCATTCCAAACAGGCCGTTGCCCGCGCCCGAGCTGTAACTGATAGACAGAGCAGGACTAAACCCGCCTCGTGCTGGCGCTACTGGTAGCGGAATGCTCATCCCACTGCTGCCTGTGACAGGATTGACTTCAAATTTTTCGTCGATGCCTTTGAGTGCGCCGCCGCCTTTGGGCAGGGCAATCTCAGGCACTTGGTGTTGACCCTCTTGCGCTAGACTACTGGCAAAAGGTTTGGGGCCTTGATCTTGTGCGTCTTTGTCAGAATTGTTATTGTTAGTTGGAGGCGTGTCCATTAGATTCATCGGTTTGTTGGTTCCTAATATATACGTTCGGATTCAAAAAATAGGAAAGCGGCAACGGAGGCCACCGCGCCAATTGTTAACGCGGTAGCCTATAGAAGTTGCTAGGTTCTTACTTTCCTTACCGCTGTAGCGGAATAGGGTTTGGTTTTCAAAAATGCTCGACACTAGGCTTGTGCCTAGTCGTTGTACACTTTGTATTTTAGAATTAAGAAAATATCGTCGATGTTATCCACGCTGGGCGTAGTGTTGAAATTCAAGACTACATTGCCCAAATCATTGCTAGGTGTTGTACTACTAGCTACCCCATACAGCTCCCCTTCATTGATCGTAATGGCAGTGCCACTGTTAACATCGTAAACCATATTGCCACCGCTCGGCGCTTCCTTGAGCAAAATTCCAATTTCAGCTTCCTCAATAGCTCTGTTGTCAAACAAAGAAGAAAAATAAGGATAGTGTTTGTTGAGCAATTCAACATCCAACTCATGAACCGAGCTTCCATTCTCAGGATTCAAGAAACGGTGCCAAGCGGTTGGAAAAGCTGTTTTCATACTTAGCAAGACGACAGGTGGCATTTGTTCGGTATCCGCCATTCGCTCCAACTGCTTTTTCACTCTTTCCGTAGCTGCTTCCGCCATCGTTGCGCCACCATCTTTTGCCATGTAGCGAATGTGCAAGACCGCATCCGAGATACTCTGGTAATCGAAGCTTGCAATTTCGGGCAATTCCAATTTCCAACTGCTCTCTACCCCCGCGCCTTCAAAGGACAAGTAGCGTTCGCCGTTGAGGTTAAGTTCAAAAACACCTGCGTCATTCTGCGCCGTAGAGGTCGCGATGGACTGTATTTCGTAGTTTTCTCTTGGCTCGTTTTCTTTGTCTCTAATAACGTTCTTAGTCATGGTCAGTTTGCAATTGACGTTGACGTTCGGCCCTGTGACACAAGGAATAGACACCGATACGGTTTTGATTCTGCGCAAGTAGTGGCCTGGATAATCCAAGTCGAACCACCATTGTGGAATGTCCAACTGACAGTTGCCTTTTGTTCTTAGGTCAATCAATTTTTCGGGTGCCAACTGGTGCAACGAAATGTGCTTGGTCAATTCCAATTCGCGGCTGTTGCGCTCGATGTAGGTCGCTTCCATTTGGTTGATGGCCAACATCAATTTATCGCCCGCTAACAAGCCTTTTTTCAGGCTGTCCCAATAGCCAAAGCCAATCATACTCGGCAATTCTGTCGGCAAGGCCAATTCGTAGCGCATGCTTTTTTCGGCCTTTTTAGCCATGTCGTAAGCCAGTTGGTAGGCTTGGAAATAAATGCCTGAAATCTGTCCCACCATCCAAGAATACAACTGCTGGTTGGTGTATTTGGATTGCATGTACTCCCGCTCCGATGCGGCATTTTCAATTTGCAAACGGTGGTTCTCCAAATCTTTGTTGGCAATGTCTACCCGAATCTTAGCCGTAGCAATTTGCTGGTCGATCTGCTCGATGTCTTTCTGCGCCAACTCCGCTTGAAAATCCCATTCCTCTTGACGGCGTTGGTACGAGCCTTGTGTGGCGGCCATGCTGGCTTCTTTGCTGACGATGTTTGAGGTGCGGAAGATAATTCCACTAACAATCTGCATAGCGGTAGATAAAGCGAGTCCGCTTATGATTGTGGTAGTTATTCCAGGCAATGCACTCGCCTCAACATCTATCCTCGGTATGATTGATAGCCCTTGTGCAATCCCCTCAATTGGTATTGCTGTTCTATCGAGAAAAACACTTTCGATGTTTTTGCTTTCTGCTATTTTCTCTTGCTCAATCATAAACTTTCGCCCCTCATAAAATTCCTTTCTAAACTCCGCGGCCGCTCTAGACAACTCTAAAGATTTGATACTCTCCTCTGCTTCTTGAATTTGTAGTTCTTTAAGGGAAACCGTAGCATCCAACAAACGAATGGCATTGCTAGATTGCAAGAGTGCCATGCCTTCTGCGTCTTTGCTTTGCAGTGCCGACAAAAGACTTTGTCCTAAGCTTTTGACCTCTCCGCAGAACTGTATGGCCAGACGTCCCAGCGCTCTATACTTATAGTGCAATTTTGGCAAACTCAAATCATCCAAAACTGAACTCAAATTAATACCATTGGCTACTGCATTGACCAATAAGGCAGGATCAATCGGCGGAGCAAACAATGGTAACTGGCGCACCACGCCATCAATGTTCATACAATTGCGAATCTTGAACAAGCGATCGCCTACCAAATCCCAGTAGCCTGCTAGTTTTTCGTTTTTAGGGATGCAGAAGTATTTGTGCATTTGAGGTAGTGGGGGCAATGGACTTCCGTAGAATTCTGTATCGCCTAGTGCAATGTCGTTGAATACAGCTACTGCATTCTCTAATTGTACCACCACATCACTGTTGGAAAATCCATCCAAAGAATCTTTAATGGTGGCGTAATCTTGATCTACTACTTCTCTGCTTGCAAGCGTATTGGGATCGTCCCCCAGTATTTCTGCGGCCATGATGTAGCGCAACGCTGCTTGGTTAATGGATTCCAACGTTTCTCTTCGGAACAACTGATCTCCCCAAGCGACTAAGTTATCCACATATTTCATCACTACTGCTTTTTGATAGGCGATAGGACGCATGCGGGCAATTACATGTGGTTGGAAAGGATTGTTTTTCCAAACGTTTATGGCATTGATGGTTTCTTGGGACAATTGTCCTCCTAGTAAATTTTGGATTAGATTGTCTTCGTAACCTTCCTGTGTTTGCTCAAAAAATGGTTTTGTAATCCAGTATTTACTTACGTTCGCTGAACTCGCATCAATATTGTTGTAAGGTACGCCCATTGGATTAAAAATGAAATGGAACCACTGCATTGCTTCTTCAAAACGCTGGTTTTTGCTCAATTCAGTAGCAATCATTAAGGGAATGTGGAAGAAGATTTCCCAGTTGTAGATCGCATAGCCATTTTTATAATCAAAGCTGGTTTGCTCTAACCCTGATAGATTTCTACCTAATATATCTTCTCCTGCTGTATAAAGGCCCCTATCGTATAGGTTGGACAAATTTGTGTTGTTAGGTAGCAATTGTATTTCTCTATCGTATAAGCCCGTCATTCCTGCCGAACCTACTTGCTGTAAATATCTTCTACTATACGGATGATAGAGTCCGTGAGCAGTAACATCTCTGTAGATTAGTAGGCTAGTATTGCCGTCGTTGCCCAAGTAGCTATCCCGTTCAATATAAAAAGCTCTGAAATGATCTTGGTAAACAATGTCACCGTATTGGTCAGCTGTAGATAAGCTTGCATCCATCGGAATGGTAACTTTCCAATCGGTATTATCGGGATCGTTCTGTACCAGTCCGATTGCATTATCAAATCCTAATGTATTCGCAATGGGCTCTCCTTCTATGTTCGGAACCAAATGATTGTAATGATAGTGCATGTTCGGAATTTTGAGCAAGGCTGCTCTTTCTTCTACGACACTCATTTTTTTGATCTTTCTACCTGTCTCGCCAAAACTGTGGTAGATGTATTCATGAGAATTTGAATTGTCAATAAATAAAATCTCATTGGGATCTTCTGCTAAAACCAGTTTATAGCTTATGGGTGGTACCGTAATGAGTCGCGTTGGTCGGATAGCAGACGTGCTTTTGTTCCCTGTTTGTATATAGTTGTTTAGTTCTTCTCTAGATATCCACTGCGTTGTTCCATTTATTTTGACAATACACTTCACTTCTTCATTCGTCTTCTCCATTACACCTACTACTTCTATAGTGGGTGCGTTTGTATGTTTGGTGTCTGCAATCAGCTTGTTAAGCACGGCTCTTCCATTTTCACCTTTATCTGCTAAATGGTAATTTACATAGTTAGTACTAACATACCCTTGATAGGTAGAAGCATTAGCAATTATTTGGTCAGTTAAACTATCTGAATTGTGACCGCCCTTAATTCCAAGATCGGGGTCGCTAGGTGTATAAATATAAGCAGTCACTCCTGTTACCCAAACGGGTCCTTCGTCACGCAACAAAACAGTAAGCGACGGCTCTTGACTTGTATCTAGGCTTACTTGTTCCCATCCTACATACCAATAAGTCCCAGTAATAGGTTTTACTTTTATCGTTCTCACAAAACCATCAAATACAAAAGAAGCGGAGTGCCAGGGTCTAGCATTTTCGTTGTATGCTTCTGTTGTCAGTTTTTCGTACTCGTTTGTAAACTGGTTGTAGTACTTGCGATGATTGAATTCCATTGAGGTAGAAACGTAGATGTCCAACCACAGATCGTTAGAGTTTACTTGGTCGTTCCCTTTTGGTCTAGGACGCAAATGTAAGGAATACTCTGGGCGTGGCCACGGATGAACTAAGGTGTCCTTAGACAGAGTTTGCGAAGACCACCCATCGTTGTACAGTACCATCCAAGCTAATTTAATTTCCTTATATTTATGAGGGACTTGCTGGCGGTTAGCGGTTTCTGTGGTTGTCAGCGTGGGATCCATTTTTTGTTTCTTCTCATAATTAGAAGTAGGAGAATCAGGATGTTGAGCGACCAGCTCTTGTGGTTTCTCTAGAATCTCCAACCAAAAAACATGTAATCTGTTATTATAAAACTGCAACACAGGATGTTCGCCTTTTATACCACCTTCAATCTTCTCCCAGCCCGTCCAAGCCCCTGCTTTTTTGTCTAATTTCCGATAGTAATAATCTGCTGGATTTTCTTTAGTCCGTGCCAGCACATAAATGATGTTGTTATTCGCCCCTTGACAAATACTTTTCATTTCCAAGTTGGAAATGTGGTGCAGTTTTACCAAATACTCTTGAAGGCTGCGCTCCACGTTTTCGTTGGTGACTTCTGCTTGCAACAGCTTGTCTTCAAATTCTTTGAACAGCTCGGTTTTATTGTCGCGTAGGGCGGGTTCCACCCAGTTTTCTGGATAGAGGAACACCTTGCGGTTAGCTTCCCAAACGCGGTAGTTTTGCATCCATTTCCATTGCTTCCAGCTAGGTTCTGCTTGATTGATGTTCACGTCTTCTAAGCCCATCAAACAGCGTTGTACAAACAATTGCACACTACTAATGGCTTGCTTAATTCTGGATGTATATTGGCAGGCGCTCATAGCGGGGTCGATGAGGTAGTATTTGTACAACTCCGTGACTGATAACAGCGCGGGGGTACCATCTGGGGCAAAGTTTCTAGCATGTGCTACCAACGCATCGCGCTTTTGCAAACGAATTTCATCTTGCACTTGTCCGTGGTCTTTTTGCCATTGTTCGGGCGATACACGGCTTTGCAAACTTTGCTTGACTTGTGCCGCGATGTTTTTCTGGTTGGCCAAGTAATCTGCGGTAGAGACATCAAAAATAACAGGCCAGCCTTTTACTACTGCAAATTGTTCGTTGCTGCGTTGCACCCAAGCCATCCATTGCATCATTGTCTCATAGTGTGCTGGGTTTAAAAAATCTACTACTTCCCAGTTAAAATGATCGGTCAACTCTTCCAACAACGCAAAGTCCCAAGAGAACTCTTTTTTCATTGCCGTAAAGAAAGCAGTGAAGTTGGCGGTCGTACCGTTGTTGTCGTTAACGGTCTTCAGTTTAGATAATAAATCTAAGAAAACATCCAAGTCTACTTTAGAGTAGCGCGACAAAGCCAGCATTCTTTGGGTATTGAGCCACTGCTCAATCGTCCATGTGCCACCTATAGAAAGAGGCAAAGCGCTCGGTATTAACAAGGGTGGATTTAATAGATTGGCGTGCGCTTCTAATGCGTCCAACTCCTCTACAGTCAATTTCATCGCAGCTACCCACAAAGCAAATTTTTGAATGTAATGGTACGCGGCTATAGTAGTATTCGCCCCTGTAGAGCCGCCTGCTCCAGACTGTGCGGTCGTTCCTCCTCCTGGCAAAGAGGGACCAGTCGAACCAGATTGGCTGGCCGCATGTTGCTGGGTAACCGTATTGTCGGGATCACTTTGTCCATAAACAGGTACAAATCTATTGGCTAGCAAACCATCGCTTTCGTAAGCATTGTGTTGCATAAACCAATCCAGCAACGCTGTATCTAAATTAAATTTATCGCTTATAAAATTGTAAACTACTTCTCTATTTAAGTAGGTATGCAGCGCTTGCTTAATCAAAGGAACTACAGGAAAGTCCTTGTTGACAGGATCTGCATTTTGTATAGCAGTAACTATGGCGTCTCGCTCCGTTTGTGAGAGGTACCCCAAATAATCGTCTACCTGAGTAGCAATAGCTGGAAAGTCAGGGTTAGAAACCCCCGTTAGTAATTCTTCTAAAAACGCATCTACTGCTGCTACATTCCCTATCGGTTCTACCTCATCAAATTTTCCTGTACGAATCAGCAAATTCCTCAACAAGACGGCATCTACATCTGTATTTTCGAATAATGTCAAGTACGCTTCATCCAATTGCTCCGATAATTCCTCGTCCCATGCTGCGATGGTGTCGGTATCTAAAAATTCATCGGCTTGCTGGTGTTTTATAATGTACAACAAAGCGGCGGTAGAAAGGCGTGTAGTTTTGAGTTGTTGTAATTCTTCTATAAATTGCTGAAAAGTAGCAACATTTATAAAAACATTTGTGCCGTCATAACGGGTGTACGCTAATTTTTGCAACGTATTTAGGTCGATGTCAAATGTCTTAGCCAAAAGACTGTAAGCATACAACTGAGACAACCCTGTAAGGGGCGCGGCGTCCTTGACCATATCTAGCCACATAGCAGCAGATGGGTTGTGAAACTGTGTTAGCTGGTTTTGAATGGGTAAGTATAAAATAGTTTCTAACATACTCACACTAATGCCCAACGCGGTAGCAATATAATTGGTTTGCTCGCTGGTCAACGCCGATAAATCTACCGTAATGTTAGAAGGATCGAACGCCGTCCGCAAGTTTTCGTCCAATTGTTCTGCCAAATACACCTGTTGGTACAGTCCTACCTGTTCTTTGTTGGCGGCATCGGTCCAAGTAGACGTATCCATATCACCAAACAAGGTCAACAATTGTTCTACTCCTAAACGGGTTTGTTGCTGCAGTTGGTGCAATTTTACAAGATGCTCTAGCGTATTCACTACCAATACCCCCCCTCCAACATTGGGATGCAATATCGCTTTATTCAATTCCGACAACGTCCATCTTGTATATTTCCACAAGCGTAAGAATTTCCACAAGCTACTATAAGCTTGGTCGGTCAAGCCAACGATCTGTTTATTAGATAAACTACAGTCGTCTCCTGCTCTAGAACCTGCACCATCTATATTATCATTGTCTCCATTATCGGATACGGTTTCAATAGTTAGCGTTTCTGGCCACGTAGCTGTTTTTAGTTGTAACAGTTCTACTAATTCAGCGTAAGTAATAGCATGCTGTTTCAAGAACTGCTCCACGTTAGAACTAGCCGCTGCATGGCTTCCATAGTTATAATGGTTGCTGACAATATCCATAACCTCATGAGTAGGCATTCTAAAATAAGCAGCGGTTTCCGCTATAATGCGGTCGGTGTAGGAATCGTATTGTCCCCACTCCTGTACTAATTCATAGGCATCAATTCCCAAACGTTCTAAGTACAAATGAAATTGGGATTGCCATAGATTGAAAGCGCTGTAAGAGGCGGTAGGTTTGTAATCGGTTGGATGGGGCAAAGTGACAAATTGCTCGTAAACCACATCCAATTGATGCTCTGCTTGCAAGCGCAAAGCTTCTGCTGACCAAGTTGTATTGCGCTCCTTATAAGCTTCTACCTTTTGAGTTGTTGCAGCATCGCCATTAATATTTTTACCGATAGCATATTCCAATACTTCGTTCACCAAATCAATATAAGGCAGAGGCGTATTAGCATTTTGGCAATTGAGTAATATGTGCTCTAAATCAGGACGGCGTTCTAACAGCGATTCCAGTACCAACGCGGTATTGTCATCCCCATCATTGTCTTTATTCTTAAGCCATTGTAGCAAATCTGTCAAGTAAGCCGCAGGACTGTAGACCGAACGACAATGCGCACAGGCACATGTATCCACAGAACCAAACAATTCTTCCATGTTGGCCAAACGCGGTAGTACATTGGTGGGCAATTCGTTGTTGCCAATCATCTGAACGGCTACTCCCAGTCCCAAAACGGCAGCTACCTGTTGTTGGGCGCTACTAAATACCTGTCTAGCAACAGCTTCGGAATTCACTGCATCCATTCCCCCTGCTTGCAAGGTATTGCGCAACTGCGCTGTTCCCATATTAAACGCTGCCTGGGCGCTTTGCACGCCATTATCTATTAAAATGGTAGCGCTTTCTGGTGAAGGAGCTATTTTTTGAACCCGTTGTATAGTTTTTAATTCTTCTACAGCAGCTTCAGACAATTCAAATTCAGGGTCTTGCGCCAATTCTAAGAGTGGTACTTGTGTAATATTCAGCCACTGTTCTTGGTCGACCTTATCTTGTAAGGTAGATAAATTTTCCAAGGTGTTGTTTCCACTATTCGCTAAACTAGCCATAGTAGCCACCGTGGGCGCAATACTCACCGCTTTGGCATACAAGTTCTCTGGATTAGGGGCATTGCTTGCTCCATCAGCGGGCGTAGTATTTTCTACATACGTTTGCCAGTCTGCTTTGGTCCACTTCGCAAAATCACTAAAACTATTCACTACAGTAGAGTAGCCTTCTTGACCAAATTCACCTCTAAGGGCACTAGATTTTTCTTTTTCTTGATCGCCCAATTGTAATAAGAAGTATTCTTGACGCAACTCCTTTTCAGCGTTGGGACTGATCTTCTCTTCTTTGGCTAAACGCTCAATAAAACTTATGGAAAAAGAAAGCTCTTGGCTAAATTGTTCAATAACTGCGGTTTGCTCCTCTCCTTCTAGCGCTGTTGCGGCCAACACATCATTCAACGCCACGCCGCGTCCAATCACAGGCGCCGTCTGCGCATACTGCGTCCGCACTTGCTCCAATTGGTTCAAAATACTTTCCAATTGGTTGTATTGCGCTATGGGCAAAATATTGCTGGCAGCCGCCGTTCTTAGAGCCGCTTCCTGCATCGTGCGGGGCAAAAGCGCTACTGCCGTGGCTTGGGTTTCTTCCAAATTAGCAATCCAAGTAGACCACTCGTTCAACTCATCGGGCAAAAGGTAAGTGGGCAGAGTCTGTGGAATTTCTTGCTTGAAGAACGCATAGAAGACACTCGGATCAATGGTGTAGGCACTCCATTGCTCCGCAATGCGGTGGGCTAGGGAGAGCTTTACAATTTCGTTGCGGCTCAATCCACTCGAAGCGTTCAAATATTCTACATCGCGGTTGAGTTCGCTTTCTTCTACTTCTTGGAGTTGCAAATCGCCCAAGTGGGGAGCAAGCAAGGCCATGTTTTCCTCGTAAGCCGATACTTTTGAAAACGGTACTTTTCCCGTAGTGTAGTTGAACCACGTGGTGGGGGTTACATTAAAAAAAGTCTGTTCTTTGAGCAGCGTTCCTTCGTTGTCGCTAAGGCGAATGACTAGGTGAAAACGCTCTTTTTCTTGCTGGGTGTCGGCCTCTACTGGTGCGGTGTAGCTGATGTTGTAAGAACCATCGGCATCGGTGGAGCCTGTTTCTAGTAAAATTGGCTCGGCGCGCAATACGTATTCGTAGACCGCTACTTGAACTTCTGGCAAGCCGTTCCAATCGGCATCTTTAACGGTACCGCGTACGGCGTAGTTCTTATTGTCCAACAAGCTTGGCTTTGAAACCAGCAATTGATCGTTTAGAAATTGAGCCATCGCCTCCGTTACATGTCCTAAGGCTGCCAAGTTGTGATCCTTCTGATAGGCAATAACTGCCTGCCGCGTTTGTTTGCCAAAAGTAGCGGTGCGGTATTCTTCCCGATAAATGGCATAGCCCAACCAAGCCAACGCTATTTGTAAGTGCTGAACGTCTGTGCTTATGTTGTTGATGCTAAGGGGTGCGACTACAGGCTGTAACCGATTCACATCACTGATTTGCAACCATTCATTGGTATCATCTTGTCCGTCTTGGTCATCTTGATTAAGCGCCGCTTCATAATCCGCACGAAGCGCGTTTTCCAAATACACAGAGAGTTCCCCCGTTTGGGGCAAGCCGTAGTATTGCTGGGCGTCCTCTATTGCTAAACGAGTACTTTCGCCTATAAAGCCCTCTGCTAGCTCATCGGCAGCAACATCGTACGATAAGGTGGTCAACCAGTTGTGCAACTCATTGACATACATTGGCATATCGTATTTTTGGGTTATCCAAGCGGCATTAATCGCGTCAATTACAACTGGCGAAAGGCCATCTTCCTCCGAAAGCTCGTTGTTTTCTTTAAATTCATTGATATAGTCCCAAACAGGTACAGGGATCACACCTGGTTCTTCTATTTCTACCTCAAACGGCTCGTTTCTGATAAAGCCTAAAACAGCAATGAGATTTTCAAGTTGGGGCAGGGAGTCGGGATCGAAATCCGAAGGGATTGCGTACATAGGTTTGTAATGATTTTAGTTTATAAAGTTTTTTACCTTTCAAACTAAATCTACCCTACATACCCTCTATTAAAGAAAAAGGAATTGAACATAGGAATTAGAATAGTTTAGCTTTCATGGTGCTACTAAATTAGGTTAAAAGAACCCAGATAGCAAGTTGCAAAATGTTACCGTTTTCTTAAAATAGGCAAATTAACTTTAATTATAAATGTAAACCATTGGAAAGTAGAACCTTGCATGTTTTTACCACAAAAATTGCCCAAAATGTTCTTTACGAGCCATTCTGACACCTAAACTACTGATTACTAGCTTATACAATTGCTCAAAAGCATATCAATAATTGAAATTAAAAACCTAAAATAGTTTTATAAAGTTTATTCCTTGAAGAGAGGAAGCCGTTGTTAGAAACAAATAAACTGCAAAAACAATTTAACAAATGGGACGTTCTAACAACACTTAGTTGGTAGGTCGCCAAATACTACATACCTTTGCGCGAAACCCGACGCTCTGGTCATTCTCTTAGGCATTTCTCGTTCCATTATTGGATTTATTTAAATTTTAAAAATATGAAAATAGGAATCGTATGTTACCCAACTTACGGCGGTTCAGGTGTTGTTGCAACAGAATTGGGTAAAGGCCTAGCGGAGCGCGGGCACCAGATTCACTTTATTTCTTATCGACAACCTGCTCGGTTGGATACGTTTCACAAAAATATTTTTTACAAAGAGGTGCGTTTTGCCAACTATCCCCTTTTTGATTATCCGCCTTATGAGACTGCTTTGGCCAGTAAATTAGTTGATGTAGTGCGCTACGAACAGCTGGATCTACTACATGTGCATTATGCCATTCCGCATGCCTCTGTAGCGTATATGGCTAAGAAAATTCTACTGAGTGAAGGCATTTATATTCCTGTTGTTACAACGCTGCACGGTACCGACATCACGTTGGTAGGTAAAGACCCTGCTTATGCACCTTCGGTTACTTTTTCTATGAATAAATCCGACGGTCTCACTGCTGTTTCCGAAAGTTTAAAGCAGGACACTCTCAACTTCTTTGCGGTTAAAAAAGAGATTCGTGTTATTCCCAACTTCATTGATTTTGAGCGTTTTAAAAAAACCAACAAGGATCATTTTAAATTGGCAATTGCGCCCAACGGAGAAAAAATCCTCACACATATTTCCAACTTTCGCAAAGTCAAACGCGTAGACGATGTCATTCGTATTTTTGACTTGATGCGCCGCAAAACTCCCTGTAAGTTGCTGCTCATTGGAGATGGCCCAGAGCGCCAAAATTTGGAGCAGTTGTGCCGCCAATTGCATCTGTGCGACGACATTACATTCTTGGGAAAACAGGACGCGGTAGAGGAATTATTGGCTATTTCCGATCTTTTTCTGATGCCTTCTAGCAGTGAGAGCTTTGGTTTGTCGGCCTTAGAAGCAATGGCCTGTGAAGTGCCTATTATCTCTTCCAATGCGGGTGGTTTGCCCGAAGTAAATCTGCATGGCCAAACGGGCTACCTGAGCGATATTGGCGATGTTGAAGACATGGCAGACAACGGTTTAAGAATTTTACAAGATAAGGCAACCCACCGTCAATTCCGTGAAAACGCGCTGCAACAAGCCAAACGTTTTGACATTAGCAACATCGTTCCCATTTACGAAGAGTATTACGAGCAAATCATAGAAGAATCGGTGTATTCTAAAAGCAAAGAGGGATTGTAAAATACAGCTATACAACACGTTATTATACGGCTTATAGCCAACAGTCTTTCTAGGGCTGTTGGCTATTTTTTTTGAAGATTATTTGAATTAGAGTGGACATAAATACACCTGAGCACGTTATTTCACTAATAGAGTATTGTATAACAAGCACTTAACCATTGACTCTATCAACGATTATCTTCCATCCAATTGCTTACTTTATTGGCATAGAATCATTTGATTTTCCGTCCACTCCATTAAAACCAATACTATGATCAACTCCCCTTACTTATTGATGCGTTTAGCGGCTTTGCTGCTGCTTTTTTGCGGTTTTTCTCAACAACTCTGGGCAACCCATACGCTAGGTTGTACTATTAGTTATGAATGCTTGGGCAACAACCAATACGAATTTACAGTTACCTGCTATTACGATTGTGGTACAAGCAATGGACTCATAAGGAACCAGAGTGTACAATTTACCAGTCCTACGTGCAACTTGTCGCCTGCGAATATAAGCCTAACAAGTGTAGATAGTTTGTCAAATATTGACGTGTCGCCACTGTGCGACCAGTCCCAGTCTACTTGTGCCAGTGGCAGCCAGCCAGGAATTGGACAAATGTTTTATCGGGGTGTGGTCACCCTTCCAGCGGGCTGTGTGTGGACGGCCTCCGTTCGCAATTGTTGTAGAACGGGTGCTATTACCAATTTACAATCACCTACAAGTAGAAATACGTACATTTCTACCACTATAGATACGCGCACTACGCCTTGCAACAATTCGGTGCAATTTTCTAACCTTCCCACTTTTTATACTTGCGATAGTGTTTGGACGTCTTACACCCACGGCGTCTTTGATCCAGATGGAGATACCTTAGTGTTTTCTTTGGTAGCGCCTGCTATTTCTGCGGGCACAGGAGGCTCGCCTATTCCTTTTATAACGGGACTAAGTGCCACCACGCCTATTGCGATTGAACCAGGAACGACGTTTCAATTTGACTCTACAACGGGTGTCATGACGTTTTTGCCTTTGGACAATACTTCTCAAATTATTGCCACGACGATTCGGGAGGTGCAGATTACCGTCTTAACCAATTGCGACAACGTTTCTCCAGAAGTAATTAACCCTGGAATTGTTTCGGGGTCTATTTTCACTTTTGACAGTACGACTTTTAGCATGTGCCGCAATGCGCCCGCTTCTTTTTCTATTGTAGCTACCGATATTGACGGCGATTCGCTAACGGTTACTAGTAATGGAAACATAGCTGTTCCCAACGGCGCAATGACCTACGTTGTAGACAACAGTGTTAGAGATTCGGTAACCATTACCTTTTTTGTCGATCCTAGCCTATTGGTGCCTGGGATTTATCCTTTTACAGTAACGGCCAATGATAACTTTTGCCCCATTCCATCCATAAATTTTTCTAGTTTTGCCTTGCGCATCAATGGCGCTGACTTTAGTCGAAAGACGTATTGTAAAAATGAACCCGACCCCGTTCCCATTGTCATAGGTGATTCAACGGGTGTTTTTGTGCAATCTGCTACTAATTTACCTGGACTGGTTATTGATTCCATAACGGGGATTATAGATTTGAGCGCTTCTGTATCGGGTACTTATGCCGTCATCTATTTAGTGGATACAGCATTGGCCATTTGCCCTTCCGATTCTATTCAAATTACCATTGAGGATGCTCCCGATCCTACTTTTTCTTATGCTCAATTATCTTTTTGTAAATCCTCTCCTAACCCAACGCCTGTTCTTACAGGAACACCAGGAGGTATTTACACAGCTACTACAGGTGCTGTCATCAATCCCACAACTGGTACGCTCGACCTCAATGCAACACCTATAGGCAGCTATACTATTAGCTACACGATCAGTGCTGGCGGTTGTACGGCTACGTTTAGTCAAACAATCAGCTTGACGGAAGTCGCTGCCTCCTACCCGACGGATCAATATTGCCAAAACGCCAGCGATCCAATTCCCCTTATAAGTGATTCATCGGGCGTATTTACAGGACTGCCTAGCAATCCTCCTGGTTTGGTCTTAAACAGCAGCACGGGAATTATTGATTTAGATGCTTCGTCTTCTGGAACATTCCTCATTGCTTATATTCCTGCGGCGTCTTCTTTTTGTGCAGCGGATACCTTGCAAATCACTATAGATACGGTTCCAGATGTCTCTTTTTCTTATCCGCAAGATATTTGGTGCCGCGCATCAGGTATACATGCCACGCCCACTATTTTGGGACAGCCAGGGGGCACTTTTCTATCGGGGCCCAATACTGCCGCTGATTCTGTGACGGGTACGGTGAATGTGGATACAGCTATACTAGGCGGACACCTGATCCAATATACCCTTACCAATGGTCTTTGTGTTTCCGTCGAAAACAAATTCATAGACATTACCGATATTATTGATTTTAGAGCCAACTCTAATCGTTTTGCTATTTGTGATAATGAAATAGACACCTTACAATTTGGGGTGATCATCAGCTACAACGGTTTGGTTCCTCCTGTAGCAACTTATTTGTGGACACCTGCTGCGACCTTGAGCAGTGCCACGATCGAAAACCCACAGGCAATAGTATTAGGGCCACAGGATTACGTGTTGCATTACAACGACAGTGTTTGTCCAGCGCAAATTGATACGCTGCGTATTTCAGCGCCTTATCCTGCCCAAATTTTTCCTACCAATGACATTGTAATTTGTAGCGGCAGTAGTGGTCAGATTGGAGCGGCAGTATTGCCCAGCAATCCCGATAATATTTCAACTTACACAGGTCCTCGCCCCCTACAGCCACAAGACACGACTTTCTTCACAATGAACGTGTCAGGGGTAACCCCCAATAGAGTAGACAATACGTTGATAAACAGCTTAACAGTTTGCTTAGGCTTCAACATGAACTCGCTCAATTACTCCCAAGTTTTTTTGGTAGCGCCCAGCGGCGAAACGGTACCTTTGATGCTTAACCGCGGTGGATTAAACCAATCATTGCCCAGCAGCACCTTCTCTTTATCCCCTGGCAATGCTCCTATTTCTAGCTTGCCCTTCTCCCCTCCTATTGCAGGAGGCGGTGACTATTTTCCAGAAGGGGGTGCAGGTGGTTTTAATCCTTTGCTTGGTGCAGTTTCCAATGGTACTTGGACGTTAATCTTCGTACACAACAGTGGTGCTGTTGGTGGCGGTGGAGTAGGAAGTTTAACTGATTGGTGTTTAAATTTTAGAGATTTATCGGCTTCCAATTTCCTATGGTCGCCCAACAATGGCACCATCAGCTGTACGCAGTGTGATAGCCCGATTGTTAATCCAGCTGTTAATACAACATACACCGTTACTTCTACTAACCTGTTCGGCTGTAGCGATACGGCAACAGTAGACGTCGTGATTGATACGGCATTGCCCTCCCCAATCACGACTTGTGGTTATTTAACATCTAATTCTGTAACCTTCAACTGGGTGCCTGTCTTTGGCGCTTCGGGCTACAGCGTAAGTATTGATGGTGGCACACCTTCTATTGTAGGTGCCAACTTAGATTCTTTTCAAGTAACGGGTCTAGCACTGAATCAATGCGTAACGATGGTTATTTACCCCTTGTCGGGAAATACCTGTGCCGATGGTGCGCCCGATACGATTACTTGTTGTGCCTTAGGTTGCCCTACGCTCAATCCTACTATAACTTCTTTAGGAAGCCCTATTGTATGTGCGGGCGACAGCGTAGATTTGAATGCAGGTTCTTTTGACGGCTATATTTGGTCAACAGGCGCTACCACGCAAAGCATCCGCGTAGGCGCTACCGACGCTTATAGTGTTACAGTTAATGATGCAAATGGCTGTTTGGGGATTGATACGTTCGACGTAACCGTTGGTACTCCTCTAACGGTCAACGT
>CAYUZF010000075.1:0-5825 GCA_964449615.1 uncultured Aureispira sp.
CTTTGCAGATTTTAGCCGTCCCATCAAACCGCTTCAGCTAATTATTAAACTCGGACTTTTGGGGGTTTGGCAAGAGCAGCAGCGCCGTCTCAATGGTTTAAAAAACAAAGAATGGCAACAGCAATACGATTTTAAAATTAGTATAGAAAACCGCAAAAAGAAGACTGTTGATGCGCTACTTGGCACTCAAATCGTCTGGAACAAAAGCGATTTTTCCATCAACCCCTCCCTCAACACCAGCTATACGGCTTTCGCCCAATGTCGCGTTACGATTGCACAGCACTGGCAAATAAGCAGCCAGTTGGATTACCAGTTGTTTGTCGATCCAGCGTTTGAGAGAAATTGGCAAGTCCCCATTTGGTCGGCAAAAGCCAACTACACTTGGGTAAAACTGCCTCAACTACAGGTAGAAGTTTCCGTCTACAATTTGTTGAACCAGCGTCTATGGGTGCAGCGCTTCAATCAGGGGCAGGTAGTTGGCGAAAGCCAGAGCACTACGTTGGGGCGGTATTTGATGGTGGCGTTGCGGTATAAATTTTCTCCTGTGGGCCCTGCGCCTTCTAAACGTTGAGTTGATCGCGGCTTTCCAATTATTTTTTTGAGCATTTTTGGAACTTTTGCTGGATTGTTCTCGTACTAATGGACGTCTGTTATTTTTATACCCAACGCTATAATTCTCTTTTTGCCATTATGTCTACCAGTCGCAGCAACCGCCGTGTCATTGCACAAGATACCTTAATTTGCCTCAACAAAGGCCATTTTCAAACACTGGAGGCACAAACCATCCATTTGGCAAAAGCCCAGAAAAAAGCAGAGCGCAACACACAGCTCTACACCCCTGAAAGCACGGAGGATTTGCTGGCCAATCGCCCGACTTCTGCGGCTGTCTTTGAAACGCAGTACCAAGTTACTGGAGAAACAACGCTCGATGCCATTCTCCGTTTGTTGGAGGAGGGAAAAGCACCTGTGCTGGCACTCAATTTCGCTTCCGCTAAAAATCCAGGAGGCGGTTTTCAGGGCGGCAGTCAAGCCCAAGAAGAGAGTCTAGCGCGTTCTACGGGGCTGTATCCTTGTTTGTTACAAGCAGAGGACTACTACCGCATCAATCGCAAGACGAACTCTTGCTTTTATACCGATTATATGATTTATTCGCCGCAGGTTCCTTTGCTCAAAGACGATGACGGCAATTATTTATCCCGTTTGCAATTGGCGAGTTTTGTCACAGCGCCTGCGGTAAATACAGGCGTGGTAAAGCGCCAAGAAGCCGAGCGCGTGGGGGAAATTCCCGCTGCGATGAAAAAGCGCTTATCTAAAGTATTGGCGGTGGCACAGGCGCAGGGCTACCAACATTTAGTGTTGGGTGCGTGGGGTTGTGGCGTATTCAGGAACGACCCCGCAGAGGTAGCGCAGTATTTTCAAGAAGTATTGGAAGGGCTGTTTAAAAATGTATTTGAAACAGTAGTATTTGCCATTTATGCAAAGGAAGAGCGGTTTATCCAGCCGTTTAAAGCCCTATTTGGGTAATTTACATGCCGTCTGCATAATAATACACTAAAAAAGCGACGACCAGCACTAGCAATACGAGCGTCAAAGTACGGCTGCTGTTGGTGGAGCGTTTGACCACATTAAAATTTCGGGCTTGGTTGGCACGTTTGCTATTGGTAGCAGAAATACCACCTCCCTTTTCTAGTTGTTGAAGGTACTTTTTATAGCTGCCTATTTGAATGTGTTCTACCAATTCCTTGCTTTCTTTTAGCCCCAAACCTGTCTGTTCTTTGACTTGTTGAATGGCCTGCAATTTTAAATCTTGACGCAAAAGGTTTTGAATAGCCGTAAGGTTAAGCGGTTGGTTGTTGACGGTAAGATGGTGCTCTTGCATGGTTGTTTTATTTAGTTTGTTGTAATTCCTTAAACAATGTCAAAAGGCTTTGGTCGTCGCATTCATTAAACAAAGGATGTTTCTCGTAGTCAAATAGTTGATAACGATGTGCTTGCTCTAACAGTCGTTCTCTAAAAGTAGTTGCATGTGGCAGTAGATATTCGTAATAAAAGGTAGTTCACAACCGCCTTACTTTTTACCCGCTAGGTACCTTTTCCAGTTTTTCAAAGCAGTAGCATGTTGTTGCGCCAACCAAAGCCAGTACTTATTGGGGGCGTAGCCCTCCATTCGAAGGGCGTTCTCTCCCGTCAACGCGTACAGCATTACATTGGCTTGCCAGGCGTGCTGTTTCTCCTCTAGCAGTACCACTAAATCTTCTACTAAAGCACTGTCAGCAGTTGCCGCAATAGCCTCTAAAGTAGAATCTTGCAACAGCAGCAAATAGTAACCCCAAAGCCGTTGCCCCTGCTCTACCTTATAGATGGGCATACTCAAGTGGTATCGCACCGCTTCAGGCGGTTGGGCTTTTATATAGGCCAAAGCAGAAAGCGACCCTGTATTTTTTGGCGTTGGTTCAGGGTTAGAGCAAGCCCCAAAAAGCCCCCCTAAACACAGCAAACAGCTTAGGATTTTATACATACAACCTTATTTTTAATCCTAAAAAGACGCAAAAACAACGCTTCAATAAAACACAAGAAGCCATTTCCAGCACTTCTATTTATGTTATAACTTATCAACCAAAAACCACCAGCTCTAGCAATTCTGCCAGCGCTTCGCCTTCCTCGCGGCCATCCAATATTCGAAATGTAGTGAAGTATTTGAATTTGACGCGCTCTATAGGCAGCGGATCAAACCCCGTTACCAACAAACGATGCTTTGGAAATTCGTAGGCGTGTGTACTCGTGGTTTCATACGGCGTCACAATAGGCAAAGCCCCTTCTAAACTGTCCCAAGTATAGCTTTGATCGCTGTTTGGGTCGCTGATTACCGCCTTTACCGCGGCTCCTTTGCGGCGGCTGTCCTCCAAACGGGTATGGATTTGTTGCCACTCGCGTTGACTCAACACATCGGGCGAATCCACTGTTTGTGAACTGACCACAGGTACCAGATAACCATAATAATCTTTGTCGTCTTTGGCAAAATTAAGGCAGCGCACGCCGTGTTGGCCAGCCAGCACAATAGCCGCTTGGGTAAAGCCTTCTTTCGACACCATAATCTTCTCGACGATGGTGTGTTTTTCAGGCAGCGTATGTACAAAATGCTGCACTTTGTGGCTGTCTATTTCTTCGTTCAAATGGCGCAATTCAATCGCATACCATTTGTTGAATTCCATTGGGTCTTCTAAAAAACGCAACCAAAGATGTGGCTTTGAAAAATCGTCGTCGTCGGCTATTTGTAAATCTAAGTGGTTCTCTTCGGCACACCAGTCGTACAACGCTGGTTTTAAATCCTCCATCAATTTGCTCACAGTGATAATTTCTTTTCTTCTAATAAGGTTAAAATAATAATTGGCGGGGGCAAGTCACCATTCCAATTGTATTCGATGTTGCCCGTTTGGTCGCCGCCCCAACGCAATTTGCCGTCGCTCCAATTGCAGACAACTTCGCCTGTAGGGGCACTGCCCTCCACCAAGCTTCCACCAGCCAATACATTGCAGACAATGTTGCCCTGCTTGTGGTTGCCCAAACGCAAGTTTTGCCCATCCCAATTGTACAATACTTTGTTAAAACTTGAATTGCCTTCCCGAATGTGCTGTCCGTCAAAGTTGTAAGCAACATCCCCGTAACTGGCATTGCCTCGAATTAGCTTTTTACCATTCCAATTAAAAATGACTTTGGCAGTTTCGGCGCTGCCGCGTTTGATCTTGACGGTCATAGTGGGCTGTTTTTGGTGGAGGTATAGTAGTGTTTTTTTCTTTATTTTTGTTCTAATCCAAAAGATAGGAATAAAAAATGAGAACTTGCGCGTAAGCTATACTACGTTTTTTCAGGAAAATCACCGCTCAACAAATCCAGCACATACTCGTAGAAAACTGTCTTGTTCACTCCTGTTGCTACTTGCACGGATTGCCCTTCCATTGCTTCGTAAATTTGCCCTGCATTGGGCCCCTGCGCAGCAACCGACAAGCGCATTTCTTGCACTTCAAAGTGTTCGGACAACGCCACATAACAAGTCGCCAGCACATCCCACATGTAATAGGTGTAGTGGTAACTCGGAATGGTGTGTATCGTGCTTGCCCACAGTTGACCCGCTAGTTGTGCACAGTCGTAAGGGCGCGCTGCCAATGCTTTCAAAAAATCCAAACTGACAGGTACTTGGTTGGTAACATCTAACGGAATTAATACCAGTGGCAACCCACTTGCTACCAAAGCTTGGGTGTGGGACGGCGCCCAATAGGCATTCCACTCGGCACTACCATCGTGCAAATGTGCGTGTACATTGCCCCCTACCTGTACCGCTCCCCCCATCCAGATTACTTGCTCGATGCGATCGGCAATATTAGGCGCACGTTCCAACGCCAACACTAAATTAGAGCAAGGGCCCGTCAAAATAAGTGTTATCTTCTCGCTTGTTGTGCGCAATTGTTGAAGCAGTAGTTCCACTGCATCAGGGCTTTTTTTCTTTTCCAATTCAATACCGATCAAACTCGGCAAGGCATTAACAAACATGGGTTGGGCACGCCAAGCGGTCGGGAAAGCATGCACCCCGTAATACGCGCCTGCACCGCAGGTTCCAAATAACAATCCGCTGGTGTTACCGTCACCCCTTTCAATTCAATATCAGGCATTTGCAACAGCAACAGCAGCGATAGCAAATCATCTATGCCGCCGTCGTGGTCGAGCCATACGTTTTTTTTCATCCTTAATTTGTTCTACTGTGTTTGCCCAAACCTAATTTTTTATTTCGATAGACCCTCTATTTTATAGGAGCTACTGATTAAGATTTATAAATTTACGAACTACTTATAGCCCAGCGTTATTTTTTTTCTTATCTTTAATGACTTTTTCGTGACAAGTTTCTCCGTTTATAATCGGAGCTGTTGCTTATTTGTATCTAATTGTATTTTATTTTTACACTATAAAAAATTCTATTACTCATGGTAACAGTATTCAGAACCAGTCTATTGATTGGTGTATTATCTTTTGTTTTTTCTACGCAGGCTTATAGTAAAGGAATGCCTCTTTTTTTCCAAGTAGGTTCCGAGGTCGTGACCAAAACGCATGAGCTACCCGATACCGAAATGTATCAGATGGAAGACGGTTCTTATATGGACATAGGCGTTTTTCACAAACAATTTACCTTAATGTTTATTCCTTTGTGGTGCTACGATGTGCAGTGGTGCGGTTATATTGACGACGAAACATTGATGACCTTAACCCAAGAAGAAGTGGACATGATCGCTGAAATGGAGAGTTTGGAATTGTCTGCTACTCCCAGTGTTCCTTTTTGGAATTCTATTGGAGGCAAATTATTGTTTTTAGCGCTTATCGGTGGCTTTATCGGCTACGTGATGATGAAGGGCGGTGAAGATGAAGACGAGCAAGTGGATGAAACGGGAACCGTTGTACCTAAGTTTGGCCCTAGCGCAGAGGAGGAAGCAGCACCGTTAACAGAAACCCCTACGGAAGACCATCCGAAGTAAGTAAGGGCTTATAACAACTAAAAAGTCCGTAAAGTAGTAAGAGGAGATTGCCATTTCCCCTTACTACTTTACGGACTACTTTTTTGAAGCGGTTTGCCGCTTACTCCTTAGAAAGCAAGTGTTGCATGTCGTCTGCTTCCTCTACGCGTTTGAATTCCAACCCATTTTTAGCACTTTGTTTTAGGTGCTTGCCTCTTCTAGTGTAGAAGTGGAACCACATCAAGTACTGGTCGTCGCTCAATTCAAACGACAAATCTACGTAGCGCGCAGGCCCATTCGAGGTCAACATTTCACAAGTAAACT
>CAYUZF010000075.1:5835-6650 GCA_964449615.1 uncultured Aureispira sp.
CTCTTTGGGAGGTACTGTTTTGTAAGTACCAGGTTTTCCTTCTTGGTGGGCAATAATCAAGTCGCAACCATCACCGCGCACCAAATCTTCGCGGATATCGGTTTCGGGAAACTTATCGAACTTCCACGCGTTGATGTACTTTTCGGGATTTTTCAAATAGTACACTTCCATTCTAAACGAATCCCGTGAAACTTGTACGTATTGCTCTACGCGCTGGTCGATGGGTGCATCGATCAACTCTGGCGAAAAGAATTCCAAGTACACCCAAAACTCGTTGGGACGATCTTGAAAAATTGGCATTACAATGAACTCTTGCCAGGGTTCGGTAGTCGTACCCGCTTCTACTTGAGCTTTGTTGCTAAAATGTCCAACGATCTGGTATTTGAATCGGTCAAACTTATTGTAAATTTCTGAAATCTCTTTGGCACTCTTAATGTCTTTGAGATAAGGCAACATATACTTTTTATTTTTGCGTTTGTTGCGCTGTGCCTCTACATTAGTGCTACTTAAACAAAATAAGGTCAATAACGCTAAGGTCCAAAATCGGATTCCTAGCATTGCTCTTGATTGATGAATCCGTTGAAGGTACTGCATAGTAGTTGTGTTTATCGTAATTTTAGTATAAAACGGTACAGAAAATAGTTTGGGGATAAACTTTATGTTATAATATGTGTTGCCATTATACCACAATTGTGCCAGCTCCATCTATAAGAGTGCTTCTAGATCCAAAGGCTGTGATTTCCAGCTTTCTAGCAATATCTCTGCCAACTGTTGACTAAAGTCGTGCAACCGCTTCATTTCTAAAGGACTAGAGA
>CAYUZF010000075.1:6660-7975 GCA_964449615.1 uncultured Aureispira sp.
CTTTAGTATTAACAACATAGCTCCATTGCATTCCAGCTGGTAGTAAGGGTGTTCTTCTAAGAATTCGATTAAAATATTGTTAAAGAATTTTCTAATACCTGCTTCGTCCTTTCCTTGCAACAAAAAACGGTTAGAAAAATTGGGATAATTCTCAAAATTTATATCCTCATCTCGCAGTGCTAGCTTCACGCCAATTCGATCGGCCAAAACTTCTTCTTGCAACACAAAAGTTGGTGCATTGAACGGCAGGTGAAGAATAGCAACACTCGTATGCCTTCCTTTGTTCAAGAATAAACCACTCTCTCTAAAGGTTATATCACAGGTTTCCCATTCAAAAAACATTTTATAGTGCCCCTTTGCCGTGTTGAAGGTGTATTCAATTGCTCTGCTTTTAAACAGTTTAAAGTCTGTCAATTGGTTGTAATCCCAGCGCACTTCAGGCCAGAAATTCCCATTTTTTTCTTCGGTTAACTCCTTCAGTCCTTTTTGGCGTTGGTTGAGTTGTGGTTTCTTGTCCGCAGGTAGTATTCGGGTGGCATTGGGGTGTCTAGAGGTCGCATCGTGTGCGCCCAACCCTACAATTTCGAAGGTAATATCCGTCAAATCGTACCTCGGCGCATCATCTTGCAAATATTCCAACACCGTGTAATCTGCCAGACGCGTATGGGACATGTCTACAATAATATGCTTTTCCGTTTTGGCACTGTGACGGAGTACTTTTTTCAAAATGGGAATATTTACAAAATTAACGATGCCCTTCAGACGTATGTACCGTTCGTGTGTATTATCATTTCTATCGCTCTCTATCGAAGGATTGAGCAGGTACTTAAAAAACTGCTGCCGCGATAGGTTGGACTTCACAAAATGCGTAAAAAGCGTGGTCAAAATACCCACCACTAATCCAATCAAAAGACCATATACTAAAGTAGCCAAAAGCGTCGTTAAAAATATCAAGAATTGGTCATCTCCTTTCTTGTAAGTGGATACCCAAACTTTTGGCTTGGCCATTTTGTACCCTGTATACACCAACAAAACCGCCAGAGCAGAAAGCGGAATAACTCGAATAATATCATCCAGCAATACCACCAACAAAATTAGAATAATGCCGTAATAAAAATTTGCCCAACGCGTCTTAGAGCCGCTGTAAACAGGAATAGCGGTGATTACTGGCAACCCGCCAATACCACCTGCTACAACAGAACAAATGCCCGCAGCAAACAACTCTTTGTTGAGGTTACTGTGGCGGTTGAGCGGGTCTAAGCGATCCACTACTTTGGCGCTCACTAGGGTTTCTATGGTAGAAATGACCAAAATA
>CAYUZF010000075.1:7985-12894 GCA_964449615.1 uncultured Aureispira sp.
TCAGCGATACCAGCCAGAAACTGACTTGGGTAACCTTCCCAAAATCAGGGTAAACCCAATAACTGCTCAAACTCTCTGGAATGTCCACCAGATATTCAGGGGCAACTTTGGCCGCCGTCCCGAACATAGAAATATAATGCGTTTCGAAAAAGTCAAAATAATAGACAACAGGCAGGGTGAATAGGATGACCCAAACTGGCGCGGGGATGTTTTGTATTAGTTTAATTTCTAACTTATCGTGTAAAATAAGCACCAATACAGCAATTAATCCAATGCCTGTAACGATGGGATTAAGTTGTAAAAAGCTATTGGGAATGCTTCCTAAGTTTTCAAAAGCACTTTCGTAATTGATGTTAACGCCCAAAATGGTATGAAACTGCGTTCCGATAATCATCAGCCCCACTGCGGCCAACATGCCATTGACCGATGCCGACGGCGCAATATCTACAATCTCTCCAAAACGCAACACCCCCAGTATCATTTGTCCTATACCCGCTACAATGGTCGCCGCCAATAGATAATTGAAGCCCGAAAGCGCCCCCGTGTCATCACTCAACGCAATTCCGCCCGCCAACATCACACCAATCAAACCCGCCGAAGGGCCATTGATGGTCACATGGCTTCCTCTGAAAAAAGAAGCAACAACACCCCCTACAATAGCCGACAGGACACCCGCAATGGGCGTAGTTCCAGAAGCCACCCCTATCCCCAGAGCAATGGGAAGCACTACCAACGCCAGCCCAATCGCTGCCGTTATGTCGTCCTTAAAATAGCGCCGCATGTCAGCAAATAATTTTGTCATGTACTTTATATCGTCTTTTTTTTGAAGGAGTTAAGTTCAGTCAACTGGTTAAGAATCTAATGCCCTACCTTCAAAAAAGTTCATTGTCAGTTTTATTAGAAAGCTAATTCAAATTCACTATATTTTATTTTTACTCATAGAAGTAACGTTCAAATTTGCTTGTCGTTTATAATGGTATTCGTCCATCAAGCGCTTTACAATTAGAATTCCCAACCCCCCTATTTCGCGTTGCTCCAAAGGCATCGACAAATCGGGATCGGGAGCATTAAATGGATTGAAAGGTACACCTTCGTCCGTCAAACACAGCGTCAACTTACCTGTTGTAAACAATTCCAGCGTAATATCAATCACGTGCTCCTTACCATCGGGAAAACTGTATTTTACAATATTCGACAACAGTTCATCCAGAACAATATTGACCTTGAGCATAAGCGCTGTAGGAATTTCGTAGGTTGCTGCAAATTCTTCAAAAGACGAGATGGCACGCTGTACCTCCTCTAAGGTATTCTTTATGGTTATTTTTTTAGAATGGATATCAGACATGGCTTTTTATTTTAATTCAATACACAAGGCGGTCAAATCATCAAATTGTTCCTCTCCGCGTTCAAACATCAAAATGTTCATAAACATCCGTTCCACCACTTCTTTTGGGGTTTTGAAAGGCAATTTTAACGCCTGAATCAAACGCTCTTCCGAAAACAGTTCGTTGGCGCTGTTGTGCGCTTCTGTGATGCCATCGGTATACGCAAACACCACATCCCCTGTCTTCAATTGCACTGTCGTCTCGCCGTACTCCATCCCCTCCATGGCTGCTATAACAGGCCCGTGCAAATCGCCGAGTTTTTCTAATTCCCCGTCGCTGTGGCGAATGAACGTAGGGTTGTGCCCTGCGTTGCTGTAGACCAAACGCTGGTTTTTGATGTCCAAGACCGCCATAAAAACCGTTACAAACATGTAATCGGGATTTTCTGCAGCCATTTGGTCGTTGACATGGGTGAGAATACTGGCAGGGGAAAAATCAGCCGCCGCCCTAGATTTGAGCAAGGCTTTGCAAATGGCCATCATAAACCCTGCTGCAACACCTTTGCCCGACACATCGCCCACGACAAACCCCAAATGCGCTTCGTCTAGCCAATAGTAATCGTAAAAATCTCCGCCTACCTCGCGGGCAGGAATGAGCTTGGCGTAAAAATCAATGGCTTGCTGCTCAGACAAACGGGGTTGTCCTGTGGGAATCATGCGCAGTTGAATATCTTTGGCCAAATTTAGCTCGGCCTCCATCCGCGCTTTTTCCTCTTTCAAGGCACTGATTTCTCCTATTAGTTGGTTAACTCCTTGTTCCATGTTTGTTGTGCTGCTGCTGCTGTTTCAGATCGAATAAAAAATATTGGGTAGGCTATACCGCCAAGGCCTCTTCTAAGGAAGGTTTGACGGTTAGAATTTGGCTAAAGCCAGAAATGTCTAAAATTTCTTGTACCACTTCGTTGGCATTGCAGACAATAAACGTCCCCCCAGAAGCCTTGATTTTCTTGGCCGTTCCCAAGAAAACCCGAAGGCCTGCACTGCTTACGAACGGTGTCTTTTCCAAATCAAAAATTAGATAATTGTGCTTGTCCAAATAACGGTTCACTTCCAGTTCCGTCTTAGGAGCTGTGCCAGTGTCCAACTGGCCTACAAATTCCAGCACTAATTTGTCTCCGTGTTCTGTTGCAACTACTTCCATTGTGTTATTGTGTTGTTTGGGTAATTTTTAATTAAGCTGGCTTATAAGCCAAATTTTTAGTGTATATCCTATTGGTTGGGCAGTGTAAGGTAAACATTTCTCGCGCACTGTTGGGCAGCATATCGTAAAAACCTATGATCAAGTAACCGTCCTCCTCTAAGCAATCATATAAGCGCTCCAATACTTTTTGTTTGAGCCCTTGATCGAAATAAATCATTACATTTCTACAAAAGATCAATTTGAAGCGTTCCTTTATCGGCTCCTGTACTAGGTTGTGCCGTTGAAAGCGCACGTTTTTTTTGATGTTTTCTATTATTTTAAAAGTCTCCTCGCGTTTTACAAAATAGCGGTTAATTCTGCCCTCCGAATCGTAGCGGCTGAAAGAGCGCTCACAAGCAGGCCACAAAAGGTTGCTGTACGTCCCTTGCTTGGCAGCAGCCAACGCCTTAGCACTCAAATCGGTCGCCAAAAACTGGGCGCGGTGCAGCAAACCCAACTGTTTGAGCACAATCGCCATGCTGTAAGGTTCCTCGCCCGTAGAACAGCCCGCATGCCAGATGCGCAACACCGATTCTTTGATTAAACTGGGCAGCAATTCCGTTCTCAAAAATTGCCACAACGAAGCATTTCTAAAAAACTCAGTCAGATTTATTAACAACTCATCTACGTATTGAACGATCAATTCTTTGTCATAAAGAATAGCCGACCAAAGCCCTACCATAGATTCCAACTGGTATTTGGCGATCAAGCGCACCAAGCCCCGTTTGAGCGATTTAGGTTCGTAATTGGTAAAATCCATTCCAAAACGCGTCTTTACCGCTAAGGTAAACGACTGCAACTCATAATCGCTAATGGTTAGGCGTGGTGGTAGTAGTGTCATTGTATTGTTTAGAAACCTAGCTTTTGTTGGTGTTTAATTTTCATGCAACAAAAAACTACGTCTGGCTGCTCAATTGTTTGATGTCTCTGATAAACGGCTCTTTCATGAACCACAAAAAAGCAGGGGAAAAAGAAGCGTCGTCCGCTTTTAGCTCCGCTTTGAACGTCAGCACATGAATGCCTTCGTCTATGCGCTCTTGAACAAACTCGTGCAGTTCGGCTTCATTTAAACAGCGCAACTTAGGCACATCGCCGTGCATTTTGCGTTTTAGCAAATTAGAAAACTGAGTAATAACAGCCGCTGCTATAATGTTGTCGACTTCCAATAAAATGGCCTCTCGCATCGGTGCCGCCATCGCTTCGTCGTTCAGCACTTCTGGGGGCAACGCACTGTTTTGCAACAAATGCGCTTCTTCTTTGGAAAAAATTAAGCAACAGAAGCCCTCTACTTCGCCGACCAAATCGGTGGTTAGCAAATGCCCCTCCTCCCCTTTGGAAACGGGTATGGGCGCTTGGCTACTCAGATTCAAATCGCTTACGTCCATCTGTACTACAGACATAGGCTGTTTTATAAAAAAAGACAATGCTTCTGCAGCATGCTGCAAGCCCTGTTGTACAATATCTTTGGCCGTTTGTAATTCTTTTGCGTCCAACATCTCCTTACTATCTTTATAAGCTTTTCTCTATAAAATAAAGCGCCTTACAAGGTGGGCAGCATACGCCGTTCCCAACTATTGCAACAGCCCTAAGCGTTTTTCTTGAAATAAATGCGCCATAATACGCGCCACATCTAGCACCATACAAACCTGCCCTGTCCCCAAAACAGTTGCCCCACTAAACAGAGGAACATTGTGAAGCGGTGCGGGTAATTTTTTCTCTACAATTTCTTTTTGTTGCAACAACTGATCAACGACCAAACCTATATAACGGTGGTTGTAACGCACCACAATCAACTCAAATTCAGCCGCGTCAGAATAGGTTTCATAACGCGTAAACAATGCCCCGCGCTTGTCCAAACCCCGCATAGACGCCATCGCAAACAGGTCAGCCAAGAACACCACCGAAATCACTCGGTTGAGATAACGCGTCACCAAACCCGTATTGATTTTGTGAATGTTTGTTTTTGAAATTGCGACTACCGACTCGGTATAAGACAGCGGAATGGCAAAGGTTTGGTCGCCTTGACGAAACAACAGCGCAGGTTTGACCGCCATAGACGCAGGCAGCGCCATGACGAACGTAGAACCCTCGCCCAGCTTCGATTCAATGCTGATTTTCCCACCGATAGATTCTACCGCCGTTCGCACCACGTCCAAGCCAACCCCACGCCCCGATATTTCGGTTACTGTTTCGGCGTTGGAAAAGCCTGGTTCAAACAAACACATCAAAATCTCTTCTTTAGAAATGGCTTCGGCGTTGGTTTCTAGGATCAAGCCTTTTTGAACGGCTTTTTGTTTGATGCGCTCCAAATTGATGCCTGCTCCATCGTCTTCTACTTCTATAAA
>CAYUZF010000075.1:12904-13842 GCA_964449615.1 uncultured Aureispira sp.
CCCGTGCGGGTTTGCCTGCGGCTAGGCGCACTTCGGGTTTTTCTATGCCATGTCCGACCGAGTTGCGCACCAAATGCACCAAAGAATCACTAATGGCCTTTAAAACGTTTCGGTCGATTTCACTTTCTGTTCCCTGCAAGACCAAATCGGCTTGCTTGCCCTCTACTGCCGCCGCATCGCGCAACACCCGATGAAACTTATTAAACAAAAAACCAACTTGTACCAAGCGCACATTCATCACGCTGTACTGCAAGTCAGAAGTCAATCTATGCAACCGCGCTAGCTCATTGCCCTGGTCGTAATCACTGGCACGGCGCTGAGCCAACAGCGTATCTTTTTCTATAATCAACTCGCCCACTATGTTCATTAGCTCATCGAGTTTGCGCACAGGCACCTGCACCATGTCCGAAAGGATGACTTTATGCCCTGTAGCGGTTTGTTCTACCGCCGCTTGTGAGGTTCCTTCTTGTGGGGTTGTTGGAATGGGTTCCGTAGCAGTAGGTGTTTCAGTACTAATTTCGGTGTTGGTGGCGTTGTCTTGTGCGCGGCGCAGCGCTACTTTGAGTTTGGTAAGAATACCTTTGTACCGCACAACCGCATCCGTTTTAAGCGCTTCTACCAGTTTCGATAAGACATCGCTGGCGCGAAAAAGCGACTGAAAAAGGCTGCTATCCAATTGAATTTGGCCTGCGCGCACCGCATTAAACAAGTCTTCCAACACGTGGCTCAAGTCTGCAATGCCGTCGAAGCCCATCCCCATGGCGTTGCCCTTGAGGGTGTGCGTGATACGAAACAGGGCGTCAATAGCTGTCGGATTGTTGGGCTGTTTCTCCAACTCCGTAAGCAGCTGATCGAGTTGTACACAACTCTCCTGCGCTTCTGCTAAAAACATTTCTTTGTATTCGTCTTCTTTCGCCATTCTACATTTACGATAAGCA
>CAYUZF010000075.1:13852-14855 GCA_964449615.1 uncultured Aureispira sp.
TATCCTTCAAGTGTACCAATTGTTCTACCGCGCCAATTTGCGCTGCTGCTTTGGGCATTCCGAAGACCACACAAGAGGCTTCGTTTTGTGCTAGGGTGTAGCCGCCCACGCTGCGAATGGCTTTCAAACCCATCGCTCCGTCTTTGCCCATGCCCGTCAGCAAGCAACCGATAGCGCGCGACTGGTACACTTCCGCCACGCTGGCCATCAGCACATCTACAGAAGGGTTGTTGTAATGCAACCCCTTTTCTTTGGTGCGTTTGAAATACACGCGTTTGCCACGGCGTTCTACCGCCAAATTATCCAGACCCGATGCCAAATAAACACCGCCTACTTGCGGCGATTGATCCAAAGGGGCTAGCTGTACTTCTAATGGCGTCAATTCGTTGAGCCTTGCGGCAAACGACTGCGCAAAAGAAGCGGGAATATGTTGTGCAATCAGCACAGGCACTGCCAAGTTTTGGGGCAGCTGTGTCAATATTTGTTCGATAGCGCGCGGCCCGCCCGTAGAGGCACCCAATACGATGCAATCGTAGGGCAAGCCTTGTCGGTTAAAGGAATGGCTAAAACTGTTGACTACTGCTGGTACTGCCACCGCGGCACGCACTTTGGCGCGACTCGCTACTTTTATTTTATCAATTAATACTTGTTTTACTTCCTCCATGTTCACCCGATTCTTAGCGGGCTTGTTGAGGTAGTCAATTGCGCCCAAAGACAAGGCTTCTAAAATGGGCGTCATGTCCACATTGCCCATCGCCGATAAGATCACAATCGGAGTAGGACAATAACGCATAATTTTTGTAATGCCGTACTGTCCATTGTAATCACCCATCGTCAAATCCATTAACACCACGTCGGGTTTCAGCGCACGCGTCTGCTCGAAGGCCGAATGCCCATCGGTGGCCTCTCCGATCACCTCTACAGCAGCATCGGCGTTGATTATTTGTTTGATGAGTACCCGCATGAGTGCAGAATCGTCTGCCACGAGTACCTGAATGGGTGC
>CAYUZF010000075.1:14882-15199 GCA_964449615.1 uncultured Aureispira sp.
TCACAGTATTAGCCCTCTTTTTCCATTTGTTCGTTAATCACTTCCAGCAGACTCTCCGTAGTAAAAGGCTTGACTACATAAGCTGCTGCTCCTAAATTTAAGCCCTCTTGGATGACGGAATCTTGCCCTACCGCACTAATCATAATTACTTTAGATGTCAATCCTTCATCTTGCTTTAAAACGCGCAGGATGTCTGTTCCAATCATATCAGGCAGAATATTGTCCAACGTGATTAAATCAGGCTCTAATTCCATAGCCAAATCAATAGCTTGTTCTCCATTGGCTGCTTGTCCGACTACCTTGTAACCCGCAGAAGT
>CAYUZF010000075.1:15224-22205 GCA_964449615.1 uncultured Aureispira sp.
CGCATGTACAGCGAATCATCTACTATTAATACTCGTTTGCTCATTTGATCTATAATCTTGTTGTGTTAGTTGTTGTGGTGTTGCTGCTTAATAGTTCGTTTCTATTCCTTCTACTTCGACCATTTCTATAATATCAATCAAAATAACCAGCTGATCGTTGGCAGTGACAACGCCGACCAGACAGCGGGCGTCTAAGGACGAATATTGTACAAAGTCCGAAGCGCGGTCTATATCTTGTACAGGCACCGTAACGGTATCGGGGACGTCTCTAACCAAAATGCCTATCTTGTAGGTTTCATTCTCAATAACCAAGGTATAGTTGTAATCGTCTACGGTAGTTTCCGCTTGTTGCAGCCCAAACTTCTGTTCTAAATCCATGATGGCGATCAAGTTGCCTCGAATATTGGCCAAACCTTTGATGTAGGCGGGTGTTTGGGGCATGCGCGCTACTTGCGGTCGCAAGACCACTTCCTTCACCTGGTCGATGGACAAGCCGTACGATTCGCCGCCCAACTGAAAGACCACGAGCTGTAGCAACTCGGTAGGCGCTTGCTGTTCTTGGTAATTGGCGGCCTCTCGGCGGACATCGTCTAAGGTATATTGTTTTTTTTCTGCCATGCCCGTTTATTCTGGAAGTTTAAACTTAGAAATGCTTTCTTGCAGCTGTGTTGCTACGTTGGCTAAATCTTCGCTAGTGGCCGTTACTTCGTTCATGCCCTGACTCAACAAGCGACTAGAACTAGCCACTTGCTCGGTTCCAGAAGCTGTTTCTTCGGCTACAATTACAATTTTTTCGATGTTTTTGGCAGTGGCGTGTATAGAGCTGCGCTGGTCTTCGGTGGCCTCTACAATTTCCTTAGACAATTCTAGGGTTTCTTGGTTGGCCGTTTCGATTTTTCCAAACACATCTTCGGCTTGTAGGGTAGCGTCCAAGCCACTTTTTACGCTGCGCTCCATGTAATCCATTGCTTTGGAAGCCCCAGCTATATCTTTGTGAATTTCTCGAATGACTTTCTCGATGTCTACGGCAGAGCGGCGCGAGCCTTCTGCGAGCTTGCGAATTTCTTCGGCAACGACGGCAAACCCGCGCCCTGCATCGCCTGCGCGAGCCGCTTCGATGGCAGCGTTGAGCGCCAACAAATTGGTTTGCGAAGCAATATCGGTGATAACGCTTAGAGCGCTGGCAATTTCTTCGGAGCGCAGGGCAAACGTTTCAATGGACGTAGAAGTGCTGTTGGCCGAATCTTGGATTTGGTTCATGTTCTTGGCGACCATTTTTATTGTATCCAAGCCTTCGGTAGAATTTTGCTGGCCTTGTTTGGCCGATTCATTGATTTTGCCTGCTTTTTTGGCCATGCTTCCAACAGAAGCCAAAACCGTGTCCATCATTTTGCTGGCTTCGTCGGTTTGTTGGGCTTGCTGTTGTGCGCCCTCGGCCATTTGCTGTATGGCAGAAGCCACCTCCAACGTTGTATTTTTCATTTCTTCGCCTTTGACGAGCATTTCTTCGGCAGAGGCGGCCACCAAATTTCCAATTTGAGAAATTTGCTGCATGAGGCTGGCAATGCTGTGGATGGCGCTGTTGAGTTCTTCTCCAAGTTCTTTAATGTCTCCTTCTACAAAAGAATCAAACTCTACGCTTAAATCTCCTTTTGCTAAAGACGCCACCACTTCGCTCAACTCCGATACGGGCAAGGCGATGGACTCCAACAACAAGTTGACCGAGCTGGCCAAAGTTTTCCAATCGCCTGCGGCACTGCGGGCATCCAAACGAGCGTCTAGTTTGCCCTCTTGTCCTGCAATTTCTATAATTCGGTTGACCTCTCGCAGGAATCTTTTTTGGTTGCTAACGTCGCTGGCGATTTCGATGATGCGGTTGACGTTGCCTTCTTCGTCTTTGACAGGTGCAAATACCGCTTGTGTCCAAATCGCCTCCCCGCCTACTCTTACGCGTTTAAACTCCGCAGACTGGCTTTGTCCTTGGCGCAAATTTTCCCACAATTCTTTATAAGCTTCGCTGTTAATAAAACTCTCCTCCATAAACATAGGATTATCAGTGTTGTTAACATCCTCTATGCTCTCGTAACCCGCTGCTCTCAAAAAACTGTCGTTGCCATCTATAATATGTCCCTCTAAATCGTACTCGATGCGCGCAAAGGAGCGATCTACTGCCTCTTTAAGCGCTTGAGCACTCAAGTTCTCTCGTTTTTGTTGGGTAATGTCCATACCGATATTAACAATGCTCACCACCTTGCCTGTTTCATCGCTCAAGGGCGTGTAAGAAGCTTGCAACCAGACTTCTTCTCCTGTTTTTGTAATGCAGCGAAATTGTCCTTGTTGGGTTTCCCCTTCTACCAGATTTCCCCAGAATATTTCACGGCCTTCTTCGTTTTTTTCCTTGCCTGTGATTTTTGTTGCTTCTGCTCCAATTAAATCCTCGTCGCTTTCGTAACCCAACAGTTCTACCATGTTCTGGTTAATGTCACGAATGGTGCCTATTCTATCAAATTCTATGCGGCAAAAAGAAGCATCAATCGTCCGTTGCAATAGGTCTTGATAATTCATCTGTTCTTTATTCATAATGGTCGAATAACGTTTTCGTTGTGGTGTATGCTTTAAAGCAAAGTCCCTGCGGGGCCGCTGCTTTTTCTTCCTGTTGTAACGTTGGCTTTGGGTAGCTACTAGGCGCCCATCTTGAAACAATGTTGTTGCTATAACTATACTTGTTGCCAACGCATAACAAATCCTTTTGTTTTTCTAGTTGCCTAGAAAACGTAAATTCAAAAATAGTATCTTTTGCAGCACGCATGGTGGCCGTTTTTGTTTGCACAAATCAACAGCGCAGATTTATGCACTTACAAAGGGAACCAATAAAGTAGGAAGAAATTAGGGGTGAGCCATTTTGCAAAAGACAGTCTTACTGTTTTTGTTTAAAAGTGTCGTTTTGCTGCGCTTTCTAGATACTGCTCAAGGGGGCTTTACGCAGCTGTTTTAAAAGCGCTCAAATATAATCAAAAATCACTGAATAGCGAATGAACCTTAAAAAAAAAGACATTATTTTACAACTTCGAAATAGGCGCTTTCGCTTTATCCATCGGGGTTTCGTCTAGTATCTCCAAAAACAGCAGTCGGTAATAGGTGCCCTGCTGCGAAGCGTCTCGCTCGATTGTTCCGTTGAGTTGTCGTGCTAGGTTCTGAATGAGCTTTAATCCCAATGAAGTAGTGTTGTTAAAATTAATTGTTTCCGCGTACCCTTTGCCGTTGTCTCCAATGTACAACTCGTATTGTTGTTTGTTTTTTTGCTCCAAACGAATCGTAATCCTGCCTTGCTCCTGCCCAATTATACCGTACTTCAACGCATTGGTTATAATTTCATTTACCAACAGCCCCAAAGGAATGGCGGTATCTAAAGAGAGTGTAATTTCAGGTACCTTCAAGTCCAACGTTACTTGGTGCTTGGTTCCTTTCATAGACAGGAGCAAGTATTGCGACAGCGTAATCAAATACTGGCGGTAGTCGATCCCCATAAAGTTGTTGGACCGATACAGCGTTTCGTGTATCGTGGCCATTGCATTGATACGGTATTGACTTTGCCGAAACACCTCTCTGATGTGTTCGTCGGGCAAGGTAATGGATTGCAAGCTCAATAAGCTGGTGACCACTTGTAGATTATTTTTGACGCGGTGGTGAATTTCCCGCAACAGCGTTTCGCGCTCGGCAATGATGGTTCTGAGTTGGGTAGCGGTTTCTTTTTGGGCAGAAAGATCTTTGCTTTGACTGGCGTAGCCCATTGGTTGCCCTTGATGATCTCGAAGCAGTTGTATGGACAAAAACGATAAAAATTTAGATTGGTCTTTGCGCACCTGCCAAACTTCGCCCGTCCAGCTGCCTTTTTGTTGTATTATTTCGGTAACTTCTACAATATTAATATTGGGGTCTTGTGTGATTTGGTTTACCTTTCGGCCAATCAATTCCCCTTCTTCGTAACCGTACATGCGGTTGGTCGCTTCGTTGACGTATCGAATGGTCAAATCCAAATCTATGTAGCGAATGGCTTCGCAATTTTGGTCGACTAGAGATTGAAATAGATGGGGATGTTGCTCATAAGAATGGACTTCTTCGGTACAATCGGTTAGAGACAACAAAAGAAGTCTTTTGTCGGTAGAGTCGTGGGGCTTAGTCAGCATTATTTTTGCGCGCAACCAACTGTTTTTTCGGTGATGGTTGTAGGGTTGGTAGATAAATTTGATAGGCGTACCTGTAGCCAATACCCGCTCTATTTTTTTTTCTATGTCTATGCTTCCAAGCCCATCGGGAAAAACGGCCATAATGGTTTTTCCAATAAAACCTTGGGGAGATAACCAAGACTTTTCCTCTTCATTCGTCCAATAATGGCGAAATATTTTCTGTTCATCAATCAAAAAAACAACAGCATCGGAGGCTTGTACTATTAAACTCGAATCCATCATGATAACCCAACTGGTTATGGTAGTTAGTGCAGGGCAGCATTACTATTTTCCTAGAAGCGCTACTTAAAGAAAAGGCTTCTGGACTTAACTTGCTCAATATAGCATTAATTTTTCTTTTTTTGTCTCTTTATTATAATGCATTGGTATTTCCAGCAGTCAGCAGCAAAAGCTGATCTTTTCAAGTATTTGAAACGTATATGGTTGTTTAAGAGGGTATTTTTTACGTTCTTGGAATTCCCTTGTTAAACCATTTCACCTTCATCATACAATTATCTTATGGCTAACCTATTAGTTTTGGGCGCAGGCATGGTGGGTTCGGCGATGGCTATTGATTTGGCCAAGCAGCACCGTGTTACGTTGGCAGACCGCGATCACTCAACCTTAGAAAAAGCAGCGCAACAATGCCCTGCCCTAACCATGCTGAAACTGGATGTAACGGACTTGGATGCGCTAGCAAAAGCGGTGCAGCAGCCCGATCTCGTGGTCTGTGCCGTTCCTGGCTTTCTAGGCTTCGAAACCTTACGCCAGCTCATTTTACAACAAAAAAACGTCGTTGATATTTCTTTCTTTGAGCAAGATGCCTTGCAATTGGACACGTTGGCCAAGGAAAAAGGCGTGACGGCCATCGTGGACTGCGGCGTAGCTCCTGGTATGAGCAACTTGTTGCTGGGTTACCACAATGAACGGCTTGCGATTCAAGAATTTGATTGCTGTGTTGGGGGCTTGCCCAAAATAAAGCAATGGCCCTTTCAATACAAGGCTCCTTTTTCCCCCATTGATGTGTTGGAAGAGTATACCCGCCCTGCGCGCTATGTGGAAAATGGGCACATCGTTACCCGCCCTGCCTTGAGTGATTGCGAATACCTAGACTTTGAGGGCATCGGCACTTTAGAAGCCTTCAACACCGATGGTTTGCGCTCTTTGCTATTCACCATGTCCCACATCCCCAATCTAAAAGAAAAAACCCTACGCTACCCCAACCATGTAGAGTACATCAAGGTCTTGCAGGCCACGGGTTTCTTTGACACCGAACCCATCGACGTAAAAGGACAATCCATTCGCCCCATAGATTTCACGGCACGCCTACTTTTTGACAATTGGAAGCTTTATCCCGACGAAGAAGAACTGACGGTGATGCGCATCCGTATCCAGGGCAAAAACAGCGAAGGAGCTACCGAAACGCTGATCTACAACTTGTTAGATCATTACAATACCGACACCCAAACGTCGTCTATGGCGCGTACAACGGGCTACACCGCTACGGCAGCGGTAAATGCTTTTTTGCAGGGTCTGGTTCCCACAAAAGGCATTCTTCCCCCTGAGTATTTGGGCAAACATACCGCTTGTTTCGACTTCATTATGCAATACTTAGAGGAAAGAGAGGTCTATTATAAAAAAGAAAAAACAGTGGAGTAGCCACTCTTAGCGAGTTGTACTCCCGATCACTAAACTGTAAATATCTCGGCTCAATTTCAGATTCTTGCAAGGGCTTTTGTATCTTTACTAAATCTAGCCCAGTAGTTTAGCTGAAAGCGCTGGATAAGTATTTTGATTAAGTTCATTCATTACAATTTTTAACGGAATTATGGAATAAAAACACACATTTATCTAGTTTTTGTTCCTCGTTCTACTAATACGCTTTATACCTACATGCCACTTATTGCACAACGTGTTCAACGGACGCCTGCTTCTCCCATTCGCCGCTTGGTGCCTTATGCTGAAGCAGCGAAGGCTAGAGGGCTTCACGTCTACCACCTCAATATTGGTCAACCTGACATAGAAACGCCGCAAAGCGGGGTCAAAGCTCTGCAGGAAGCCGATTTGGGAGTGATCTCTTATTCGCATTCTGCGGGTCTTATTTCTTATCGAAAAAAACTAGTGGAATTTTATGCCCGCTACCAAGTAACCGTCAATACCGAGCAAATGATTGTTACCAATGGTGGGTCCGAAGCGCTGCTTTTTGCTATGTTGGCTTGCGCCAACGCAGGCGATGAGATTATTGTTCCAGAACCGTTTTACGCCAATTACAACGGTTTTGCGACTACGCTAGATGTAAAAATCGTTCCCATTACGGCGCATATCGAAGAGGGTTTTGCCTTGCCACCTATGGAGGATTTTGAGAAAAAGATAACGGATAAAACCCGCGCTATTCTCATCTGCAACCCGAGTAATCCAACGGGTTATTTGTATTCCAAAGAAGAACTGGAGCAACTGCGCACCATCGTTCAAAAGCACGATCTGTTTTTAATTGCCGATGAAGTGTACCGCGATTTTTGCTACGAAGGTCAAACCCACACGTCTATTTTGGAATTGGAGGGCATGGATGACTATGCCGTTGTGATTGACTCTATTTCTAAGCGCTACAGTGCTTGTGGGGCGCGCATGGGGGTCGTTTTGGCTAGGAATGCGGGCTTTATCGAGCAGGCTATGAAATTAGCACAGGCGCGTTTGAGTCCTTCTACCCTTGCGCAGTTGCTGGGCGAGGGGTTGATTGATACGCCTCAAAGCTATT
>CAYUZF010000076.1:0-1098 GCA_964449615.1 uncultured Aureispira sp.
CGCCTGAATTAGTCCTGAGCGCAACCGATGTGCTGGGCATAGAACCCCTGCGTTTGTGGGCGTTGGAATACTACCAAGCGCGCTGGGGCGCTAAACTCGCAGCGCCTTTGCCCAAAAATTGCCAAATGGCAATCGTGGGAACGTTCAACGTAGACAAACGGCAGCTGCGGAGGCAACTTAAGGAGCAAGGCATTCAATACCGCAGCAAACTGCAAAGCGAACACCATTTTTTGCTCCTCGGCCAACGCTGCAAAGGCGCTTACCTAGAGGCACTGCGCTGGGATATTCCTATACTCACCGAAAAAGCAGTAGTCGACTATTTGGCAGGGTGCGAAAGCGCTTATCTAACACAAGCCGAAGAGGCAAGCAATTTGGAGCATTTGGAACTAATGCTGTGCAGTGGGCAGCCCGAAAACATTCAACTGGCGTTGACGCTGTTTGAGCAGGGCGGTTTCCCTAAAGCGCTACTGACGGCGCTTTTTTGGGCGCAACAAATCAGTCAAGACCGTAAAATAAAGCGCGCACTAGAACGCTTGTTGGGCCAGCATGTCTCGGTAGAATTCTTGCAATTCATCAAAAGTCAACAACTTGTGTTTGCGCCCTACAGCGTAGAAACGGCCGTGACGCGCCGCCTCAAACAGATGGCTCAATATCCAGAATTGGATTTGCTACAACTGGCACAATACGGCTACGAGCGCTATTCCAAAGGGTTGTTTTATCTGCTCAAATTCTTACCCGTTTCAGAAGCATTAGCCCTGCTTCAAACCCGTATGGACAGCAGCCAAACCCTGAATTTATCGGGGTGCGGATGGAGCAGTGTGCCGTCCGTTGTTTTTCAGGCTGTTGAGACCAAAGCCCTCAATTTATCCCACAACAATCGACTAAAAACCATCTCTGTCCGTGGGCTTAAAAAAATGCCTCAATTAAAGCGGCTACTAGTGCAGGGCAATACGAAACTGCGCAACAACACCGCTTGGGTAATGGCTGTCGCCCAAGAATTACCCCAACTACAAGTATATTATTACCAACTCTCTAAACGTTAAACCCAGCCTTACCAATCGCCGTTTATTTAATAATGCGATACGACCATTAACTCAA
>CAYUZF010000076.1:1108-4101 GCA_964449615.1 uncultured Aureispira sp.
ACATTGTAACCTACCCCCAATTTTGTTTGCAAACTGTGCAGGCATATCTCGTTACTGCTGCAACGCACGTGCAGCACTATTTCCCCACTATAAAACAACCATTATGCCTAGTACGAACCTCTATTTATTACTAATATCCCTTGTTATTCTTCTGTTGGCGCTGGTACCCTGGTGGCGCTTGGCTTTTGCCGCTTATAAAAACAGAGCCTTAGTTACCACGGTTTTTAAAGGTGCTTTAGTCACCTTTTTGATCGTTGGGACGCTGCTGGGGATTCTTCTAGCAACGTTAGAATGGGTTGGCGAATACGGCGTATACTTGATGATGGTCATTTTGATTTTTGGAAGTTGGTTGGGGTATTTAGCTACCAAAAAGAGAATGCGGCAACTACCCGCACGGCCTATGGCTGCACCAAGTAGAGAAGCCTAATAGCCATCCTACAACTGCCGTAGGTGCGGGTCAACAACTAATTCTCACTGCTTATGACACCTCAAGAACAAGAGCTTCCTGTAGCAACCATACACAACGAACAACAACTGCACGACGTATCGGATTTGAGGCGTATCAAAGTCTTGCGCATCGGCGCGCGCGTTTTGTACCATGCTCCCATACAAATTTTACAAGCTTTGCAACGTGTAGAGGTGCTTGCTGTGTACGACGACCAACCGCGTTATTACAACGTAACTTATGCACTGCCTGCCGAGCTGGAAGAGTGGCCCCGCTTGCGGGCGCTGTATTTAGAAGACCAGCCCGACGCTACGGTTTGGGCATTGCTCCCGCGCCTGCAACCGTTAAAAAGTTTGAGTATTCGAAAAGTAAATCTCTTTTGATGGCCGCCCGAGTTGTTGCAGTGCCAACAGCTAGAACAGCTGGATTTGCGCAACAGTAGAATCGCCAAGAGTTTTAGAGATTGGCAACAATTGCGGCAATTGCCCCAGCTAAAAATGCTGCAATTAAATAACTGCCAAATCAAGTCCCGCTCTTTGAAAGGTTTAGAAAACAGTGCTTTACAACTGCTGTTCTTGCCCAAAACGCATATTGGTGCATTTCAAAAAAAGCAGCCTGGCTATTGCGCAAATTTATGGTATTATTATAAAAACAGCCCGACCGAAGTTGCCGCTTTAGATTCGCTCAATTGGTACTGGATGGTACAAAACACGCCCCCAGTCCAACGAGCCATTGCGCTGCATTTGCTTACGCAAAATCACACTCAACTTGCAAAGATCAGCACCCTCGAACAGGTCTTAGCATTTACAGACCTAACGCCTTCTGCCCACTACCATACGCCTGCCCTACGCCGCCGTGCCATTGAATACGCGACTCAAAACAGCCCTTCTCTACATTCCAACGCGCAATTAACCCTCATCGGCAGCATTGAACAGGCGGAAGAGACACTTTGGGAACACTTAAAAGCAGTGGGGGTTACAGGCAGCAGAGTTTGGGAAGCCACCACCAGCCACGTGTTGTTGGGCGAACAGCCCGCCAGTAGTTACACAGCCGCCTTAGCGCGCAATCTACCCTTTGTATCCGAAAAACAAGTATTGGAATACCTGCACAGCAACGGCGATTATTACCTGATGCAGGAACCTGCTTTGGTAGAAAATATAGAGCAATTGTTATTGAACCAACAAGAGGACACTATTTTGCTGGCGGTTACTATGCTGGATCAGGGCGGTTTTTCGCCTAACTTATTGGAGCCGCTGTATTATGCCTGTTTCACGGCTCAAACCACCGAGTTGCAAGAACAATTGCTGGTTGTATTGCAGCGTTACAGCTCGGTAACGATTGCGACAAGTGCCCGTACGTTTATAGAGGGCTACCGCTCCAGATATTTCTATGCGCCCATAAAAGTATTACACGCGCTTCGAGATACCGAATTGAATATTCCAGTACTGGCCGATCTTTTTTATAAAAATGGTAAAATAAGTTTTGCACATTTGTTGTCCTTAGTACCTGTAGAACGAGGGGTTGCTTATTTGCAAGAACACTTAAAAGGCGGGGTATTAAATCTTGAAAGAAAAGGGTTTAACAGTGTACCCCTCTGTCTCTACCAACTACAAACCGTCGAAGTACTGCACCTCCAACACAACAACCTAAAATCCATTCCAATAGAGCGCCTACAGCAGCTTCCAAAACTTCAAAAGATAGACATCCGAGGCAATACGCGTTTGATACACAACAACAATTGGCGGCAACGCCTCAGCAGACAACTTCCGCGGTTGGTGGTAGAAGATGGGCGGTAATTTTTCTATACCGTTGGTGGCGTTACAGCAATTCTTCTAGTTGTTGTAGATAATGTTGTACAATTATTTTTTCGTCAAACTCCTCTAAGGCCATCCGTCGCCCTACAGCGCCCATTTTTTGACGCTCTTGTACCGACAAATCGCGCATTTTCAGCAGTGCTTCAAACAGCGCGGTGCTGTCTTCGGCAGGCACACAAAAGCCGTTTTCGCCTTCCCGAATGGTTTCGCGGCAGCCCGCTACATCGGTCGTAATAATAGGCTTACCCATTGCCAAACTCTCCAACATAACGCGGGGCAGACCCTCTCGGTAAGAAGGCAGTACAACGGCATCGGCCTGTTGCATAATAGAACGCACATCCGAAGAGCGCCCTAGATAGTCGACGGCTCCCTGTGCCTCATAGCGCTCCAACAAATCGCGTTGAATGGCCGAAGGGTTGCCTTCGTCGATCCCCCCTACTATCCAAAAGACCGTATTGGCGCGCGCCGCTTGTAATTTTTCGGCAGCTTGTAGCAATTCGCGCACACCTTTGTCGTACAACAAACGGCCTACAAATAAAAAAACAAAAGGCTCCTCTTGGGTAGTTTTCAGCAAAGGTTGAAAATACTCCGTGTTGATGCCTGAACCCTTAATCAATAAAGTCTGTTCGGGACGGCAAAGACGCAAGTCTTCAAACAATTGCTTGTCGTCGCGATTTTGGAAAGCCACACGGGGCGCTTTGCGAAAAGCAGAACGGTACAAGCGCTTGACAATT
>CAYUZF010000076.1:4111-4403 GCA_964449615.1 uncultured Aureispira sp.
GCTGGGAATGCCTGCCCGTCGCGCCGCCCAATTGCCGTAAATATTGGGTTTTATGGTGTACAACAAAACGGCGTCCAGCGCTTCCTTTTTGAAAAGTTGATACAACTCGCGAAAGAGCAACCAATCTTTAATAGGGTTGACGCCCTTGCGGCTCAAGTGCTGAATAGGCACGAAGGTTGCACCTGCTTTTTTTAGGTGTGGTACATAGTCGTCTTCGGGGGCTATGGCTACCACGGCGTAGCCCGCTTGGAGCAGTGCATGCACCAAACCCAGACGGAAATTGTAAATATTC
>CAYUZF010000076.1:4413-8651 GCA_964449615.1 uncultured Aureispira sp.
CATGCGGTATTGAGGACGATTCCTATTTTTTTTTGTTCGCCATTGGGGCGTTTGCTATCCGTCAAAATCTATTGATTTGGGTGTGTTGTTGGTTAATTCTAAAAGTCAGTTGCCGCCTTCCCTCCATAATTTCTGTATCTTTAGCGTTCTTTTAGCATTTCTACTTAAATCACTGCTTATAATCGCCTTTTTTCGATTTTTGTTCGAAAGAAGTCCTCCTCAAACGGCTTTCCGCGTATGTTTTTAATGGACTGGAGAATACTAAACATCACAGATTTTCTGTTGTTGCCGTTTCTTGTAGCCTTTTGGGTAGGTATTTTTACGCTCTACCGCAATCGACGTTACAAAGATAACCAATTGAGGCGGTATTTTTTACCTGCGTTGGGCTTGCGCTTGTTGGGAGCAGTGTTGACGGCCTGTATGTATCAATATTATTACGGTTATGGCGATACCTTTTTCTATTTTATCGGGGCTTACGATATCTATACGGCATTTTTGAGCAATCCCTCTGCTGCTATGGAAATGTTGTTTACGGACATCAACGATTGGTCGTTAGAAACGTACAACTCTGTAACGCTGCGCGGTTTTTTTAGGCAAGAAAAAGAAGCGATGGTTATTCGGGTAGCAGGCTCGGTGAGTTTGTTTGGATTTGGAACTTATTTGGGCATTTCTTTTATCATGACGGTGTTTAGTTTTTTGGGCTGTTGGGCACTTTTTCGAGTGTTTTACGATTTGTACCCGCATTTGCACAAACGCTTGGCGCTCGCTATTTTATACCTACCTTCCATGTGGTTTTGGAGTACGGGTATTATGAAAGATTCTATTGTAATTGGAGCCTTAGGGCTGTTTGTGAATGGTTTTTACCACACCGTAGTGAGCAAGGAAAAAAAGTGGATTCGCTCTATTATTTTTATTGTATTGGGCGCCTATCTGATGAAGAACACCAAAATTTATGTGTTGCTGGCCATCTTTCCCGCTATTGTTATTTGGGTATTTTTTATGATAAAGGAGCGCATTAAAAACGATACGCTGCGGCGGCTTTCCACTCCGATTTTTTTTGGGGCGGGGGCTGTTGGTGGGATTTTGGTCATTCGGGTGCTCGGCTCTGTGTTTCCACAATATACCCTAGCGGGTTTTATGGAAGAGGCTGCCAAGATGCAGTGGTGGCTCAAATTTAGTACCGAACGCGACAACGGGACGGGCTATGATTTGGGAACGCTCGACCCCACCGCACTGGGTTTGCTCAAAGCTTTCCCAAAATCGGTTAATGTAGCGCTGTTTCGCCCCTATTTGTGGGAGGCGCGCAAAATTATCGTTTTGCCTTCCGCTATAGAAGCCTTATTTACACTTGGTTTAACTATTTATGTTTTTTTTAAGGTAGGCATTTTAAGAACGTTATTGGCTTTGTTCAGTGACCCTGTGGTGCTATTTTGTATGATCTTTGCGATAATTTTTGCTTTTGCAGTGGGTTTCACCTCTTTTAATTTCGGGGCGTTGGCGCGTTACAAAATTCCCTGTTTGCCCTTTTATTATACCGCGATGATTTTATTGCTGGACAAACTACCAAAAGCACGCCCTGGCCCCGTCTTAACCCCTCCTATTTCCTCTAAAGCATCGGAACCAGTGGCTTAGGTAAAGCTTCTAACTGGTAATCCAGCTCCCTGTAATGCGCCAACAAGCGCGGCAGCACTTCTCGCACATGCGGCCAAGCCTTTAGGCTGTCGTGCAGCACTACAATGCTACCCGATTGGGCATTTTTCAGGACGTTTTTTAGACAGCGCTGCCAATTAATCATCGCATCAAAATCTCCTGCTAATATTTCCCAGTACACCAATTGATAGCCCTGTTGGCGTAAGGCATGGCTCTGCGCTGCGGTCAAGCGCCCATAAGGAGGCCGAAAGAGGAGGCTGTTGATGTTTTTTCGAGCGTTGGCGACTTCCGTCAAATAATCGGCGGTGCTGGTCTTCCAACCGTCGCGGTGGTTTTGGGTGTGGTTGCCCACTTGGTGCCCTTCTGCCAACAGACGCTGGTAAATGTGGGGGTGCCGCTCCACATTAGCGCCCACGCAAAAAAAAGTAGCTTTGGCTTTGTATTGCGCCAACTGATCTAAAACCCAGGGCGTTACTTCAGGGATCGGTCCATCGTCAAACGTCAAGTAGAGGGTGGGTTGTGTAGGTGTTAGATGGCAGAGCGCATTGGGCAACAGGCGCTTTTGTACACAACGCCGCCAATAAACAGGATAATACATCATTCAGCAGGATTTATCAGGGCGTAGCGTTGGTGATCGCGCCAAGCACCGTCTATTTTTAAAACTGATTTGGACAACCCTTCATAACCAAACCCCAGCTTTTCCACAACGCGCAGCGAAGCCACATTGTGCGGCATGATGTAAGCGTTGATGCGGTGTAGTTTTAGCACCTCAAATACATAGTCATTGCTTACGCGCAAAGCTTCCGTCATCAGACCTTGTCCCGTATCGGCGGCATTTATTTGATACCCTAGAATGCAAGCCTGCAAGTTGCCTCGCTGAATTTTGGTGTAGGTAATTCGCCCCAGCAAGCGGTTGGAACGCCGTCCCAAAACCAGCAACGGCAAGCATTCGCCTTCTAGGTATTGCTCCAACAACAACAGGGTTTGTTCTTGTATGAACGCCACTTCGAAGCGCCGAGCCGTGTAGGTTGGCGACCACGCTTTGAAAAAGGCTTTGTTGTCTAAATAATAACGCTGTAAGCTGTGGCTATCGTTGGGATGTGGCAGGCGTAAGCGACAATGAGTAGTCAGCAGTTCTATCGAGCGCATGAAGCAATTATTTTAAAGTCATCGTAAATTCTGCTACTGCCTGAATTTCTTCGGGCGTTAGCATATCTTCAAACGCAGGCATGATGTTGCGCCCGTGTGTTACTACTTCTGCGCGCTGGGCGACATTGAGTTCCGATTCTGGTAATTTTTTTGCGCCGTTGTTGCCCATGCGGCCGTTGGCACCGTGGCAAGTGATGCAACGGTTTCTATAAATAGAAGCGCCCGAAGGGCCACTCTTAGCACCGCTGTCTTCCTTCAGGGCGGTGGTAGTAGGCGTCGGAGATTCCGAAGAGGTACAAGCTAGGACAAATGCCAAGCACAAAATTGCTAAAACAGTAATCAATCGCATGTTTTTATTTTTGTTGGGGAACTCTTAAAACGGGTTCCGCATTATTTATTATATTGAACAAGCACTAAACAAACACCTGTTGTTTGTTTTCTTCTTATAAAGTCTCAATTATCGGGCGAGGTTCATGCCCTCTATTTTATTTATAACGCTTCTAAAATAACCGCCTCTCTATGAATTCATCTGCCATAATATTAATTGTAGCCGTCCTTGTGTTGGCTTTTATATTCTTCTCCACTGTGAAGGTGGTGCAAGAGAAAACCGCTAAAATTGTCCAGCGTTTTGGTAGTTTTAGTCGCATTTTACACCCGGGAATCAACTTTTGTGTTCCCTTCTTAGAAACTGTAGCAGGTACCGTTAACCTAAAGGTACAACAACTAGATATTCATATAGAGACGAAAACAAAAGATGACGTTTTTGTTAAGCTGCAAGTTTCCGTGCATGTGCAAATCATGCGCAATAAGGTCAAAGAAGCTTTTTACGAACTCGATGATCCCTACAGCCAGATTTCTTCCTATATTTTTGATACCGTTCGGGCGGAAGTACCCAAATTGGAATTGGACGATGTGTTTTCGCGCAAGGATGATATCGCTACAGCGGTAAAACACGAATTGGCGGAACACATGGAACAGTACGGTTATAGAATCGTACAAACGCTTATTACAGACATCGACCCTGATGCGTTGGTGAAAGAATCCATGAACCGCATCAACGCAGCGAAGCGCAACAAAGAAGCTATTTTTGAAGATGCAGAAGGTCGTAAGATTGCCCGTATCAAGGATGCCGAAGCCGACAAAGAATCTAAACGCTTGCAGGGAGAGGGGGTAGCCGAACAGCGTTTGGCCATCATTAAAGGGTTTGCCGATTCAGTAGAAGATTTTAGCAACACCCTCAACGATGTATCGCCTATAGAAATTATGCAATTTGTTTTATTGACTCAACACTACGATACCATAAAAGACATTGGAGAGAAAAACAGCTCCATCATCGTACCTTACTCTCCTGGTACCTTGCAGAATTTGCAACAACAGTTGATGGAAGGAAACATGATGGCCGATGAAATCAACCGCCTCAGCCGCGAAACTTCTAAAAT
>CAYUZF010000076.1:8661-13804 GCA_964449615.1 uncultured Aureispira sp.
AATACCTGCTAAGGAAAAAATCGGCTTGGATGGCTTTGGCAACAAAACATAGCAATCCACTGCACCGTTCTTGCAAATCACCTTTTACCGTTCAACAAAAAAGCCTATCTTTCTGTCCTAGAAGGGTAGGTTTTTTTAATAAAAACAGATTTTTTTTTTATTTTTTTCTTCTGTTCTCAACAGACTGCAAGGCCTGTGTTTCCTAATCGTGTATAAAAATTTAATGTAGGGACATTTTTAATGCAAAATGTTACAGCGAACGACCATTTTTTCGTCAAAACCTACCGTTTTCCAGCCAAAACCAACCGAATGTCCGATTTAGAGTAGTAAATGTCCGATTTAAATGCTCCTTTATTCCTTATCTTAGCGTCCAAGAAAGCGTACCCACCCAACTTTTGCTGTAATTTAATTTTATCATGTAGTAAATTAACGTCCCAATGGTTGCGATTTATCTTACGCTACTCTCCCAAAATTACCAACGCATTTTTAAGCGCAAGAAGCAGAATTCCTAATACCTTAACAACCTCCCCTACTATTCTCCTGTTGTAGATAGTAGTAGTCCTTTAGTTGTGGAGCTTCGAGAACAAAGCTCCACAACTAAATCTCAACCTTTATTTATTTCATCAGTAATAGGAATCTTCGTTTCCCAACAACACTATTTTACTTTTAGCATTTGTACATTTTAATGCGTAAACTTCCCAGTGTTGCTTCGAAGATACTACTATTAAAACCCCTTTATTATGTTAGCTATATTTATTTTTTGCCGCGCTCTATGAAGGAGCTAGTATTGCTTTTTCCTTCTACGCCACTGCAATCTTCTGCTTGTAAAGCTAGGCGACAACATGGCGTGTCCCCAGTAAACCACTAAGGCGATTAGAAAGCCTGTCAACATTCCTGTAGTTATATCTTTGAGAAAATGTTGTACTAAATAGACGCGGGACAAGCCTACCAAAGTGGCTAAAAGCAAACAAAACAATTTTGCCCATTTATTGGGTATAAAAAAGGCAATGAGCGTATAAAAGGCAAAGGCAGAAGTCGTATGCCCAGAAGGAAAGCTCGTTTCCCAACCATCCAATATTTCCACATTGGGAATGTAATTAGGCAACTCGGGCTCCCCAAGCAAGTTATCGTAATAACGCTTGGGGCGTTCGTGTTTAAAGAAGCTTTTTAGGCTATGGCTAATCAACAAGACCAATACGGCGTTGATGGAGATGGCTAAACTTTTGGAATAGCCGATAAACAACAGTACAATGGTCGCTATGAGATAAACGTGGCCTTCGCCTATATGGGTGCAAAATAGAAAGAAAGTATCCAGCATTGCGGTTCTGTGCTCGGCAAAGAATAAAATTGCATCGCCTTTTTCTACCACCGCAAACAACAAGTAACAAACCAATCCCCACAAGGCCAAAAAACTACTTACGTACCAACGATTTTCCGCTACAAAGTCGTCAATTTTGGCTTGCAAGTAACGATTCTCTCGTGTAAGTGCCGTAGCCGTATTTTCCTGTTTTCTCATCTTACTGTTCTACTTGCTTCTTTTTAAATAAAGCGCGGGCAAACGCGAATAAACGTTTTATTTTATCCAAACTTATAATGCGCGCATCGTACAGCGCCATGTACGTAAATAAAATACCAAAAGGTGCCAACACCAAATTGGGCAACCAAGAACCCACCCAAACGGTTATAGACGCGCTTTTAGCCAAGCGTTCTCCTACCAAATACAATACAAAAAAGGTCATAAAGAAACTCAAAGCTACCAAAATAGGCCAGCCAAACCCTCCTTTCCTGATAATGGCACCCATAGGCGCACCAATGAACAAAAATAGCAGACAAGCCAGCGCGTACGAAATTTTTTGATGCACCTCGTTCTCATGCTCGGCGTGCATGCGTCGGTTGGTTTTCAGGTAAGTTTTTAAACCCGATGCTTGCCCTTTGATGTTCTGGCAAAATCCGACGGCGCGCTGGTAGATGTACTGCCGTTTGGCAACGGGAATGCGCTCGCGAAAATCGGCTGCTTTGGGGTCTAACACCAGTTGAGGCATATTTTTAACAGGAGGCGGATAATACTGCTTGGCATGGCGCGCCGATACGTCGGGCAGGGTGTCCAACGCTTCGGCGGTCAATCCGCCGCGTCTAAAATGGAACATTCCGTCGATGTTGCGTTTGAGCAGTGCGTAGCGTTCCAGACGCCGTTTGTATAAGGAATCAATGGCGCGCAGCAGTTGCCGCGTCGTCAGCAAGCTGTAATGCCCTTTGAATAAATCTTTGTCGGTTTGGTTGAATTCAAACTCACTCATATCAAACAGCGTAGTGTAAGAATCAAAATTCATTTCTATGTGGGGATAGGCCGTCGGGTGTTCTACGTCGGGGTCCAACTCCTCGTAGCGGGTACCGTTTTCCAGCTTCACTACCAAATAACTGCGTTTGACGGAAGTGTCCTGCATGATAATGGAATCGCGGTTTTCCTCGCGTACAGGGATTTGAATGGTCGTTTCAGTCGTATCTTTGGTATAAAATAGGCTTCCTACTAGGGCATTGGTCTGCCCTTTGTACCCTGCTGTAGTGGTGTGATCGTAGATTTTTACGCCTTTGAGTACTTTTCCGCTAGCGTCTTTTTTTTCTACAAAAATAGAAACCTTCTGAAAATCGTCGTTAAATTGGCCTTCTTTAAAAGAAAGCGCTGGTTTTTTGTTGCGAATATCGTGTAAGGTGGACTTGAACTTAAGCGCTGTAATTGGAATCAGACGATCCGAGAACAAGAAAGAAACCCCTGACAGCAGCACACAAAAGAAAATTAGAGGCAGCATCACCCGAAACATCGACAAGCCCGCCGATTTCATGGTTGCCAGTTCGTAGTGTTCGGCCAAATTGCCCAACGTCATCACCGACGCGATCAAAACGCCAAACACCATTGCTCTAGGAATCATTGCCAGCGATTGGTAAAACAACAATTCTAAAATAATAGACGTATCCACCCCTTTGCCAATGATATCGTCAATGTATTTCCACAAAAACTGCATATTAAAAATAAACATAGCCACCAGCGTCCAGATCAAGAGCGGCGGCAAAAAACTTCGTACAATAAGTTGGTCTATTTTTTTCAAAGTAGTTACAATGGTTTCACGAGGAATGACGGTATAGAGTTGCTGTTGAATGCCAAGATACTAAAATGCATTTTTAACCCTATTGTCTTGTAAGGCTTTTGTATAATTTTAAGAATCAAGCAGCAAGCCAGTCTCTATGCGCTACTAATACGTTTGCAGCAGCACAATCGTTGTAAAAAATTGGTTCTTATAGCACCAAACTCTACTCAACCATTTCTTTTAACGCAGTAAAAACCGCTGAATAGTACCATCCTCCATAAGGATGTACAGTTCCAGTTCATCGCCTGCTGCACGCCAATCAAAATCCGTAAATTTGGCCCAATCCTCTGCTTTAGACGGTGCGGGTTGGTCATTGACTTGAGTCACCACCATTCCCTCTTTTAAACCCGCTTGATCAGCAGGCCAATCCTTCCAAACCGCAGCGACCTCTAAACGATTTTCAACCCGTATCATCGCAATGCCCAATTCATTCTTTCGGTTGTGCCGTTCTCGACAAGCCGCATAGATCTGTTGGTCGTAAGGCTCTACAAACAATCGTTCGTGTTGATAGTCTATCGTTACTTTGCCATAGCAGAAAATTCCTGCACCAATGGCAGAGGTAGCCGCAGCGGTGGTGTTGCTCCGCACTGTTCCAAAACACAGGTGTTCGATTCGCAAAGAAGGCAATTCAAACATATATTGAGTGGTGGTGTCTACAAAACGCCCTGCAAACCCCATCACGCCACTGGAATTGGTTGTGGTAAGGGTCGTCCAATCGGGCCGCTGGGCACGCCATCTGTTCCAATCCTCCCTGCTCATGGTATAAAAATTATTGTCGCCCGAATCAAATAACACTCCCTGTGCTTGATTCTGGCAACTGTCAAAATAAACATTGACATAGGGAATCAATTGGTAAGGCGAGAGCAGCAGGCGCTGGCCATTTCTTTTTTTGAGGTTCAAATTAGCTAGGCGGTCGGTTATGGTGAGTTGCTGCGCTGCTTTGTCGACTTGTACCACCAATCCCTCAAAGGTATTGCTTCCAATGATTCCATCCACTCCTAGAATTTCGTACATTTTCGATTCCATCGACCAAAAATTAGCCCCTTCTATGGTCAAGTCGCCCAATTGAAAGGTTGGAACGGCTACCCAAGCACTCTGTAGTTCTTGTTGGTTAATGTCGGTTATAGCTATGGTATCCCCTACCGATTGTAAGCCAAGCTGCACCGCCAAAGCAGGTTTTATCGCACTCGAAGCACCTGTATCAAATACAAAACGGTACGTTTTGCCCTGAATAACGACGGGTAAAAACACGTAGTTATTATCCAACTCTATGTTAAGCACCGTTTGAAAGTTCTCCTGCACTGGCTCCCCTTCTAAAAAGAAGGGCCCCGCTTCCTGCTGGGCAAAAAGGGAAAAGACGCTCAATAGACCTACCAGTATAAAAATACACTTCATAAGGATGAATAATAAAGCAGGCAAAAATGAGCTGCATTTTTGCCTGTTTTTAGGTTAGTGGATATAGAAGTTGCTTTATTTGCTAAAAAACCAGCAAGGAGATCACCATAAGTAGTAGAAAAGTTGCAGCGTTTGTAGCTACTTATTTCTTAGCCAAAGCCTCCTCTACAAAATCGAAGGTAGACAACAAATCGGGCTTACCATCCACAATCGCTACATCGTGCTCAAAGTGCGCAGAAGCGCGGCCATCTCTAGTAACAATCGTCCAGCCGTCTTTGAGTTGGCGTACTTTGGGTGACCCCAAGTTAATCATTGGCTCGATGGCAACTACCATTCCATCGCGAAGCATTTTGCCCCGTCCTCGACGGCCAAAATTCGGTACTTGCGGTTCTTCGTGTAAGTCGCGGCCCAAACCATGTCCTACCAATTCCTTAACCACGCCGTAGCCGTGTTTTTCGTTGTGGTGCTGGATGGCGTACCCAATATCTCCCACGCGGTTGCCTGTGCGGCATTGCTCTACCCCCAAGTACAAACTCTCCAAAGCCACGTCCAGCATTTTTTTGACTGTTGGATCGACATTTCCTACCGCAAACGTATAAGCATGA
>CAYUZF010000076.1:13814-22090 GCA_964449615.1 uncultured Aureispira sp.
CGCCAAAAAAGCCGTTCATAAAGACGCCACAATCAATAGAAACTACATCGCCGTCTTGAATGGCACGCTCGCTGGGCATGCCGTGTACCACCGCTTCGTTGATGCTGACCATAATGGTATGCGGGTAGTCGTACATCCCCAAAAAACCAGGTTCGCCCCCGTGGTCGCGAATAAACTCCTCCGCCATTTTGTCCAGCGCCAAGCCTGTTACACCAGGCTCTATGTGCTCGGCCATTAGTCCCAATGTTTTGGAAACCAATTGCGCACTTTGACGCATTAATTCTATCTCTTCTTTTGTCTTATAAATGATGGACTTAGTCGCCATGTTGTTGTTTTTTGTAATAATAATAGTCGCTTTTTGGGTAGGAAGAAGCAAAAATAAGGATTTGTAAGAGAAAACGCCCTTTCTAAAAGTGTTTTATTTTAAAGCATTAGCTTCTGCTTTAACTATACGCAAAAAGTGTTAAATAACTTTCGTCATTTAACACTTACAATTCAGTATTTTCCAACTAAAAACTCCACTAAACGGCTTTGACTTCTGCTTCACCGATGTAATACGTATCAATTTCAATTTCCCCTTCTACATCTATAGTTGGTCGACTGCTTCTGGGAACGCCTGGAATTATGGAAATGAGCGTATATACCGCCTCTACTATTTTGGTAGTAGATTGCAGTGTAACATCTGCTTGTATAGTAGCTCCAGGAGGAACAATAGTAGTCACAGACTTTTCAAACAGTTGTTCCTCTGCTTCCATTCTTCCATCGCTTACCGTCTTTGTTTTGTTAATGGTTCGCGTAATAGCTGTTTTAAACTCGGCTCCCAACCAATCCGCTTTCAATGAAAAAGACGCGCTGACTTCTATAGATTTTCCTCTAAAAATTGATTCCGTCAGCGTATGCGTCGTAGAAGTAGTTACCGTCTCTCTCAATCGCAAGGTTGTAGATACCTCTGCATTCTGACTATTGGTTGTTTTACTGGACAAAGAAATGATAGAATCGTCGTCAATAGGCAGTAGAGGTGTCGATGGTTGTTTGCATTCTATTTTAACAATTTCTAAATTCGGGGCTTCTATTTTTATACTCTCCACGCGATTGCCTAATCTGTACAGTCCTAGATTGGAATACTCCCCAGCTATAAACCGTCTAGACCTTCCATTAAAATCGGCACCGTCATAAAGTGTAACTGTTACTCCGTCTGGTACTTTCATAGAGTCTATGGTATTAGAATTATAAAATGGCTTTTTGTATTCGCCTGATTCTAAAGTAGCTGCAATTCTTTGAACGTTGCCCGTATAATTGTTACCAGTGTAAAACTCTACCGAGGGAAAAAGCTGAGACAAATGTTTCTTTACTACAATAGAAGATATATTGTTGTTCCAATTGACAGAAGAACTAGATGATTGGGGAAAGTTGGGATACTCTCCTGGAAATAAATAGGTTGGAACAGGTGTTATACTACTGCTTGTCGACATACCTGTATCTTGATATATTTCAGCATAATAGTTCTCGTGTACCTCTATAGAACTTATGCTGTTGTTATATCCGAGTTCTGCCATATTGGGATATTCGCCAACTCCTAACAAATCGTTCTTCCCAGCAGCATCTAAATTCTCTCTTTCGTAGATCGTGATTCCTTCTAAACTAGCCATAGCTATTATTTTTCGATGGTTAATAAATACAACCCCAAGAAACAACATTACACTATATACCTATTTAGGGTATACCCTAGATTATCAAAAACAAGGCAAATTATATAAATAAATCGCCATATTGCATTCCATCCCGTATCACCACTGAAACCCCAACACCACTTGCACATACTCGGCTTCTCCCCCATACGTACGCACATGACAGCCCAACCAAAATTGCTGACTTTGCTGCTCAAAATAATTGCGGCTGTAAAAATTGAAACCCAACTCCGCCGTCAATAGACTGCGCTGGTAGCGGTGTGCATTAAGGTAAACCCCTAGACTGCTGTGCAAACTCCACTGCCCAAACAGCAATTCGTGTCCCGCCAGCACAGACAGACGCGCATAATCCCAATGTTTTAGGGCGCGCAACGCTTGGTGCTGGTCAAAAGCTCTAGGTGCGGTGTTGTACAAGTAATCTACTGCCAGAAGCAACTTGCTGCTTCTGGCCAGTAGGCGCGACACGCCCAACGAAACCCCGTAAATTGGATGCTTGACCCCACGGCTGGATACATTTTCGGTAAATCCGAGCGCAGTACGTACAAAAGGACGAACCTGTTTGGAGAGTGGCGGAAGTACAGCCAGCGTTTGACGGCGGAAGCTGTCGTTGGGTGCTATTGCCCGTCCCCATTCATATTGCACGCCTACTTGCAGCGCAGGAATATTAACCCCTAAATTGGGCGTCACAAAACCACTGTTGGAGTAATGGCTTGCCGCCAGTCCCAACTGCAAGCGCCAACGCGCTGTTAGGCGATAACGCAGCAACAACCGCACCGTTGCGCAGGCATTCCACCGCGCTCCCAGAACAATATTAGCCGCATTATTAGTGCTGTGAAAAGAGCGCGTGACATAAGCCAAGCCCCAGCCAATTCTAACCTGCCCCTCCAAGCGCCGCTTTTTAAACCAACAAAAATTCAAACTGGGCATAGCATACAGTGCCTGCCCCAATACCCGTGCATTGCCCAAAGTTTGTACGCCCATCAAATAAGCGATTTGCGGACGTCGGTGCAGCATTGCCCACAGGCGTTCCTTTTTTGCCTGATGCAGAACGGCCAGTTCAAAACCGTGTGCAGCGTCGTTCAGCGCAGGATAACGCGGGTGTATAGGAAGGTGGTACCCCAATTGGTAGTTCAGTTCTATCCCCGTAGATTGGGCGCATAGTCCTCGCTTATTTATTAATAATAGAACAACCAAAAGAAGAACTAGCAACCGCGCTTGTACAGAAGTGCTCATGGGCAGTCTAAAACTAGTTGTCCCCCGCAGCACCTCCTCCCGAAAAATCGTCGTCCTCGTCCTCGTCCTCGTCCTCGTCGTCAAAATCATCCTCAAATAACAAATCATCGTCGTCCATGCCGTTTATGCTCAATTGTTGATTGACTTGTAGAGAAAGGGCAACCGCGGGCGGGTAATCTTCTTCTAGTGCGAGTGCGTGTTCGAGCTGCTGCTGGGCAGTTTCGTAATCGTGCAAATATTTGATGGAAAAGGCGGCGTAGTCCGTATGTATAGCAGGAGTCGCTGTTGCTTTCGCTAAATAATCGGTGTAGTATTGCGTCATAGCGCCATAATCTTGGTAATTATCTTCCAGCAAATTCATCAACTGCTGAAAAATTTCTGGCTGTTGCATGTTGGCAGCAAGCGACTTTTCATAATACAACCGCGCTTTGTTAAAATCGCCCAGTTGTTCTTGGTGCAAACGGCCCAAACTCGCCAACAACAAACTGCTATCTCCGTGTACTTTATGATCGACGCCCTTTTCAAAGGTAGCTATGGCCGCATCTATTTTCCCTTCATCTTTCCATTGTATAATTCCCAATGCGTTGAGCGCCTCCTCTTGGTAAGGGTTGATGTCTAAGGCGATGTCCAAAAACTGCTTGGCGCGGCTCAAGTCGCCAGCGGCACGGTGTGCTTCGGCCATGCGTACGTGCGTTTCGGCCATAAAAGGCTCCACCTCCAATACAACTTGGTAGTGTTGAATTGCTTTTTCGTAGGCTTGTTCTTGCTCCACTAACAGCAATCCCAGTTGCAAGCGTGCATACACGTGTTCGGGCTGTTGTTGGATACAGCGCTCATAATAGGCCATCGCATCTTGATAAGCGCCTTCTTGTTCTACCAAACGCCCCAAGGCATACAAGGCTTCGGGCTGTTCGGGCAAGAGTACTAAAATATTTTCAAAGCAAGCTTTGGCTTCGGGCAAGAGTTCAAACATTTTGTACAAACGACGCCCCAAATCCAGATAGCGCTCTAAAAACAGCGGGGTGTTGACTAGCAGCCCTTCGTACGGTGCTTTTTGAGCTTCAAAAAGTGCGTAATTTTGCTGTTGCAAGGCTTTGTGGTCGCCCGTCCAGGGAGGATAACTGATGATAGAATCGAAGATCCGCAGGGCCTTTTCTTGCTGCTCTAGTTGGCTGGCATTGTCAAATTTGTCCAATACCGTTTTTGCAATTGCTTGAATATCGGGATCGGGATGTACTTGCCATAGTATAGCCAGCGCGTGGGTATACAGGCCAATTTCATCGTTGGGCAACTGCGCCAAAAAGGCGAGAATATCGGAATCGGCTGCTTGTAGAAGCGCTTGTTCAGTCATGATAAAAATGGCATTGTCGTTAAAAATACGGTTAAAAATGCAGAGGAGCCGTAGTATCCCCCTTGAATTTAGTACATTTGTGGCAGCTTTAGCACTACATAAAGAACTTTTACAAATCGCCTTTTCTTCTTGACCATTCTTCCAATTCCAGCATTGCCTTACAAAATAGGGAGCCTACTCCTCCTCGGATGGTTATTTTTCAGCACTGCCCTCGTTGCGCAGCAAACGCCTCCGCCTCCCAAACCCAAACCTGTGGTGCCGCGGGTAGCAGTAGCTACAACACCTCGTTTAGTGTCCAGCACAGATATTGCCAAGACGTTGAGCAGTTCTTATTTTCCAAGTTCCTTTAAGGTACTACAAAGCAAATTGCCGCGCAAATACTACAATGACAATATTTTTGATATTGATGAATCGGACAATCCTTTTGCCCTAACAGGGCGAGACAAAAACCGCCAACGCAGCATCAAAGAAAAGCAAAAAAAGAAAGGGACGGCTATTTTTTCTCAATTGTTTGCCAGTAAAAATGCCCAGACTCAACAGAATACCCAATGGCTGATTTTTTTCTTGCTAGGTTTGCTGTCGTTTATGGCCATGTTGCTGGCAATTTACCCCAAAGAGGTGCGCTTGACCTTTCAAGCCTTTTTGAGTACCAGTGCCAATAAGAATGTTCAGCGGGAACAGGCAGGTTTTCTCAAAATAGAAAGCTTGATGAGTTATCTGTTTTTTGTGGCGGCAATGGGTACTTTTTTATTCTTAGCAGTCGATGTGTTGCGCCCAGACCACCCCTTCAACAGCTTCGGAATGCTCTTGCTGTTTATAGTGGGTGTGGCTTGCGTGTATGCGCTCAAACACTTGCAATTGAAACTTTTGGCGGTAGTTCTACCCTGTCATCAAGAAATTGAGACGTATAATTTCATCGTTTTTAATACCAATAAAGCACTTGGTTTTATTCTTTTGCCCCTCTTGTTTTTGGTCGCCTATGTCCCTGCTGGCATTCAGTACGGCGCTTTTTACGCTAGTGTTATACTCTTAGCGTTAATTTATACCTACCGTACCTTAAAGGGCTTAGCAGCGGCTGCTAGTTTAATTTTATTTCGAAAGTTCCATTTTATTGTTTACCTTTGTGCCGTCGAAATAGCTCCTATGCTGATTTTGCTAAAGCTATTGTATGTTTTGTAGAAGTTTTGACAGAGCTTCTAAAAGAAAGTAACGATCTGAATGGCAACAAATACACAAGACCGTCTCAACAAAGTGGAGAACATTTTGGTGACGCAATTGACGACCTCGAACAACCGCGCTCCCTACGATAAATTGGTGGAAAAGTTTGGTCTGAAAATAGACTACCGCCCCTTTACCGAGGTGATTCCAGTGACGGCTAAAGATTTTAGAAAGCAGAAAATTGTATTAGAAGAATACACCGCAATCATTCTTACCAGTAAAAGCGCTGTAGACCACTTCTTTAGACTCTGCGACGAAATGCGCTACAAAGTGCCAACGGATTTGAAATATTTCTGCAAGTCCGAAGCCGTGGCCCTTTATTTGCAAAAGCACATCGTCTACCGCAAACGCAAAGTCTTTTTTGGCAAGCGTACCCTCGCCGACCTCAAACCGTTTTTGACCAAATACAAAAAGAAAGAAAAGTTTTTGCTTCCTTGTTCCAATTTGGGCGGCCACAACTTCTCTACTTTTTTAGAGGAAAACGACTTTGACTACGACGAGTCGACCATGTACCTAGCTGCTAGCAGCGACATTTCTGACCTGCAAGATGTTTTCTACGATATCTTGGTCTTTTTCAGTCCGTTGAGCTTGAACTCGCTGTACGACAACTTTCCTGAATTCAAACAAAACAACACGCGCATTGCCGCTTTTGGCAAAACTACAGCGCAAGCGGTCTTGGACAAGGGTCTTATTTTGGACATTGCGGCTCCAACGCCCGATACGCCTTCTATGACCATGGCCATAGAAAAATACATCCGCCAGACTTTGAAGAAAGAACAGCAATAACTATAAGCTACCACTTTGTATAAGTAAGCTGCAAATGTACTTGCATCTTACTTATACAAAGATTGTTTCTTTGTTGCCTACGGCCTCCGTCAAATAACCCCCTTCTTCTGTCAATAAATATTTCCGCATTTTTTTTCTTTAAAATGTTGCCGTACCTTGGCTAAGCACGGAGTTCCGCGTGTATCAAGTTTATACATGAACCACCAAACGGCCATATTAATTTTTACGCGCACGGCTCAAGAGGAGGCGCAACAAAAATGGAAGGCTAGCGACCGCTCGACTAGCAACAACCGCCGTGTTGCCCAGACGCTCATTGCACACACGCGCCGCGTAGCCCGCGCTACGGGCTATGCTGTGGTAGAAATTTCCTCGCGCCAACAGCGCGGACGGTCGTTTGGGCAGCGCATTAGCCATGCCGTAGAACAAATTTGGCAACAGGGTTTTGCGCAAGTGTTGGTGGTAGGTACCGACACGCCCCTGCTCAATACAACCTTGTTGCACCATGCCGCGCAACAAATTTCGTCTACACAGAGCGTTTTGGGTGCTGCTACAGACGGCGGAGCTTACCTCCTTGGTTTACACCGACAACAATTTCAAAAAGAAGCCTTTACCAACTTACCCTGGCAAAGCCCTACCTTATACCAAGCGTTGAGCGCGCAATTTTCTACAAACAGCCAGCATCTACACCACTTGCCGCCCCTTTCCGATTTGGATACCTGGGAAGATTTGCTGCGATTTGTGCAGACGGCTCCGTTCTCTGTATTGCGGCTTTGGTTGCACTATTATACGCATGTTTTAAAATACAGCAGCGTCTCTTTGACTTTACCTACTGCTTGGAAAAAGAATTTCACGACACCACGGTACAACCGCCCGCCTCCGATTGGCCATTGACACTTCGCCCAATCGACACCATTCCATTTCTAGTCTAATCAAAGACCGACCCCTCTTTTTTTGACATTCAACTGCGGAAAAGTTTCTCAGAGACTTCGCCTGTGGGATTTTATGACCTTTTTTATCGTGTAATTTATGAAACATTTCTTTCTACTAGGATGGCTATGCCTACTACTCACCCCTGCGGGGAGCGCACAGCACCTTCTCAAAGGCAAAGTGCTAGACCAAGAGACCCAAGAACCGATTATTGGCGCGCTTATTTATGAAAAAAACACCACCAACAACACTACTTCTGATTTGGAGGGCAACTACGAGTTGAGCGTCAGCTCCGACACCGCCACGGTTGTTTTTTCTTATCTGGGTATGACCGAACAAATCTTTCAACTTTCAGGCAATGCCCAATTAGACGTCAACATGAATTATACAACCGAAAGTATAAAAGAAGTTGTGGTAATAGCGTTGGGCATTGAGCGCCAGAAAAAAGCGTTGGGCTATGCCACGCAAGAAATTGAGGGCGCTACGTTGCAAAATGTACGACAGGAAAATTTAATCAATGGCCTAGCAGGGCGTGTTGCCGGTGTGCAGATTACCAACGGTTCTACGGGAATTGGTGCTTCTTCGCATATTTTTATCCGTGGGCAGTCTTCCCTTTCGGGAAATAATCAAGCGTTGTTTGTGGTGGATGGTATTCCCATCAGCAACGAACTAATTGCCAACAACACCGAAACTTCTGCCGCTGGTTTTCAAGAAGTGGATTACGGCAACGGCGCTGGCGAACTAAGTCCTGATGATATTGCTTCGATCAACATTCTAAAAGGGCCGAGTGCAACGGCTTTGTACGGGGCGCGGGCGGCCAATGGCGTGGTAGTCATCGAAACCAAATCTGGACGCCACCAACGCGGTATTGGTGTCTCTATCAACAGCAGCGTGACCGCTGAAACGATTTTGCGCTTGCCCCAGTACCAAAACGAGTACGGACAGGGCGTTGGCAACGACTTTGCCTATGTGGATGGCAATTCTGGCGATGGAGGACTTATTTACAGCTACGGCCCGCGCTTGGATGGACGCTTGGTGCCTCAGTTTGATGGGTCTTCTACGGGGCCAAACGG
>CAYUZF010000077.1:0-12364 GCA_964449615.1 uncultured Aureispira sp.
GCTCGACACCGTTCCAGCGGTGGCTCGTGCCGAACGCCCTACGCGTCAACCTGCCAAAATTGTATTTGAAGAAACCAGCTATACCTACGATACCATTCAGCAAGGCGATGTAATTGAGTATGAATTTAAATTTAAAAATACAGGTGAACGGCCTTTATCGGTCAAAGATGTGAAAGGGTCTTGTGGCTGTACCATCGGAAGTTATCCCTTTTTGGACATCGCCCCGAACGAAACGAATGCCATTAAGGCGCGGTTTGACAGCAAAGGTAAAGTAGGCCCACAATCTACAACCATTACGGTCTACAGCAACGCCAATCCCAAAGGCGATGTATTGAGTTTAAAAGGGGTAGTAGTGGAATAATCCGTGTACGATATTATTAATCATGACTATTAAAGACAACACGCGTTGGCTGCGCGAGCGCGCTTACGAATTGGGCTTTTCTTTTGTAGGCATTGCCGAAGCGCGGGAATTGACGGAAGAAGCACGGCGCTTGGAACAGTGGCTCAATCAAGGCTACCACGGGCAAATGCAGTACTTAGAAAACCATTTCGAAAAACGCATTGACCCCCGAAAATTGGTGGAAGGTGCCCAATCGGTGGTTACTCTGTTGTACAATTATCACAACCCTGAAAAACAACGCGATCCCGATGCGCCCAAGATTTCGCAATATGCTTACGGGCAAGATTACCATTTTGTACTAAAAAAGAAGCTTCACCAACTGTTCAACGAACTGCAAGAACGCGTGGGAGAATTGTCAGGGCGCTGTTTTGTAGATTCGGCACCTGTGTTGGAGCGCGATTGGGCCAAGCACAGCGGGGTGGGATGGATTGGTAAGAACAGTTTGCTCCTCACTCGCCAGCAAGGTTCTTATTTTTTTCTGACGGAATTAATTATTGATTTGCCGTTGATTTACGACGGCCCCATCAAGGATTATTGTGGCCGCTGTACGCGCTGCATAGATGCCTGCCCTACAGAGGCGATTCATCCCGATGGTTATGTGGTAGATGGCAGCAAGTGTATTTCTTATTTTACAATAGAATTAAAGGACGCCCTACCCACCGCTTTGCAAGGCCAATTCGACAATTGGATGTTTGGCTGTGATGTTTGCCAAGAAGTTTGCCCCTGGAACCGCTTCTCCCAACGCCACGAGGAACCCGCCTTTGAGCCACACCCCGATTTGTTGGAAATGGAAGCCCGTGATTGGCAGGAAATTACCCGTGAAGTTTTTCAGAAAGTTTTTAAAAAATCAGCCGTCAAACGCACCAAATACGAGGGACTGCAACGCAATATTAGGTTTTTGAAAAAATAACCCCTACCGCCGTGCATGCTCCAAAATCAGCGGCAACAGACAAGCCAACAGTTCTTGCTCCGAAACGGTCGTTCGTTCCGTATAAATCAGAAAATCAGGAGCCAAGCCGTGGTCGCTATCGCGAAATTCAATGCGCACATCGGGAAAAGATAAGGCAGCGCCATAAAGCACGCTCAATTCGGGAAATTGGTCGCAGTGGTCCAGCAACACCGTACGGGCAGCATCGGCAGGGGTCGCTGTCAAAATGTAATCCGCTTGGCGCGGAAAGGGCGTAATGCCTACGCTGAAATCTTCAAAAGCAATATCGCGGGCCAGCAGCACCCGAACATCGGGAAAATTAACATCGGTGGAAATACGGACACTTTTTTGGCTGGCACCTCCGTCGCCGTTGTCCGTGGGAACATAAATAGTTTGTTGGGCATACAATGAAATAGTGAAGCAGGTAAAAAATACGGGTAACAGAAAATGGAAAAACATAGGTAGAGGTGTTGTTGTTTCAAATGTCGTTTTGAGGCGCAATTATTCTACCAAAACCAACGTGGTAACCTGATTAATCAGCAACAAATTGAAGAAAAGCGCTGTTAGGAAGGCATAATCACCAACTTCCCAACTATAATTTATTTGTCATGAGAACCGTTATTTTTATTCTGAGCAGCGCCCTATTTTTTGCCTGCAACAGCACCGAAAACCCCCCAACCCAAACGCCAAAAGAAGAATACCCTGTAGAAGTTTCTTTAGAGGAACGCGTTGACTACGAGGCCGACAGCAGCATCAAGGTGGTGTATCAATTCGACACCAATTCCAATACCAAACACGGCAATTACAAGGAATACAACTTAACTACCCTAGAAGGACAAGAAGCACCCACTCCAATACTGGCGGTAGAACGCAGGTACGATTACGATCGAATAACCGACACTGAGAAATTCTATTATCCCGACGGGCAGGTAGAAGCGATTATGACTTACAAAGATGGCGTACACCACGGACCATTTAAATATTTTTATCCCAATGGACAACTCAAACAGAGCGGTGCGTACGTAGATGGAAAAATCGAAGGCACCTTGCGCGGTTACTACATGGACGGCACCCAAAAGGAAGAAGTGGAACACCAGGGGGGCGTTACACAGGGACCATTTAAAGAATACAACGAGAATGGTACCCTTAAAGCAGAAGGTAAATTTACCAGCAAGGGCGACGATGAAAACTTAGAATATGGCCTCATAAAACTCTACGATGCTGAAGGCGTCTTGGATAAAAAAATGGTCTGCAAGGATGGTCAATGTTGTACCACTTGGACCGCTGCAAAAGGTGCTGTAAAACCCAGCAGCAGTTTGTGCGATGCCATTATTAAAGAGTTTGGACAGGAATCCTAGCGGCACATAAACCTAAAGGTAGGTAGTAGCAGGGCACATCGGAAAAGCAGCGCAGAACTCTACAACATGCGTTACCAAATGTGCAACGGGTATTGCCTACCGCAGTTCCCGCAAAATAATCGGCAACAACGTTTCAATAATCGCTTCGTCAGAAACATTCAAGTCTTGGCTGTAGATCCAATAATCGGGTGCTGGAAAAGCGTCTTCTCGCACCTCAATACGCACATCGGGAAAACTGATATCTGCGCCGTAGAGAACATTCAAATCATTGGAAGCCTTTCCGTTGTCGTAAACAATGCGTGTTCTTGTAGTAAGCTTATAATCGGCCTTGTTGCGCTGGTTCGTAATCCCTACGCTAATATCTTCGTTCACCAAATCGCGCCCAATTAAAACCTCGACATCTGGAAAAGCAAGGTCGGTAGTAATAGTTACGTTTTTTTCATCCGTTTGTCGTAAGGTGTGCCGCTGGGGTTGCGGGCGTTCTTGCGCCACTTGTGCACGCAATTGGATCAAAGGCAACAAGCAAGCAATAATTTCTACGTCGGAAACTTCGCCGCGCTCACTGTAAATCCAGTGCTGGACTTCGGACTGTGGAAAACTGTTGTCTTTTCGCACTTCAATACTTACCGCAGGGAAGGGAAGTTGAGCACCGTATTGTATTTTGAGGGCGGCAAATCTGGCGGCAGCATCCACCAGCACACGGCGGTTGGCCGTGCGGCTGTCGGCAGCAAGCACATAATCCGCTTTTCTGAGATCCGTAGTAATGCCTACTACAACATCCTCGAAAGGAATGTTCTGTCCAATCTGGACTTTAATGTCTGGAAAAGGAATGCTCGTCGCTATTTGAATGCGGCTGTGCTGCGCAGGATGGAGGTCGCTGCCAACATACACTTGTTCTTGGGCAGAGGAAGAATACCACAAAACAAACAAGCTCAACAAAGCGAGTAGGTATTTTATCATAATAAGCAAGTTAAATCAATCAGGGAAGTACCCAACAGCAGTACAATTATGTCGCCAATTTGGAAAGAACAAGTGTGCATTATTCCTTTATTCGGCAAAGAAGCTTATTGGTGACCGTCAAAGTTGTAAAACCCTTTTCGCAAATTCCAACCAAAAAGCTAAAACGAAAGTCTAAAGATATAGATGCCCTTCTGAACGCTGCCTTTTTTACATAAAATCTACTCTATCGCGCTGTACTTCTACTTTATATTTCCGCTTTGAGAAATCTTGTTGTGAGGAATGACAAAAACAAGAAGAGAGAAGCTGAATTTATTTCGTATTTTTAGACCTTGCTTTGCGCTAATGGTAGAGCAAGGGGCTATAATTAACCACAAAGTTCCGTTGTCAGACGGCAAAACAAATAGCGCTCGTTTATGAAATATTATTTGCTGATTTTAGGAATGCTGGGAGCCGTTTCGGTTTGGAGCCAAATTGGTGGCAACAGCACCTATGAGTTTATGAGAATCCCCAATGCTGCCCGTATTACGGCAACTGGAGGAAGTTTGATAACGGTACGCGACGCTGATTTGAGCCTTGCTTACCACAACCCCGCCGCCCTCAACCCCGCCATGCACCGCCGTGTTGTCCTCAACCAAAGTGTTTATATGGGAGGCATTACCCACGGCTATTTGGCTTATGGCCACCAAATCAAGCAGTCCGAAAAGCCGCTAATGGTACACGGAGGCTTGCAGTACATCAGTTATGGAAAATTTGCCATGACCGACGAAACAGGCATGCAGATTGGAGAAACAAGCGCAGCGGAATACGCCATTAATATAGGAACGGGCTTACAGGTTAGTAAATTTCTATCGCTGGGAATGAACGCCAAAACCATTCTGTCCTACCTGGGGGAGTTCAATTCTACAGGAATGGCCTTTGATGCTGCCGCGATGTTTACCGATACGGCTCGACACCTCAATTTGTCGTTGGTGTTCAAAAATATGGGCACCCAGTTCTCTACGTACAACCGCAACGGCAATCAAGAGCCGCTGCCCTTCGATTTGCAAGTAGGGTTTGCCCACCGCCTAAAATACATTCCCTTGCGCTTTTCGGTGGTTGTTCACAACATACAACGTTGGGGCATTGTCTACGACGACCCGAGCAACCAAGACCAACAAGTACTCATTAGCAACGGCGAACCTACGCCCGACAACAGCGCAGGCAAAGTAGTAGACGACATTTTTAGACATCTGATTTTTAACATGGAATTGCTGTTTGGTAAGAAAGGACAACCAGAAGTCTTTCGGGTAGCCGCAGGCTACAACCACATGCGTCGAGGCGAGTTGGGCATTTCTACCCTCAACAACTTGTCGGGCTTTTCTTTCGGCTGTGCCATCCGCGTCAAGCAGTTCCAATTGGACTATGGTTTCGGAAGCTACCACGTAGCAGGGGCAGCCCATCATTTCGGCTTGTCGATTAATTTGGATCAACTGCTGTTGAACGGACGTAAGAAGAAATAAAAAATAGTTCTAAGGAACTGCTTAACAGGGCGGTATTGGTTAGAAAGGGGCTTAATAGTAAGCGTTTTGCTAACCCATACCGCTTTCCTTTTTAGAATGCGACAACTAATTTGGATAAGTTCTAATAAAAACTTACCTTTGCAGGCACTTTGAAAAGTTCGTGGTGGTCTTAACTGCCGCAATTTGAAGTGCCTTAAAATTTATTTCTTAACCTTTTAAAAACCAAGTATTTTCTAATATGGAGAATCTTGAGAACGAAAACAACGAAGAAAAAGTTGTTGAAAACACAAACGCAGTAGAACCTACTTCAACTGAAGAGACTACCTCAACAGAAACAGTAGAAGCTACTGAAGCACAGCAGGAATCTGCACACGATGATTTTGATTGGGACAGAGGTTCAAAAGGAGATTTGAACTACGAAGATAGTGTAATTGAGGAGTATGAGAACTTGTACGAAAGTACCTTGAGTTCCATCAAAGAATTTGAAATCGTTGCTGGTAGAGTCGTATTCATTACAGATAGTGATGTAGTATTGGATTTGAACAGCAAATCAGATGGACTCGTCTCTCGTACGGAATTTCGCGACATGCCTGACTTAGCTGTTGGCGATGTCGTAGAAGTATACGTTGAAACACAAGAAGACAAGCGCGGGCAATTGGTACTGTCTCGCCGCAAAGCTAAATTGCTTTCTGCCTGGGCCAACATCGTTTCTTCTTTCGAAGAGGGAACTGTAGTTACAGGTACTGTAATTAGTAAAACCAAAGGTGGTTTGATCGTTGACATCGATGGCTTAGAAACCTTCCTTCCTGGTTCACAAATTGACATTCGTCCAATTATTGACTACGATGCATACGTTGGTAAAACAATGGAATTCAAGGTAGTTAAAATTAACGAAGCTATCAAAAACGCCGTTGTATCACACAAAGCATTGATCGAAAGTGATTTGGAAGAACAGCGCCAGGCAATCATCTCCAAACTAGAAAAAGGACAAGTACTAGAAGGTACGGTGAAAAACTTGACCGACTTTGGTGCGTTCTTGGACTTGGGTGGTGTGGATGGTTTGTTGTACATTACCGATATTTCTTGGGGGCGTATCAAACACCCAAGCGATGTATTGGAGAATGGCCAGAAATTGAACGTAGTAGTGTTGGATTTCAACGACGACAAAAAACGCATCTCTTTGGGTCTAAAGCAACTACAACCACATCCATGGGATGTACTGGCCGAGGAAATTCAGCCAGGTTCTGTTGTGAAAGGGCGCATTGTAAACATCGAGGATTACGGTGCTTTCTTGGAAGTAACGCCAGGTGTAGAAGGTTTGATCCACGTTTCGGAAGTTTCTTGGAGCAGCCAACCGATCAACTCTCGCGAATTCTTCAAAGAAGGACAAGAGTACGAAGCAAAAGTAGTTACACTAGACCGCGAAGACCGCAAAATGTCTTTGAGTTTGAGAAAATTACAGGAAGATCCTTGGACTCAAATCGAAGAAAAATACCCCAAAGGTTCGCAGCATAAAGGTGAAGTGAAAAACTTGACGCCTTATGGTGTATTCATCGAATTGGAAGAAGGTATCGGTGGTATGATCCACATCTCTGATTTGTCTTGGACAAAGCGTTTTGCACACCCTGCTGAGTTTACCAAAGTAGGAGAGACACTAGACGTCATCATTTTGGACATCGACAAAGACAGCCGCAAATTGTCTTTGGGACACAAACAATTGGAAGAGAATCCCTGGGATACCTTCGCCGATGTTTTCCCTGAAGGCTCTACCCACGAAGCAACCATCTTGCGCCGTGACGACAGAGGCGCGATCGTCTTGTTGCCTTACGGTTTGGAAGCGTTTGCCCCCATCCGCCACATCAAAAAAGAAGATGGTACATTGGCAGAAGTAGACGAACAGTTGATCTTCAAGGTAATCGAATTCAACCGCGACGACAAGCGTATCTTAGTTTCTCACTCTCGCTACTACAGCGATGCCAAACGCAGCGAAGCACAAGCAGAAAAAGATGCTCAACGTGCCGACCAGAAAGCAGCCAAACAAGCTGTGAAGCAAGTAAACTCCAACAACGAGAAGAGTACTTTGGGTGACTTGAGTGCGTTCTCTCAGTTGAAGCAGCAGTTGAAAGACGAAGAAAGCAACACGAACGATACAACAGAAGAGTAAGCTAGCAGTAGTTTAGTTCCTAATGTGCGTTCAGCACTGTATAATAAAGCGCTATTCCGATCATCGGAATGGCGCTTTTTGATGTTGTAAAAGACCCGCTTTCGACAAATAATAAATGGCAGCGAGGGGGGGGCAATTTTTGTACGCTTGTTTTAGAATTGAAAATGCAACCCAAGACCATTAACGGACGTCTACTTATAAAATTAAGTAACCAATGACTAACTATGAATTACTGTAAACTACTTTGCCTAATATTTACTTTAGGATTATATGCGGCTTGCCAAAAAATAGAATCCCCTGAGTGTTACACGTTCATTTTAGGGACTTATGAGGAGGATAATGGGCAATTTGCAACAGGCAATGTTTTAATTATACAAGAATTAGCAGAAAAAGATAAAGTGCTTATTTCCTATATACTGGACATGCCTGCTACCAACGGACAGCGCCTAACTGGAACCGTAATGGCTGACTTAAATGACACTTGCAACGAGCTGCGTATCAGCCGTCAAATAGTTGATGATATTCCTATAGAAGGTTGGATTGACTTAACTTACGATAGGGCACAACTGATTGCTAATGCCAGTATAGAGATCGAGCATAGATGGCGCTCGTTTACAGTAAGGCGTCCGCTCTAATGTTTGGAGGAGGCTTCTACTCGACTATAAAAAGGCGTACTTTTTGATAGGAGGTAAGTTGCTGCATTTATCTTTTTTTTGTATAATTTTACAGCGAGACCAATTCACAACATTACAACAAAAAAACTATGAAAATTCAATTGCTAATCATCGCCTTATTGAGTGCGGTACTGTTTACCGCTTGTCAAAAAGAAGAAGAAACCAACTGTAGAGATAGTGTTATTGCGACCTACGAAGGAAGCGACGGCTTTGGTGGAACAACCACTGCTAAAGTAGAAGAGGGCGCAGGAGAAAAAGGAACCACCATTGTATTCACGTTTGATAATCCCAACACAGGTACCAATACGTATACGGTAACAGGAGAGTTGAACGAAGATTGCAATGTATTGACGATTCCTACACAAACAATTGCCCAAACTCAGGTAAGCGGAACGTTGGCCGTAACGGATACCAAACTTACAGGAACCATAACATTGGATGGTATAAATCTACCCGTGAATTTGGATAAACAGTAGTCCACTGCCGTCTGATAACACGTTTAAGAATAACGTATTACAAGCACAATGCCTTTTTGGTGTTGTGCTTTTTTTATGAGAAAAATATCAAGAGCAGCTTATCAAAGCGCAGCAAACAAATAGGGGAAGTCTTGCCTTTGGGCATCTAATAATAGAACCACTGGATAAAATTATTCACAACCAAGATCACCAACTATGAAAATTCTATATGCATTGGCACTTGCTAGTATGTTGTCAGCTTGCGCTAAATCAGAAACCGAACCTACCGATTGCCGCCAAGAAATAGCGGGTCTGTATCAAGGTAGCGGTGGCCAAAATGGGGGAACGATTACGTTGCAAGTAAGTCCAGAAGGCTCTTACAATTCAGTTACAACGGTCTACCTAATAGAGCTTCCAAACTTATTTGCCCTTGTCTCTGAAACGCTTTCAGGTTACCTAATGAACAACTGTGACCAGCTTATAAGTGAAAGCCAGCGAACGAGCTACAACAACCAGTCTTCTTCCACAGCTGATTTAATCATTGTTGGCGACAGCATCAAAGGAACGGCTTTCATCAATGCTGGACAATTTTTAATTAATGTCGGTAAACAACCCTAAGAAAGTATGCAGAAGATCGCCTGAGTCCAATTGTAAAAACGGACTTTTGGGCAATTACAAAGGGTTTGATAGTCTAGGGCAATTGATCTTAATTATTTTAGAACATAAATAACAACCATGAAATCAATAATTTCTTTAATCCCGTGCATGATTGCTCTATTGCTGTACACTGCTTGCGACAAGCCAGACGTAGAGGTTGATGCTCCTTGTAGAACAGCGCTGTTGGGCAATTATAAAGAAACAATTCCCAATCCTAATACTACCACTGTACTGGAAATTAGTGAGGCCACAACAGAGCGGGAAGTTGTGCTTTTATTTCAAAATAAAAATCAAAATACAGGTACCCAAGAAAGTTTTGCCGTAACAGGCAAGCTCAACGAAGACTGCACCATTTTATCCATTCCCGAACAGGAGTATGGCGATGTCAATTACCGCATTGCTGGGGATCTAACTGTCAACAAAGAACGCATATTTGGTGCATTGACGACCAATGTTATTTTTACGCCCAGTATAAAAGTAGATTGTACAAAAGAATAAACCCATAACGGTCGTTCCGATTAAAAAACGCGCAGCAAGCTACCCAACAGCTCCCTGTGCGTTTGTAGTGAATGCCTACCAGTAGCCATAAAAAAAGCTGCCCCAAAAAGGCAGCTCTTGATAGAAGTTCTACTCTTTGCCAGAGCGCTTCTTTAGTAGGTTAGTAGTGTGCTGTTGTGATTATTAGATAGCTGACTAACGTACATCGTACTATAAGTGTATTTTTTAAGAAAAATACTAGCAGCAGCAATTTAGACGTTTCAAATTGCTAGACTGCTAGCTTAACAAGATTATTGCTATTCGAACTTCGTCCCTTAAGTTCATAATGAATAGACCTAATAATTGAGTACAACTTTTAGCAAATCCCCTTAATTTGTTTTAGTTGTTGATACAAATATAGGGCAGCTACCCGCTATAGTCAAGGACAAAACTTAGCTCATTTTCCCTTTTTTGGCTGTTTTTTTAGTGCGTTTAGCTGTGTCTAAAGCACTGAATTTAAGTTGATTAGAAGGCATAAAAAAGCCACAAAATTTCTCTAAAAATTGTGGCTCTTTTATACGGAAAAAAGATAGAAAGGCGTTTAAGCGCCCACCAGCTTCTCGTATTTTACCATTTTCTCTTTGCCCTCTTTGCGATCGGTAGAAAACGCCCCTTCTGTAGGACTGAATTTTTTATAGTGGAAATCATTGCCTTTAGAATTGACAGGCGTTTGAAGGTGTTGCGCTTCGCCCTCTTTCCAGCGTTTTTTCTCTCCTGTCATTTTATACACATCCAAACCACCATAGCCCTGCGGTTTTTCTGAGCTAAAGTACAATTCATTGGCCTGTTGGTAATAATACGGGGTAATATCGTCGCCTTCTCCGTTAATTCTTGTTCCCAAGTTGTACGAACGGGTAAATGTACCATCAACTGTTTTTATGGAATACCAAATGTCATAGCCGCCTTGTGTGCCAGGTAGGGTAGAAGCAAAATAGAGAATTTCTTGCCCTTTTTCTGTAACGCCAAGTGTAGGGTGGGTACTGGAATAACCAACGCGATTAACATTGGAGCCGAGTTTGCGAATGTCTATAATTTCGCCGTTGGCGGCCATGCGCCCCATAAAAATATTGTGTTCTGCTTTTCCAATTTCCTGTTGGGAAAAGTACACTGTTTCGCCATCTTGAGCAATGAAAGGCGAAGAGCTGTTAAAAATTGGATTGCCTACAGCGCCGCGCAACAACTCTACACGATTATCGGGGTATATTTTTTTGATGCAGCTTCCCTGGGGCGTTTGGCACTCGATCAGCCCGACATCGTATTTGCTCATTCTAGTCACAGAGCGATACACCATTTCTTCTTCGCCTTCTTTGTCCTCAAAATAACCTAAAGACCAAGCCGAAGTTTTTTCACGCTCCTTTAGAATTTTTTGGCATGTTTGGAGGTGCATTTGAGCCAGTGCCACATAATCGTTGTTGGTTTCGCTGCCGTAGTTGTTTAAATACGATTGAAAGTGTTGGCTTGCCAAAATATATTCGCCCTGGTATTTCAGTGCCAAGCCATATTCGTAATGAATCAAGGGAAAATCATTCGCCTTTTGCAGCAAGGGTTGCAATGTTTTTTGGCTGTAGGCATAATCTTTGGCTGCCAGAGCAGTTTTGCCCAGTCGGTAGCTGTCTTCTGTGCTGAAGCGTTTGCGCATATCGCGCAAGGCCACGTAATAAGGGTACGCTTCTTGGTAAAGGCCATCTTCGTACAGTTGCGCTGCCTCTTGCGCTACAACGCGTACAGGCTCTTGCTTAATGGTTACAACCTCGACAGCAGCAGGTTGAGCCAAAGCGAATTGACAGCAGAACAAACTCAGTAGAATTATTATTTTCATTGTTTAGAATGCTTGTGATAAAATCTAAAAATTTGAAGTTTTTAAGGAAATTAAGTATCCAATAGAAAGACAAACAACTCCTTAGGACCGTGTGCGCCATTGACCAAGGTCTTTTCAATATCGGCGGTACGGCTGTTGGTGGAGGCAAAGCAAAGCATAGAAGGCCAGGCGGTTTCGCGGGCAGTTTGCAAGCTTAAAATGTCTTTGAGGTGGTAAACGAGTTGGTTGGGAGTGGCCAGTACCAAATGCACTGGAGGAACAATAGACAATTGCCGTCCAGAAGCAGTATTACTACTCAAAAGTATAGTACCTGTTCGAGCAATCAACGCTTCACAAGTCGTCAAGCTTGCAGGAACCTGCAAAGGCTGTTCTACCTCCGTTTGTAACGGTAGCTTTTGGGCAGCCAACAAGTGTTGTAAATTATCCTCTTTGCAATGGATGGCCTCCCATTGCCGTTGTTGGACTAATTGCTGTAACTGTGCGCCTAGTACTGCAACAGATTCACAGTAAACAAAGCGCCCTCCATTGGCGGTAAATTGCTCCGCAAAAACGACTTCTAAGGCATCCGTAGCCTCGTGGAATAAGTCGCCTGTCAGTGCGTTGGGATAGGGCAGAGGCTCGGAGCGATCCGCTCTTGTTTTTAATCGATTAAGTATGCGGTTTCTAGCAGAATCCACTTGTTTCAGTTCTGGTTAAAAATATAGGCTCGTTGCATTCCCCAATTTGCAAAGGGCAAAAGCCTGATGCCTAACGGTTAAGAACACAAGATAGGGTTTTTGTGGCGCTTGTGCGAACTTATTAAAAAAAAAGCCCGTTCCAAAGCGAGTTTAGAACGGGCAGCATTATAGGATATAAAAATCTTTTTTAGTGATTCTCGTCTGGCAAATCATTCGGATCCAACAAGGTGTCTACA
>CAYUZF010000077.1:12374-13233 GCA_964449615.1 uncultured Aureispira sp.
CTAAGAAAATTGGAGCCAATAACATTGTGGGATTATCTCCTGCGGCTTTTTCACCGTTTTTTTCGTCAGGCACATCGTCATAAACACGCTTGCCAATCAAATGCTCCACATCAGCGCGCAACAGCACTTCTTTGTTCAACAACTCGTTGGCCAGCAATTCCAATTCCTTGCGCTTCTCTTTCAACAATTGTAACGCACGGTTGTACTGCTCTTCAATAATTTTGCGAATTTCTTGGTCGATCAATTGTGCAGTTGCCTCTGAATAAGGCTTCGCAAACTGGTTGTTTTTCATCATTTCATAATAAGAAACGTTTCCAACTTTACCATTCATACCATAAATCATAACCAAATTGTACGCATGTTGGGTAACGCGATCCAAGTCATTTTGAGCGCCTGTAGAAATCTGTCCGAAGGTAATTTCTTCCGCTGCTCGGCCTGCCAAAAGGCCACACATTTGATCCAATAGATGTTGTTGAGGTACAATGTGCTTTTCTTTGGGTAAATATTGGGCATAACCCAGTGCCGTCAAACCACGTGGAACGATGGTTACTTTCACCAAAGGGTGGGCGTGTTCTAAGAACCAACCACTAATGGCGTGTCCGGCCTCGTGGTAAGCAATCACGCGTTTCTCTTCTGGAGAAATCAGCTTGTTTTTCTTTTCTAAACCACCAATCACACGGTCAATGGCTTTGTTGAAGTCCACCATTTCTACTTCCGACTTGTCGTAACGCGCTGCAATCAAAGCTGCTTCGTTACAAATATTGGCAATCTCTGCGCCTGAGAACCCGGCGCTTTGAGCTGCAAATACTGCGATATCTATATTTTTGTCTGTTTTTATATTTTTCAGATGTACTTGAAA
>CAYUZF010000077.1:13243-13564 GCA_964449615.1 uncultured Aureispira sp.
GTCGCTGATGCGAATCGGTTTCAAGTGTACTTTGAAAATTTGCTCTCTTCCTACCAAGTCAGGCTTGCCAATACCAATCTGGCGATCAAAACGACCAGGACGCAACAAGGCCGTATCCAAAATATCAGGACGGTTGGTTGCCGCTACTAGAATTACTCCTTTATCGGTGCTAAACCCGTCCATCTCTACCAACAACTGGTTTAAGGTATTTTCTCGCTCGTCGTTGCCTTGCATAGAATTGCGACCTCTGGCGCGTCCAATTGCATCAATCTCATCAATAAAAATGATACAAGGCGCTTTCTCTCTTGCTTGGCGGAACAA
>CAYUZF010000077.1:13583-21852 GCA_964449615.1 uncultured Aureispira sp.
CCCCTACAAACATTTCTACCAAGTCCGAACCAGAAATACTAAAGAAGGGTACGTTTGCTTCTCCTGCTACGGCTTTCGCCAAAAGTGTTTTGCCAGTACCAGGAGGGCCTACTAATAAAACCCCTTTAGGAATTTTACCACCCAACACCGTGTACTTTTTAGGGTTGCGCAAGAAATCAACCACTTCCATTACCTCTTCTTTCGCTTCGTCCAAGCCCGCTACGTCTTTAAAGGTAACGTTAACTTTAGTATCCTTATCAAACAAGGTAGCCTTAGAACGACCGATGTTGAAAATTTGTCCGCCAGCACCGCCGCCACCGCCGCCAACGCGACGCATGAAGAAGATCCAGATGGCAATCAACAAAATAAAGGGAAACAGCCACACAATAATACCTGCTAGGGTACCTTTAGTGTCTGCGGTAATTAGAATATCGTTTGGTTTTTCTTCAGAGTTGGGGTTTGCTTCCGCGAATTTCTCTTCATAACTATTTTTTGCTGCTTCTACTTTTGTCATAAAGTTCGTCAACTCAATAATAGTGTATTTGAAATGTGGGCCTGGATTGTTCATACCAATGGTAGAGCGCGACACTTTTTTATAAGCTTCTTCGTCCAGTTTTTCCTTGTCGATGTAGACTTCGGCGTGTTTGCTTTGCTCGCCTGTCGAGACGACCACAATTTTACTAACGTCTCCCTTTTCAATATACTCCGTAAGCTCCGCTATTGTAATATCTGGCATGCTACCCGTGAAGTTAAAGAAATTGAGGGCGAGTACCACCACCGCAATAATGCCGTAAAACCAATACGCATTAAATTTTGGTTTGTTACTCGGTGAATTTTTTTGTTCCATATCGTAATAGTGTATATTGGTTATGAGGTTGAAAAGCAACCTCCCTTATCTAGCAACTAGAGGGCAACCAGCAAAAAGAGTGTTCATCGCTCTATTGCCCGTGCAAAAAGCCTTACATCTGTGACAGTCAAAAACTGTTTTTGCGATGTGAACCCATTTGGGTTCCTAGTTAGTCTTACAACTCTAATCCTATCAAAAAGTTGACCTGAAAGTGTTAGAATCTTTACCTTTTGGGTTAATGAAAGCTTAATAAAAGTACTTGAAGATTTTTATTAATCCTCGAAGCTTGTAATTTTGGCATCGCTCCACAAATCATCCAAGTTGTAGAACGCTCTTTTCTCTGCCGAAAAAACATGTACAACTACAGAAAAGTAGTCGATTAGAAGCCAACTACCTGGTGTACCTTCGGAGCGATTGGGGCGAATGCCAAACTCCTCGTGTACACGGCGTTCTACGTTTTTTAAAATTCCTGCAATTTGTGTATTAGAAGTACCGTGACAAATAATAAAAAAATCGCTGCTAGCGTCTTCTAAATGACGAAGATCGAACAAAACAATTTCCTTTCCTTTGTTGTCTTGCATGGCATCTACGATGAGGCTATTCAGTACGCTGGGTTGAGGGGCTTGCTGTTGAAAAGCAGAAGTTTTATTAGTCAATAGTCTAGTGATTTGATGAAGAATTATTTATGTCTTGGATTGAAGTATTAAAAGCTAAAAAGCCAAAAGAAAAGTTTACTTTTGATCTGCGGTTAAACATCCAGTAATTTTATACCTTATAAAGCGTTAAGTTTGGACATAAAACCTATTATTTCTAACAGCCTTTTTGTCGGAAAAGTTGCGTGGTACAAAGCTAACTTGGATTCGACAAATGCCTATGCTAAACAACTCTTGGCAAAAAGCAATCCAACAGAAGGAACTGCCATTTATGCGGGTTACCAAACAGCGGGCAGAGGACAATTTGGCAGTTCTTGGCAAAGTGCGCCCAACGAAAACATCCTTTTGTCGGTCATTTTATATCCTCGATTTTTATTAGTAGAACAACAATTTAAATTGCACCAAGTAGTGGCGTTGGCCGTTTACGATCTATTGTCCATGTATTTGCTTCCCGCTGATGCGCTACAAATCAAATGGCCCAACGATGTTTATTACCAAGACCAAAAGATGGGTGGTATTCTAATAGAAAACGAATTGCGAGGGGCTTACTTACACAGTGCCGTTATCGGTCTTGGCTTAAACATCAACCAAACCGCGTTTCCTGAGGGCTTGCTGCGAGCGACCTCGTTGCGCCTACAAACAGGCGACGCCTACGATCTGGTAGACCTGATTGGCAAATTTTGTGGGCATTTGGAGCAGCGTTACTTACAACTGCGCGCCCAACATTATCAACGCTTAGAAACACAATATTTGCAATTGCTCTATGGCTACCAAGTATGGCGCCCCTATAAAGACGCTCGGACAGGCGTTTCTTTTCGCGGCAAAATTATTGGTCTCGATGCGCAAGGTCGTTTAAACATCCAAAGTGCCAACGGCGTCCACGCTTACGACTTCAAAGAACTTATTTTTGAATTTGTTTAACTACGCTGTCTTGTTCTAAACTGTCCATTAGAGGCGCGGCTAGATCGTCTACAGGAACGTACAAATCCCCCTCATCCGTAATAACCAGCGGCGATTCAGGAAAGTCACTGGTTGATAAAGCTTGTAATTGCTGCAAGGCTTGTTGTTCCTCGTCTAATACAGGAACCCCTTCACCCAGTTGTTTGGTCGAAACCACTTTGCCTCCCAAGAAACGCCCTTGTTTGTCCAACATCAACTGAAAGATAGGGCCAACTCCTTTAGGGCCTTTTAAACTAAATTTCTCATAGGTGCAAAAATTTCCCATACTATAAGTAATAAAGCGGCCTTTGTACACCTCCGCTGCACGCGTGACATGCGGGCCATGCCCCAACAAAACATCTGCGCCTGCATCTATACAATCGTGCGCAAATTTGTAAACGTTACCGCGATTGTAGCCCAAGAAAATTTCGTCCCGTCGAGGCGTGTGGATGGCTTTTGCGCCTTCTGCTCCTGCGTGGAACGATACCAATACAATATCGCAAAGACTATCCAAGTGCGCCACAATTTCAGCCGCTTCCTCGTAATTTTTCATGCTGAAACAGCCGCTGTTTGGTGCTGCCGCTAAAAAACCATATTTGACGCCATTTTTTTCAAACATAGTATAGGGCTTGTCCAAAGAACCTGCATAATACAAGCCCGAAGTATCTAAAACGGCTGCACTGGCCTTGCGTCCTCCCGAACCAAAATCATTCGCGTGGTTGTTGGCAATGCTCACTATATCAAATCCTGCTCTTTTTAAGTGGTTGGTATAATGCGCAGGCATTCTAAACGTATAGCAATAACGCGGATCATTACAAGATTTGGCTTGTCCACCTCTGCCAATAACGCCCTCTAAGTTGCCAAACGTAAGGTCAAACGGAATCAAATAGTCTTGCACGCCGTGCAACAGACCGATGCCGTCGTTGGCAGGCAAGGAACGAGTATTGGGATAATCCGTTCCCAACATAATATCGCCTACAGCAGCCAAATGAATGGTGTCGATGGTTGGCAGAGTAGGGGCGGGAGTACTGTCAACAACGGTTTCTGTACCTCTTGTAGCTACCTCGCTAGGCACACTGCCATCAATTTGGGCATCCGTTAAGGCACAGGCCACTAACCCCAACAACAAGCCTATACTACAACTCCAACGTACTGTTGTATTTATCATAAAATCTTCTGCTTCATTTAATAGTCCTACAAAAGTACCTATTTTTAGAGCAAGTTTTGAGTTGTGTCGGCTTATTTTTGAGCTGTATCGCTACAAATTGCCGTTTTATTGCATTAAACTTATAGTTTCATCATGTTGGAGAAAGCGCCTATCGTTGTTGTTTGTGGATTGTTACAACAAGAAGAAAAATTTTTACTGGTACAACGGGGGGCACAGCAACAGCATGCCTTTCAGTGGGAATTTCCTGGTGGGAAGGTAGAAGCAGGAGAAGAGGCAGCAGCGGCGCTGCAACGAGAATGGCAAGAGGAATTGGGCGTAGAGATTCAAGTTGGTGCAGCACTTCCTAGCGTATTGGTCAAAAAAAGCCCATTTACAATTCTGTTGCTGCCATTCTACTGCCAGCTTGTCAGGGGGCGTATTGTCTTGACGGAGCATGTACAACAAGCTTGGTGTAGTCCTGAAGAAGCCTTGAAGAAAGAATTAAGTTGGGGGGATCGGCGTATCTTAGAACGTATAATTCGCTGATTAGCAGCAGGGTTGTGGGGTGTTTTTGGGATAGGGGGTAACTGTGGTTGTCCGCCGCCAAAAAACCGTTTACAAAAGCTCTGTTTATTTTCCTACCTTTGGGGAAAATAACCCCTACACCAATGGATCAACTTAGGCGCAGGATTTGCGTGGGGTTGAAATAAACTGACTATTCAAAAAATAATTTTGCATTATGGCTAAAGAAGCAACCTGTGTAATTATTGGGTCGGGGCCTGCGGGCTACACGGCCGCGATCTATGCTGCACGCGCAAATATGAAACCCATCCTATACACTGGTAGAGAACCAGGTGGACAGTTGATGATTACCAATGACGTAGAAAACTTTCCAGGTTACCCCGATGGTGTTATGGGACCAGAGATGATGATGGACTTGGAAAAACAGGCGTTGCGCTTTGATACCGAAGTGAACAAGGGAGTTATGATTGAGAAGGTAGACTTTTCGGGAAAGGTACATCAATTGTGGACGGATGCAGGAGAGGAAATCCACGCGCACAGTGTTATTATTGCTACTGGAGCCTCTGCTAAATACTTGGGCTTGGAATCGGAACGCAACTACATGAATAAAGGCGTTTCTGCTTGTGCGGTTTGCGATGGCTTTTTCTACCGCGGCAAGCAGGTGGGTATTGTTGGTGGTGGTGACAGCGCTTGCGAAGAGGCCACTTACCTCTCCAAAATGTGTCCCAATGTACACATGTTCGTTCGTCGCGACGAATTGCGGGCTTCCAAGATCATGCAAGAGCGCGTTATTAACAACGATAAAATTACCATCCATTGGAATACCGAAGTACAAGAGGTGTTGGGCGATGGCGAAGGCGTAACTGGTGTACGCATATTAAACAATAAAACACAAGCGGAAACAGATATAGACGTAGCAGGTTTCTTTGTGGCCATCGGACATACCCCCAACACCAAAATATTTGACGGGTGGTTGGATATGGACGAAACAGGCTACTTGATTACTAAACCTGGCAGTACCCACACCAACGTAGCAGGCGTTTTTGCTAGTGGTGATGCACAAGACAAAGATTATCGTCAAGCGATTACGGCTGCAGGTACAGGATGTATGGCTGCCTTAGATGCAGAACGTTATCTAGCAGCGGAAGGCGTTTTGTAGCAACTCCAATTACTCTTCAAGAGCAAATAAAAACCCCTTCATTTAGCGTTGGCCAAATGAAGGGGTTTCATTATTACAGTAGTTGATGCTTAACGTCCCATAACCCAAAGTATAACACCTATTATGTAAACGATAATTACCACGATACTTACCCAGAAAGCAATATCAGCTAAAATCCCTCCTCCGTTCTTACGAGAAATAATCGCCAAGATCAATCCTACGGGAGCAAATACAAAGGCAAAAATCAACGCCAAAACCGACAGAATCGTTACTTCTGCATCTTTTCCCTGTTGTACATCATCAATGCGTTTTTGTAGACGCAGTTTGCGCTTGTCACTGCTAGCACGCTGCATTCTTGCTTCTAAACGAGCTACACGCGCTTGTTGGCGCAGTTGTTTTTTCATTTCCTTCTTAGAAAGAACATTTCTCTCTACAGGTGGATTTTCTTCAACTACTTTGGCAGGGGCTACAGCGGCGGAGGTGAAGAAAAATAGGCCTAGGGTACAGATAAAAAGTGTAAATAGTTGATAAGTACTTCTCATGTTGTTCTGCTATTGAATGGTTTGATAAAAGATAATGTTGTTTAACAGTTGTGATCAATTTGTTAAACAAGAAGTAGCATTAAAACAGCACAGAAACTTACTTTGTTCGTAATTTTTTTGAAAATATAACCTAAACCTTAACGTCTAAAAAGGGGGAGGGGAAGTTTGGGGAGCAGCATTTGTAATTCAGGGAAATCATGGGAGTGTTGTACCAAACTGCGCCATACGCTGCGATAGGGCAGTTGTGCAAACTGTTGTGCTAAATAGTAGTGAGCAGCGGTTTGTTGTTGGGCTAGTGGTTGCTGGTAGAAACTAGCGGGTTTTTGGGGAAGTAATTGCCGCAAATAATAGCCAGTACTATCTTGCTGTACGTGGGTGAAACTTTGCAGCCAATCCAAGTAATGCTGAACGGCCTGTTGGCGTCCTTGCACCAATTTTGGGCGTTTGTTGAGTTGTAACAATTCGAGGGTATAGCGTGCGCGCGCTTGCGCTCTAGCGGACAAATTGGGCTGTAATTGGAACAATCCAGTATCCAAATCTAAGTGCCAATATTCTAGGGCATCTTCCACACGTGGGTGTAGACAAACCGCATCCCGATTGGCGGGCGGCACAAAACTGCGATCTTTGACCAACGGAACCACTTGGGCGCTGTTAGGCGCAGCAAATAGTGCAAATTTAGCACCTTTGTACTGCGTGTTGCACGCTTGGCAACTCCACAAAAAATTTTTCCAAACAAATGTCAAATTAGGATAGAAACCACGCGGGTAAAAATGCTCGATGCTACTGCCTATATTGCCCTCGCAGTAGTGGCAATAGCTGCCTTCTATTTGCAAGGCCTTTTCTATGCGACTGAACGCCGATTTTTGAGCTTTTGTTTTCTTTTTGGTCTGCCATAGCATTTTGGCTTGTTTGACCTTTTGGTAGTAATTGGGGAGTTGGTTAATTTTTTTTTGAGCTTGGCGCAAATGTTCGAGCAAACCAGCGCGCAAGGGCAGAGGAGGCAGTTGTTGCATGGCTGTGTTGGGCAGGTAAATAGTAGCGCTGTGGTTGTCGTAGAGCAGCGTCCAAAACAACCACAGCGCCTAAAAAATCTACAGCGGTATGTTTCCGTGTTTTTTGCGGGGGAGTTGATCTACTTTGTTTTCTAGCATAGCAAAAGCGCGGAGCAATTTCTTGCGCGTGTCTTTGGGTTGAATGACTTCGTCTACAAAACCACGAGCGGCAGCGCGGTAAGGATCGGTAAATTTAGCCGCGTATTCGGCTTCCTTTTCGGCGAGTTTAGCGGTTGGGTCGGCAGCGTTTTTTATTTCATTTCTAAAAATAATTTCACTGGCACCGCGCGCCCCCATGACAGCAATTTCGGCACTGGGCCAAGCGTAATTAAGGTCGGCACCAATGTGTTTGGAGTTCATGACGTCGTACGCACCTCCATACGCTTTGCGGGTAATGACCGTTATACGGGGTACGGTGGCTTCACAAAAAGCATACAGCAATTTTGCGCCGTTGGTGATGATGCCGTTCCACTCTTGATCGGTGCCAGGCAAAAAACCAGGTACGTCTTCCAATACCAACAAAGGAATATTGAAGCTGTCGCAAAAGCGCACAAAACGCCCTCCTTTTTTAGAGGAATCGACATCTAAACAACCCGCCAAAATCATAGGGTTGTTGGCCACAACACCAATGGCGCGGCCACCCACACGGGCAAAACCTACCAAAATATTCTCGGCATAATCTTTCTGTACTTCGTAAAAGGAATCGTTGTCTACAATGGTTTGAATGACGGCCCGCATATCGTAAGGTACGTTCGCGCTGTCGGGTAGAATGGTGTCCAGGGCTTCGCGCTCCTCGTTGCCTGCTGTGTAAGGTAGGCGCGGAGTTTCTTCTTCGCAGTTTTGAGGAATGTAAGAAAGTAAAGTTTTGAGCTGGTGTATACAATCCATGTCGTTGGGCGCTGTAAAGTGGGTAACCCCAGATTTACTGGCGTGGGTCATCGCGCCGCCTAATTCCTCAGAAGTCACCTCTTCGTTGGTAACCGTCTTGACCACATTCGGCCCTGTAATAAACATGTAAGAGGTGTTTTCTACCATGTAAATAAAATCCGTAATGGCAGGGGAGTACACCGCCCCGCCTGCGCAGGGGCCCATGATGGCAGAAATTTGAGGAATCACTCCAGAAGCGCGTGTATTTCTATAAAAAATATCGGCGTAACCGCCCAGCGATTTTACCCCTTCTTGAATACGCGCACCACCAGAGTCGTTTAAGCCAATTAAAGGCGCGCCATTGCGCAAGGCCATATCCATTAATTTACAGATTTTTTCTGCATGGGTCTCCGACAGAGAACCTCCAAATACGGTAAAATCCTGTGCAAATACATAAATGAGACGACCATTGACTGTTCCGTAGCCCGTTACAACACCGTCGCCATAATAACGCTGTTTCTCCATTCCAAAATCTGTGCTG
>CAYUZF010000078.1:0-1281 GCA_964449615.1 uncultured Aureispira sp.
GAGGTCAATCCTCAAAATCTAAAACTTAAATAACTTCTTACACAATGTACTTAGTTTGCTCCCACAAATAAACAATGCTGTAATAGCTCCTCCAGAAATTTTTTGGAGGAGCTATTGTAGTATAGGGAAAGCCTAAAAAGAGGATCAGCATATAGCTAGAAGTGCCCAAAATAGCACCTGTTTTAAAAAGAACGAGTTTTGTTTACCTTTTTTTATAGAAGCGCTTTTTAAGGCAAGTTGTTGATTTTAAATCAGTTAGGTAGCATTTCACCTTGTTTCTTCTTTTTTTTGTTTAACCTTTTGTAGAAAAAAGTGCCACAAAACTTGCATTTTGTTTAAAGTTAACCTATCTTTGTTTAAACAAACGGAGCGATATTGCTCATTTACGAAATCACAATGTATGTCTACGATAAACTTCAACAGCGAAATCACAAAACTAGAAACAGTATTATTAAAGTTTGCTTTTAAACTAACTAGAAATAGTGAAGATGCGAAAGATCTTTATCAAGAAATGGCATATCGTGCATTGAGAAATAGAAGTAAATTTAGAGAAGGCACGAATCTGAAGGCATGGTTATTTACGATTATGCGTAATATTTTTATCAATAATTACCGCAAAAAAATCAAGAAGAACACCATTTTGGATTCGACGGACAACCAATTTTACCTTAATTCTGGCGGCCCAGCTGTAGTCAACAGCGCTAGTTCTTCTATCATGATGGACGAATTGCAAATCTTGATAAACAATTTGGATGAAAACATCCGCAAACCATTTATGCTCCATTATTATGGATATAAATATCAAGAAATTGCTGACCAGCTAAAACTCCCGCTAGGAACCATCAAAAGCCGTATTTTCTTTGCGCGCAAAGAATTGAAAGCTGTTGTTACAAGAAATTATAAAGACGTAATGGTTAGAACCGCCTAACCGACTGGTATATTAGTCTTTACAGACTAAATGGTAGTACTGCTTGACAGTGCTGCCATTTTTTATTTTCGGGCTAGTCTTCATCAATAACGTAATCCATTGAACGAATGCGGCGAATATAATTCATGATGCGTTGCATGAATCCAGGGGTCAGGTGGTAGGCTAGGGCAGGGCGGTCTACCAACAGTATTTCATAAAAAACAAATTCCTCTACCAATTCTTCGTCCAAGCAACGCCCCAGCGCATTCATAGCAGGGTAATTGCGCGGATCGTCTCGCTTGAGTTCGGTATACGTCATGTAGGTGCCAATAGCAGCCTCCATTTCTTGTTGAAACAAGTAGTCGCTCGTCGAT
>CAYUZF010000078.1:1320-10308 GCA_964449615.1 uncultured Aureispira sp.
CGTAAGTCAACCAAATGCCGTCGGCACTTACTACGACCGTTTTCCCATCTTTATAAACATACATCAAGGGATCAAATCCCCAATTGCGGTAATAAGAACGGCCTGTAGATTCGTAAACCTCTACTAGACGGTTCAACAAACGCGGATGGTTGCGGTTAAATAAATGCGCCATTGTTAAAGTGTACAAGGCAGTATCTATTTGCTGCTGTTGCAAAAATAGCTCGCCCATCAACCAGCGTGCCTTATAGTCTATGGGGTTGAGTTCTATGGCTTGTTCAAACCAGCGGCGTGCTTGGTTCCACTGCTGTTCTTCGTAGTACGTCACCCCAATAAGCGTATGAAGCATGGCATCGTCAGGGTGTTTTTTGAGTATTTTTTGGTACAAACGCCGCGCCTTGTTGTAAGCAGGGTTTTCGACATTTAGCAATGCCGTAGCTTGTTGAAAATGATCTTGCTCTTGTGTTTCGTAAGCCTCTTGGTAATGTATTTGATGCTCTTTGTTGTCTACAGCAGTAATGTGTACGCCGTGTGCTAGTATAGTACGATTTTTGCGGGGAGGATTGCCATAGAGTTGTTCAAACTCATAGGTAGTTGGGGAGGCTTCCATGAAAGTTAGAATCTCCAACGGTGTTGTGAGCTGGACTTGTGCAGCACTTGGCACAACATACCATACGAAAAGTAGACAAAGTAGAAAGTGATGCAGCACGGAATTGTAGAATAGGCTAGAGAAGTATTGTAAACTTCCAGAAGTGAACAAAAATAGTTTAGATAACAAGGGCTAGTATTGCGCCAAAAGTACTATTTTTTACTACTATTTAGTAATTCCATACCTAGCGAAGCGTTAAAACGCTCTTTATAGTCGCACTTTATAGCGTAAAAATTGTTCCATTTCAGTACAGACTGCTTATTTTACACCGTCAATTATTGACTACCAACAACCGTATTTTTAACAATTAGTACAATCTCATGGACGTAGAAGAATCCTTGCAACAACTGGAACCTTTATTGGAGCCCTTCGGCTACCAGAAGGATCTAACACAGGGCAGCCCGATTTTTTGGAAAAAAGTACGGCAGAATGACTTGCGCAGTCCCTATGCTTTCAGCTTAGTAATGATTACTATAGATGCGTTTACGGTATGTGTGGAGGGATTGAACGAGCCACGTCTAAAACGCGCCATCAACGCGGGGCTCATTGAAATTAATTCTCAAGAAGATGTAGAAGCCTTAAAAGAAATTGTTTTTGAAACGACGTTGGACAACCAGACGCGTCTAAAAACAGTACTGCCCTTTTTTGAACAGCAACTGCTGGTCATCCAAGAGGAGCCGATCTACAGCGAAGCGTACAAAAAAGCGTTGGCCAACATTGAACTGTTGGTAGAAGCAGCCAATGAAGTAGAGTATTAAACACTTCAGTAGCCCTACAATTTTAACAAAACAACAACAAAAAAAGGGGAGGAGGAACTATTTATCGCAAATATTTGTACGTATATTTATACCACTTGACAGATTTAGGCTGCTCAACCACATTATAACTTTTTTAATCACTTGCTTATGAAAACCTTTTCCATTCAATACGCGCTCTTTCCACTCTTACTACTTTTAAGTGGAAGCTCTTACTGGTTTTTGCAAGTCCGCTCCAATACCCTGCAAAGTTATAAAAACGAACGCTTGCACCATGCTCCCAGCATGCAGCAGCAAATCAACCAAGAGCAGGGGATTTCCTTCATTACGCCTTCCAATGCCCCTCAAAGCGAAGAAAATACGCCTGACAAGAGCAAGGAGAAAGACTTTCAAGAAGACAAAAGTCTGTTACCCGATGTTCAATTGCTTAAATTTATATTAGACAAAAGCAAGGAAGGTTTACCCGTTTTGCGCTTGCCGAACTTCTTATACAATTAATTCGTTCCCTATTCCAGCACCCAAATTAAGACCCGCACGGCCTGCTCCGTTTGTACGCGTACAAAATAACTGCCTGCTGGCCAGTTGTTATTGGGCAACATCAATTGCTGCTTTCCCGCAGGTAATAGGGCTGTCGTTTGCTGCACCAATACCCGTCCCGTTACATCCCCAATCGTAATTTGTAAGGCCGTAGGCTGTTCCAGCTCTACCTGCAACCAACTTTGTCCAGCACTAGGGTTGGGAAACAACAGTGCATTCAAAGCAGGGGCATTTGCTGGCAGCGCACGAACACTCAAACTTGTATCCATATTAAACTTAGCTAAGAAAATATCAAAGTCCGCTTGGCTGATTAGGGTATCGTTGATAAAAATAGACGTATCCTGATAACTGCCTACTAGGTACAAGGTGCGGCTGTTGGGAACCAGCAAATCGTAACAAAAATCGTTGTAATAATGACCCAACGTTTGCCCCCACTTATAACCGCCGCTGGCATCGTATTTAAGGACAAAGATGTCTGTAGGGCGGTTGAGGTGGCGGTTGCGCAACGAATCTCCATTGACTACCAACAGACTGTCCACCGTTCCCACGATGTAAATATTGTTGTGTTCGTCAGTGGCAATGCCTTGCAACCGCTCGTCAAAAAAGCCGCCATCACCTGGGGCGGCATTGGCATCGCGGCCAACAATTTTGGGCCATATTAAGGTACCATCAGGGCTGTATTTTACTAGAAAAGCATCTTCTTCCTCTTCTACGGTTAAAAAGGTAGACGTACCGCGTATAGTAAAATAATTGCTTACCCAGCCACCAGCAAGCACATTTTGCGCCGCATCAACGGTTACATAACGCCCCTGGTCGCCAGCAGGCCCACCCATACTGCGCGCCCATTCCAATTGACCAACACGGTCGTATTTCACCAAAAAAACATCTACTCCTCTACCTGTTTCTGCCAGTAAGTTGTTGGAAGGGTTGTTATCTACATACAAAACGTCTCGAAAAGAGCCAATGATGTAAAAACAATTGTTGGTATCGGTAGCGATAGCATTGCATTCATCTACACCTGCTCCGCGCAGCTCCGTAGCCCACAGCGGCGTTCCTGCCGAAGAAATGCCCGCCACAAACACGTCGCGAGAAGTCAAAGAGCCAGAAACTAACGTATCTGCTGTACCCCAGGGTACTTCTAGTTCGTAGTAACCCGTCAACACAAGGGTACCGTCTTGCAATACATCCATATCATAGGCACTGTCATCGCCTCGGTCGCCTGTACTGTACGCCCATTGAAATTGTCCACTGCTGTCCAGCTTGGCTACAAAAATATCCAGGTTTCCCGCGCTGGTTAAACTATCCGTCCCGTAGTACAACGTACCGCGAAACTCGCCAGAAATATAAATAGATTCGTCATCTGTGATGACGATGCCGTTGATGCGGTCGGTGTTGCTGCCGCGTAGTTGTCGCACCCATTGCAGTTGCCCCAAATCGTTGTATTTGGTAATAAATCCATCCTCTTTGTTGGTGCCAAAACTGGACAGCGCCCCAAAGCGGTCTTGGAAGTAGCCAACGGTATAAATATCGCCACAGGGAGCTTGAGCTAAGCTGTTGTTTTCTTCAAACTGATTGCCTCCAATAGTAGAGATCCATTCTGTTTGTAAGGCTTGGGCGTGGAGATTTGTAAAACTGTAAAAAAGGGCAAAAACTAGGTAGAGGAGACGCATAGACCAATGATTGTACAATTTCGTGATAGACGAAGGATGGAAAAATAACATTTGCTGTAAAAGTACGGATAACCGTTATTTAACCCAATAAAAACAGAGAACTGTTCTAATAGAACGCAAGCACTTGTATATTTGTGTACTTTTCTTGTTGCCTTTTTTTAACAACAGCAAGCAAGCACCATTGTCGCAACAACCGTGCAATTTTTACCTATTGTTGTCCGCTTGTTGCTGTAATGTATTCTCAACGCACAATCAATACTTATGTCTTTACGTATACTGTTTATTCTTTGTTGTTTAACAACGCCTTTACTAGCTCAAATACAAGAAAAACTGGAGTTGTATCCAGAAGAAATCCGTCCTACCAGTCTAACGTTGCGTTGGTCGCTGTTGCCAGAAGGACAGGCGGGTATTTATTATGGCAAAACAAAAGCTTTAGAAATGGGGGCGTTGCCCGCTTTTACCAATACAAAACAAGCTAATAATTTATTGACCACCCTGCAAGGGTTGGAAGCCGCGCATTTTTATTATGTGCAACCGTTTGTAGTGGTGGCGACCGATACCATTTGGGGGCAACAGGACTATTTTTCTACCCAATCGAATTCTACAGGAGTGATCGAAGTGTATTTTAATCAAGGCATCGACCCTAGTTATTCTACAGGAAGTAGTCCCGACATTATTACAGGTGGAAGCAACATCGAGAATGCAATTATTACTAAAATAAACAATGCGCAACAGACCATAGACGCTTGTATTTTTAACACCACTCGTACCCCTATTTTCAACGCGTTGCAAGCCGCACATAACCGAGGCGTACAGGTGCGGTTTATTGCCAATGCGGGGACGTTTACCAGCAATGCTGCTCTGCGCAATGGGCAGCCTTTGTTTCCTGTTTTTTATGCCAACATTACGGATTTGATGCACAACAAATTTGTAGTGATTGATGCTCAAACGGTCGACAGCTCTTGGGTCTGGACAGGCTCTTGCAATTGGACGCACACCGATATGTACACCAATTACAACAATATCGTAGTCCTACAGGATCAAGCGTTAGCACAAGCTTACACTTTAGAATTCAATGAGATGTGGGGGAGTACAGGGGCGCAATTCAACGCGAGTAGTGCTAAGGTAGGAGCCGATAAATTGGACAATACCCCGCATGTTTTTAATATTGGGGGGCGCACTGTGGAGGCTTACTTTTCGCCTTCTGACAACACAACGGACGAAATAGAAGCCAGCCTATACAGCGCCAACAACGACTTGGAATTTTGCTTGCTGTCTTTCACGCGCAATGAACTGGGTACTGCCATTCGCAACCAGCACCAAAACGGCATACTAGAACACGGCATGATGGAAAACATCAACGATAATGGATCAGAATTTAGTTATTTGAGTAGTCAAGGTGTGAACATAGTGGCCGACATACAACCCACTGCTCTGCACCACAAATATGCCATTGTCGATGCGGGAGCACCCAACAGCGATCCGCAAGTTGTGACAGGTTCCCACAATTGGACAACGGCTGCCGAAACGCGCAACGATGAAAATACGCTTATTATTCACGATGCCACGATTGCCAATTTATTTTTGCAGGAATTTGCCCTGCGCTGGTGTCAGAACAACAACAACAACAATTGCGCCTTGCCTTTTCCTCTTTATACCAATACCGCTACCTTGTCTACCCCCTCAACAGGATTGCATTTGTTTCCTAATCCCGCCCAGCACGAAGTTCGCTTGCAATTAGCACAAGGCAAGAACAAAACTACCTTCGTTCGGGTCTACAGCTCCGCAGGGCAAGTGGTGTACCAAGCGCAGCGCAACTTAGAGGCGGGACAAATGCGCTTGCCTATTTCCAAGTTAGCCAACGGCTGCTATTGGGTAGCGCTGCAATTAGAGGGGCAGTTGTACCAAGAAAAATTATTGATAGTACGGTAAGATGGTGAACCCGTAATTATTGCATCAACTATCGCATTGGCAAGAGAGAAAGTATTTTTTTAGAGCTAAAAAAAAGAGTTGTCCTAAAAATTGCAATGGATGCAGTTGCCTTATAGTAGGCCTAAAATAATTAGCAACATTCCCGAAAGTAAAAGGCCTGCTGTCCAATAACACAAGGTGCGGCGCTTCCTTCTAAACGTCTCCAACTCTTTTTCAACTAAATCTGGGGCTTTGTAAAAAACTAATTCGCCGTAATCGGCAGGGTTGTACCTAAATCGAAGGGGATATTGTTGCCATCTGTCCAAGATATCGGGAGGAATATCTTTCCGACCGACGTCCGTTACATCGTGAAAGATTAACGTCCCTGCCTGCCAGGTATCTTCCACCACATATTCCAACGGCAAACTAATGCGCATTAACCCTTTAGGAACTTCTTCTGTTTCGCCTTCGGGCGTAAACTGACAGGTGCCCGCATATCTAAACTCGTATTGCTCTATATCATCTGGATAGGTAGTTTCTATCAACGGCCATTGGTGAACGGTTTGCGTGTGTTGAATCAGTTGCCGATAGCGAGGAAGCGCGTTGCCCAAGAGAGCCACACCACCCACCATTAGCAAACTTCCCAACACCCACCAGCTCCACACCAACAACAAGCTATAGAGCAAAGGCAGGACAAAGAAAAACAGCAAAACCCCCTGCTGTGTCTTGGTCTCTTGTTGGGCAATACCGCCCAAAATAACGATTCCATACAGCGCGATAAGACATCCGTAAACCAAACCATAGCGAGCGCTAATGGCTAGGCTGGGGGCTAGAATTGCGGTTAGCGCTGCTAGTGCTAGTATTGTTTTTTTCATGGGGGACTACAATTGGCATTTTACAGATTTTATCAACAGCCTTGTAATGTATTACTTAGCCAGCGCGACACTTTTCGGCATTTCTCTATAAATATGGCCATCTAATTCGCAACCTCCTTTAGCATGATTTTCATGGGAGGCTTGGATAGTTTGATCATTAGGGTTATCATTAAATTCCTTTTTTCCCCATTGTTTAAAAAAGAAAGGTGTTTCTGTTTCCTGACATCTTTTCCTAACAAAATCTATCCATTCCTTTTTGACCTTTCTCGCCTTTGATCCCGATTCTCCTCCAACAATGACCCAGTCAATCTGATCCAAATCTAGCGTTTTAATAGCTCCGATAAGTGGTTCTATGGATAAGAACTTTACTTTAGCTGCTGTTTCTTGAAGGTCTCTAATTCTTGGTGTAAACGTTTGATTTTCTACAGATACACCCATCCAGATGTTATCTGTCCAAGTCAAAAAAGGAGAAAGTTCTAATAATCTCTTGGAGCGCTTGGTGAGAACTTGGTATATATGCGTGGTTTCATTCATCACTTGGAATACTTGCTGGATGTAGGAAAGCGGAACCTTTTCGTGGAATAAATCACTCATAGAGTTTACAAATACTACCTTTTGAGTCTTCCAACCTCTAGGAGTATTTAATGCTTGTGGTGCTAGGTTTAATTCAAATCCATTTTTGTATTGTTTCACGCCCATAGCCATTAGACGGTGCGCCATTCGCTCTGCGTAACAATTTTTGCAGCCTGCTGATACTTTGTCGCAGCCCGTCACTGGGTTCCATGTTACTTCTGTCCATTCTATAGATGATTTGGTTGCCATTTGTTATAGTACTTTTATCTTTTTTGGAACAAGCTCCTTTTTGTAAAGAATCTTAATAGAATGAGATAATCTACCTTGATAGCTTATCTTTTTCTTCTCTTTTAGCTTTTTTATTACTGGTTTTACGTGTTCATGTATAAAACCCTGATCTAGTCTGAATGCAACAATATCTTTATCAGTAGATAAGCTACCATTTAAAATTTTTTCCTCTAAAAGCTTCTGAAAGCGTTCGATTTTAGTAAGTTGTTTTCCAAAAAGATTGTATTGAAGCGTTTTAATTTGATCGTCTTCTATGTCGTAATTTGCTGCTCCAGCTAGGCCATCTTGTTCCCAACATACTCGTAAAAACTTATTCATACCTAGGGGATGACGACTACCAAAAATTAGTCCATAGATGTTCTTGCTTTTGCCTTTTTGGATAGAGAAAGATCCTAAATAATACTTTTGTTCAACGGGAATAAGTTTCTTATATGCGTTTGTTACTAAATCGTGTATTTTTTTTGCTTTTGTTTGTTTTATAGTCCCTGCATCCAATCCTACTATATTCGTAACATTAGGATCTTTTGAAAATCTATTAAAAGTATTCGAAGCCACAAAAAAAAGCAAATCAGTCAAACCTATTTGAGTTACTTGTTGAAATAAGCGCTTAGTCATAAATTTTATCCCAAATTGATCAAAAAACACTAAATTAGCTGCATTCTTCATTATTGGTCTCAATTGACCAAAAAGAGTAGTAGCATCTACGTTGTAATAATTTATACTAACCAATGAATTGTCAAAATTCAAAGCGTTTATATTGTTTTTGAGCAGTGCTATTTTTTTTGAATCATAGTCATTAAGATGTAAGTTAACGTGCATCTTATTTTTGATAATCCAATCAGAGTACTCTTCTATAACTACTATAGCTAACATAGGGCTTCCCATAGTTCCCATAGAGTCGCAACCCATACCTGCAAAAAAGTCAAAGATATTGATTGTACGGGTAAAGGGACTCGGATTTGCAACGAATACGGGTAACCACTTTTTTAAATAATTACGATATAATTCTAATTTAGTTAATGTGCCTTCATCAAAAGGCTTTCCGAAAAGCTTGTCTTTTGCCATACTCTTACAATCTTAAAGATAAACAAAATGTTTCTAAAGTGCAACTTTTTGTTTCTATTTATTTCTGTAAATATCTACATGACAAGAAAAATAGAAAATTAATTCAATTTTCTAATAATAGATAACTAACTTTTTATCTATTGTCAAAACATTTTACTTCAACAGGGCGTACTCTTATGAACAGCCTTATAAATTAGGAAGGGGAACCATTCGCTGCGAATAGCTCCCCTTCTATATATTCTATTTTTTGTCTACAAAAACTTAAACGCCTGACGGCCTGGATAATACGCCGAGTCGCCCAACTCCTCTTCGATGCGCAACAGTTGGTTGTATTTAGCGATGCGATCCGAGCGCGAAGCCGAGCCCGTTTTGATTTGTCCTGTGTTTAAGGCAACTGCCAAATCGGCGATGGTAGTGTCTTCGGTCTCGCCAGAGCGGTGGCTCATAACGGTGGTGTAACCTGCCTTGTGCGCCATGTTGACGGCTTCAATCGTTTCGGTGATGCTGCCAATCTGGTTGACTTTTACCAGCATAGAGTTGGCCGTCTTGGTTTCGATGCCTTGTGCTAGGCGTTCGGTGTTGGTAACAAATAAATCATCGCCTACAATCTGCACGCGTTCGCCTGCTTTATCGGTCAACAATTTCCAGCCGTCCCAATCGTCTTCGTC
>CAYUZF010000078.1:10318-21525 GCA_964449615.1 uncultured Aureispira sp.
AGCCATCTTCAATGGACACAATTGGATATTTGCCAATCCAATCCTCCCAATAAGCCACCATTTCGCCCGAAGACAATTTGCGGCCATCGGATTTGTGAAAATGGTAAACGCCTTCTCTGCTGTCGTAAAACTCCGAAGCGGCGGCATCTAAGGCAATTAGTACATCCTCGTTGGGACGGTAGCCTGCTTTTTCTACCGCTTTCAAAATTGTTTCAATAGCTTCTTCGTTAGACGCCAAGTTGGGTGCAAAACCGCCCTCGTCGCCTACATTGGTCGAGTGGTTGTTGGATTTTAGTACTTTTTTCAGGTGGTGAAAAATTTCGGTACCCATGCGCAAACCCTCGTGGAAAGTGTCGGCACCAATAGGCATGACCATAAATTCTTGGATGTCGATGGAATTGTCGGCGTGCGAACCGCCGTTGAGAATGTTCATCATTGGAACGGGTAGGGTAGTGGCTCCCACGCCTCCCAAGTAGCGGTACAGTGGCAAACCCGCCTCTTGTGCGCCTGCTCTAGCAATGGCCATAGAAACCGCCAAGATGGCATTCGCTCCCAATTTTCCTTTGTTGTGTGTGCCATCTAAATCCAACATAATCTGATCAATGGCACTCTGGTCCAATACACTGTACCCAATCAATTCGGGCGCAATGGTGTCCATAATATTAATACAAGCGCCCAGCACACCTTTGCCCAAATAGCGCTCTTGATCGCCGTCGCGCAGCTCTACTGCCTCGTATTTGCCTGTGGAGGCTCCCGAAGGTACCATCGCACGGCCCATCGCGCCGCCTGTTGTAAACACCTCTACTTCTACGGTAGGGTTGCCTCTAGAATCGAGAACTTCTCTTGCAAAAATATCTTCAATAAGCATAATAACTAAAAGACTTAAAGTGGTGACCCATAGAGAGCTATGGAAAATAGTATCGTGATTGTTGAATAGTTGTGTTAAAAATTACGGCACCAATGCCAAGCAAGAAATCTCTACGCGCACCGATTTTGGTAGGGTTTTTACGGCTACAGCCTCGCGGGCAGGTGCCGTATTACTTTTGCTGCCTTCGGGCTTGAAATAATTTCCATAGATTTCATTGATGGCTTCGTAATCTTTCATATCGGCCATAAAGATGGTACATTTAAGTACATTTTCAAAACTGCTGCCTGCTGCTTCTAAAACTGCTCCCAAATTTCTCAACACACGGTCGGTTTCTGTTTTGATGTCTTTTAATGCCTCCGTATCTAGTTTTCCAGTAGTAGGGTCGAGTGCAATTTGTCCAGAAACGTAAGCGATGCCATTGGCTACAACGGCTTGGTTGTAAGGCGCTACAGGCGCAGGGCCTTGATTGGTACTGATGATTTTTTTCATAATAATAATGGTATAAGGACGAACAGGCAACCCTTAGGACTGCCTGCATATTAGGATAGATGTTTGAGAATAATCAATTCTTGGGGGGTAAGAAAGCGCGCTTTGCCAATCGGTAAATTTTTCTTGGTGAGGGAAGCGTAGCGCACGCGGTCGAGTTTGGCGACGTGGTAGCCCAGGTGTTCAAATAAGCGGCGTACAATGCGGTTGCGGCCAATGTGAATTTCCAAACCGATTACATTGGGCTTGGGGCCGTACTCGATGGCATCTACCGGCGCAGGGCCGTCTTCTAGCGTCAGGGTTTGGCGTATTTTCTCCAAATCTTCGGGCAGCAAGGGTTTGTCCAGCGTTGCTTTGTATACTTTTTTAATGTTGAAACTCGGATGGGAAAGCTTTTGTGCAAAAGAACCATCGTTGGTCAGCAGCAACAAACCTGTGGTGTTGCGATCCAAACGGCCAACGGGATAAATGCGCTCTTCGGTCAAGTCACTGACAAACTCTAAAACCGTGCGGCGGTCGCGCTCGTCTTGCAGTGTTGTGATGACGTTCTTAGGTTTGTTGAGCAGGATGTAAACGTGGTTGCGGGTGGGGCGTATAACTTCGCCCTGAAATTTGACCACATCATCTGCCTGCACTTTGTAGCCCATTTCCGTGACAACGGCATCGTTTACGGTGACTTGGCCTTTTTTAATCCATTCGCTCGCCTTGCGGCGCGAACAAATGCCTGCATGAGCCATGTACTTGTTGAGGCGCATGTTTTCTTCTACAGGAGCTTGGGTAGAAGTGGGCAATTTGCCTTTTTTTGAACGTTCTTTGGAAGCGAATTTCTTCTTAGAAGGGCGTTTATGGTTGCGCTCTTTGTCCGTAAGGGCTTCGTTTTTCTTCTTGGGTTTGGATTTTTTTTCAAATTCCTTCGCGTAATAAGAAGGTTCCTCCCAAGCATTTTCTTTAGGAGTCTTTTTTTTATAAAATTTACTAAACGGAGCGTCCTTCTTGGGCTGCTTTTTCATAGTTATAATGGAATTTAAACGGAGCGGCCTTACAACCGTTCTTATTCTGGTTTGTCCTCGCCCTCGTTTTCTTTAACAATAGGGGGATTGGGGCTATCGGGCGTTATGGGCATACTTTCCGTAATGGGCAAATGCTCAATGTGTACAGGATCGCCCGTATCTGGAATGGTCGTGGTCGCCTCTTTGGGCGCCAAAATAGCTGGACTGCGCAACATTTCTGACATAATATTGAACACAGGTTCTTCGATCAGGCGGTCTTTATTTTTAATCAAATAATAAGTACCTCCAAAAACTACCGCTGCCATCACTCCAAAACTCAGCACATAACTACCCGCTGGCATTACAAAAGACAACAACCAACCCAACAACAGGGAAACGGCCACTGCTACAAATACACCTCCAACAATGGCGATGCTCCACAGGGCAATCAAGCCCGCCAATGCCGCTAAACCCCGCGAGAGATCTAAGGCAATTTGCCCGCGATAATTATCAAATTTTTCATCCAAATAATCTGTTAAAGAGTCTTTAACGCGATCTGTTATTGTTTTTTTGCTGCCAAACATTCAGTGGAATAATTAGTCGAAATAATGGGAGTTCTAAACCAACCGTAAAGTACAACAACTAGTAAAAATAGAAGAAGGAAGGGGTGTAAAATTGTACAGTATTACACAAACGCCATCCTATACGGTTGTATTCTGCTAGTTTAACACATTATTGCTTACTTAGTTTTAGTCCCTTAGGAACAAAGTAACCCCAATAATCCTCTAAAGCTCTCCCGAAAAAGTTCTATATTGAGGAATTGACGCCACAGTGGGTAGCTGCCGTGGCGAGAGTTTGATACGCAATTATGAAAATATATTTACTACTAGTACTAGGACTTTGGATGGGAAGGGGCGTGCAAGCGCAACCGCCCATGTTGAGCAATCAGGGGGCCTTAATTTCCGTCCAAGACAGTGCCTTTTTGGCGGTACAGGGCAAGGTGCAAAACGACGGCGTTGGCACTTTTGACAACCGCCACCACATTTATGTTACGGGCGACTGGGAAAACAACGCCAACAACGAGGCTTGGGCGAAGGCGTGGTGCATTTGCGGGGCAATACCCCGACTATTCAAGGCCAGTCGATCACCCGCTTTTACGATTTGCGTTTGGAGCAGGACAGCGTTGCTTATGCCAGCATAGACGTGTATGTCGATGGCTTTTTGCGCCTCAATAGCCAGGAATTTAGTATTGATACCCATACGGTACAGGTGTTCAATCCCGATGTAGCAGCGGTAGAACATACGCAGGGGCGTTACTGGGGCTATGTCAGTGCCTTAGAAAACGGCGGCTTGCTTCGAGCCACCAATCAAGTGGCCTATTATTTCTATCCTTTGGGTTCTTCTGTGCAAGGGCAGCCCTTTTTTCGCCCTGTTGCGTTGCGCCCCGACAACAGCAGTGCCGCTAGTTTTAAAGCGCGTTTGGCACACGAAGACCCCAGCAATGTAGGATTAGACCGCCAGCGTCGAAGTTTTGATATTTGTACCGTTAATGATCAATTCTACCACCGTATAGAACGCCGTACAGGCTCGCCAGCTGCCGATGTTCGGTTTTATTATGATAACAACACAACGACTTGGAATGGAATAGGGCAGTGGGTTAGTACGTTTCGATGGGACAATGCCCAAGAAGGCCTTGCAGGCAACAACGCACTTTACAATTTAACGACCTTAACCAGTAGTGGGTTGTTAACCGATTTTGTACCACCTTATTTTGCATTGGTTGACCGCAGTCCCAGCACACAAGCCAGCGTAGCACCGAACCCGATATGCGCCGACGAAACCGCCCTTGTTACTGCCAGCGCTAGTCAAGGTAGTTTTAGCAATTACGATTTTTATGTAGATACATTTTTGGTGCAATCGGGTTCGAGCGATCAATACGCTATTCAGGCCAGCCGTTCGGGGGATGTACCCATTTGGGTAGTGGGCAGTTTGGCCGACTGCGGTGCCTACAGCGATACCTTATTGTTGATGGTGTTTGACAGTGTGGTAGCCAATGCTTTTTCGGATACGATTATTGTAGCGGGCACCGCTGCCAACCTAACGGCAACAGGCGGGGATTTTTACAATTGGTTGCCCGATAGCGCCCTAACTTGCGCCGTTTGTGCCACTACAGAAGCCAGCCCTGCGGCTACACGCGTTTATCAGGTGGAAGTCGAAAATATGGACGGCTGCCGTGATACGGCTAGGGTGTTGGTAGAAGTGCGGGAAAATGTGGATCAGATTGTATTCATTCCCAATGTGCTGACTCCCAACAACGACGGGTACAACGATACGTGGTTGATTAAAAATGTGGCGTTGTTTCCTAGAAACAGCGTGCAAATCATCAACCGCTGGGGCGATGTGGTGTACCAAAGCCGCAATTACCGCAATGGCTGGGACGGAACATTTGGTGGCGCACCGCTCCCCGCAGGAACTTATTATTACATTTTGGATTTAGGCGATGACTGGGGCGTGTTCAAAGGTGATGTTACTATTTTAAGAGAATAAGTTATGCAGAAAATCTACCTTTTCTTTTTGTTCTGTTTCTGTACAGGCAACCAACTACAAGCGCAACAAATGCCGCTGTTGAGCGAATACATGCACAGTCCTGCTTTGATCAACCCCGCTATGATCGGCTGGGAAGACCTTACGGCGGTTACGGCTGCTTATCGCCACCAATGGACGGGCTTGGAAAACAATCCCATTACCTTCGCGCTTAACTTTCGGCATTTTGACGAGCAGCGCAACATGGCATTTGGTGGGGGATTGACCCACGACCAGACTGGGCCAACTTCCTTCACGGGGCTGAACATGCAGTATGCCTATCATTTAAAATTCAAATCGGAGAAACGCGGCAGCGACAAACGCCACCGCTTGTCCATTGGGTTGTCTTTGTCTGCCAACCAGTACCGTTTGGATGGCTCCAAACTCAAATACAACGACATAGATGATCCGTTGATTGTAACGAGCCAAGCTACAACTATTTTACCAGATGCGGGGCTGGGACTTTTTTATTACAATGATTTATATTACGTGGGGTTGTCGATTCCGCAACTCATTTCTATGAACGTGCGTTTTGACAGTGACAATGCCTTGTCCAATATGCGGCGAGTCGCGCATTTCTATTTTAATACAGGGGTGAAAATTCGATTACAATCGCCAGAAAAAAGCGTACTGCGCAGCGAGGCCAACAAGCGCGCCGAACACCTGTTGCTGCCGTCTTTGTGGTTTCGTTATGCGCCCAATAGCCCGCTCAATGTGCATGTACATTTGCGCTATTTGTGGCGACAACAATTGGGGCTAGGGGCTTCCGTCTCTACCGATGGCACTTTGGGGTTTGACGCTACGGTACAAATCAAACAACGTTTTCGAGTAGGCTACGCCTTCAGCGTGCCAATTAACGGCTTGTCGGCGCAAGTGGGAAGCAACCACGAGTTGATGCTGACGTATATTTTTGGTAGCAACGGCAAGGGGTGGTTGTTTGAAGCGGCACCTCAACAAATTAAACTTAAAAAAAAGAAAAACGCCTCTACGGCTCCTAAGTCTTAGCTAGAATCATTTGTATGAGAATTGTTGCTGTGTTGTTGTTGATTTTGTTGCTGGGAGCCTGTCGTCCACCTGCTTTAACCAGTTGTATGATGAAAGATGTTTTAAACGCACTTACTTTATTTCACTATCATTTTCAGGATGCGTCGGTGCCGCCGCCCTCTCACCGCAGTTACAGCATTCGTGTGGATAGCAACCACGTGCAAGTTTGGGTGTACCGCTACGGCGATACTTTGGCTACCGAAACCTATCCGTTGCCCGATAGTGCCCTACAACGCATTGGCCAAGCCTTGCTAGACAACGGCATTAAAAAACACAAAATTAAAAAGAAAATAAAAGATTGTACAGGAGGAGTGGGCCACGAAATTAACTACGCTTCTAAGGTAGACAGCAGTACTTTTTCGGCTAGTCGCTACGTCTGTGGCGGTGCGTACGAAGGCGATTTAAAAGGTGACGTGGATCAATTTTTAAAAGATATTGCTTTCTTAACCCCAGCGCTTAAATCCTTGATAGAAAGCACCCAATAGTTCACAGAGAACTGCTGAATTTTTCTTTTTAAGAAATTTTAACGCATTTTTTTCTATTTGGAATGGATTTGGATATTCTATAAATACCGTCGAAAAATCAACGGTCATCTATCGTGAAAAACACCTGCTCTAGTAAGAGTATAAAAATATGTATACCTCATGTCCAAATTATTTATAATCACCAGTTTATCGTTCTTCCTGTTTTTATTAGCTGCCCAAGCACGGCCTCTTCCCAAGCCGTCAATTGTGCCGTCGGTAGAGCAAATTACACCTGTTCAAGCAGAAGCTAATTTGTTGAATACCGTCAAAATTACGATGGATAAGAACAGCAACCGCATTTATTTTTCTTCCCCCCACCTGTTGACCAATGTTGACATTACCATTAAGCAACTCGGTGAAAAAGTCATCGTGCAACAGAAAGGAATGACCATTAATAAAAACTACTCCATTTCCTTCCCAGAACAAGCGGGCGTCAACCAATACACTGTAATTCTACAGAAAGACAACCAAATTGTCGTTAAACGCCTCAACAAGGACTGGATGTAAGCAGTAATTTACACAGAAAATACACGCAAGGCCGTTTCCATTTTAATTGGAAGCGGCTTTTTTTGTGCTATCAGATGTCGGCAAAAAGTAATACCTTTACTACAAAGAACGTCCAAAAAATGAGTTATTATGACGACTTACAACACGTACGAAACAGAGCGCTTGACCCTGCGGCCTACGGCCCAAGAAGATGCGGCTTTTATCTTGGAACTCATCAACAGTCCAAAATGGGTGCAGAACATCGGGGATCGCCAAGTGCATACCTTAGCGGACGCAGAGCAGTATATTGCAGAAAAAGTAACGCCTCAATTGGAGCGGCTGGGTTTTGGAAATTATACGCTAATAAGAAAAGCAGATGGTAAAAAATTGGGCACTTGTGGCCTATACGACCGCGAAGGCATGGAAGGCGTTGACATTGGATTTGCTCTGCTTGCTGCTTATGAGCGAAAAGGCTACGCCTACGAAGCGGCTGAAAAGCTTATGGCGGTAGCCGAAAAAGAATGGCAATTGCCTTTGGTGCAAGGTATTACCTTAGAAGTCAACACGGCCTCTAGACGTTTGTTGGAAAAGCTGGGCTTGACCTTTGTGGAGCATGTGTATTTGCCCAACGACCCAGAAGAACTCCTACTTTACCGCCGTACTTTTAAAAGCAATACATAAACCATACAACCAACTAAAAATGAATAATTGGATATTACTGTTGCGACAAGTGCTGCTACTAGGAGGGGTACTGCTTAGTTTTTCTAGTTGTCAAGAGAAAGCACCTGAAATGATTTGTAGCGATGGGTTTGAAGATGTGAGAGATGGGCAACGCTACTGCTCGGTCAACATTGGCAACCAAGAGTGGATGATTGAAAACATGCGCTACGAGCGTGCAGGCGCTTTTGAAAATCCTAATTTCCCCAACACCGATACCGAAAAATACGGCTTACTCTACACCTACGAAGCAGCCCAGCAGGCTTGCCCTACAGGCTGGCACTTGCCAACCGATGAGGAATGGAAGATCTTAGAACGAACATTGGGAATGGAGGTGGCAGCAACAAACCGCAGCAACCAGCGCGGGAGTACACAAGGGCGACAGCTCAAAGACAGCAAGGATTGGCAAGGAGAAAACAACACCAATGATTACAATTTTAAAGCACTGCCTGCGGGCGAGTACAATCCTAGTTATGGGCCTTATTTTCAGTTGGGAGAACAAGCGAGCTTTTGGACAGCAACCCGTTCGGATACCAGCGGTGGCGTCTGGACACGGGTTTTAAAACGGGGGGAAGATGGGATTACGCGCACTTATTACAGCGAACTGTCGGGCCACGCTTGTCGCTGTGTAGCCGATTAAGGCCGCACATTTTATATTTAGAACACTGGGGAACAACTAACTATGCTTCGTGATTTTTTTAAAAATATGGGCCGCTATATTTTAAGGCCTTTTTTCGCACGCTACTGGCGTCGGCTGTTGCTGTTTACACTAATAACCTACACCCTTTTAAGTGTTGGCCATCAAAAGGCTTGGTTTAGAAGCCCATTGATAGCAACCAATTCCTTTGAAGCGTTTTCAGAAAATACGGCCTTATTGTTAGAAACGTCTTCTAATGTTGGCGCTCGGGACGGATTAGTTGCTGATTTATGGGCTGCACCGTACGCACCCGCCTTGTTGCAATTGTCTATTTTGGAGAAGTGGCAGCGCAGCGTCCGTCTGTTGGATTCCCTGTTTCAGGTCGATGAAGTTTACCGTAAATTATTGGCAAAAACCGCGTTGGTCAGTGGGGTACAAGTAACCAGCAATCAATCCGCTAATTGGTTGCATGTCCTGCAAATTCCTGCGGCTCGTTTTCAGCCCGAGCGTTTTATAGCATTGATCCGTCCGCGCCACGTTCAAAAAAGTACCTACCGAGATCGTACGGTTTACACTTTACAATTAAACGACGGCCAACAGTGGACCTTTGCTTTGTTTCGGGGCTTGGTCTTGATGAGTGCTACTACTATTTTGGTAGAATCAAGCATTGAACAGTTGGACAACATTCGCGGAAGCGTACACAGAAATACCGCGTTTGGAACGCTCGCTGCTACAGACCACAAAAAGCCAGCTGTTTTTAATATCTATTTGAATTTCAAGGCGCTGCCGTTATTGACCAATGTGGTAACCACCTCTAACCCCAAGGCGACCCTGGCTTTGCGGCAAATAGGGGATTGGATACAATTAGATGCGCAGTTTTTAGCTAAGGATTTTAATTTGAATGGCAAACTGTACCCCGATAGTGACAATGCGTTTTTACAGGCATTGACCCAGCAACAAGCACCCCAAAATAGTCGTATGATAGAGTTATTGCCTAGCAATTTGGGGGTGATGCTTTACTTGGGCTGGGGTAATTTTAAGCCTTTTTATCAAGCTTATTCTAAAGATTGGTCTAGTAGTGTTACTAAAGAACAACGTGCTGATTTTGAGAAGTATATGTTGCCCTGGATGGGGCAAGATGCGGCTCTTTTCTACGAAGATCCTACCGACGAAGAGAATGCCTTTGAAAAGGACAAATTGATTTTTCTACACAGCAAAGACACTGCCTTGACGTGGAAATTGTTGGATCAATACGCCCAGCAGCAAGGTAAGGTGGTGCGTTATGGCTACCAAAATTTTGAAATTACACAACTGCCTGTCAAAGACGTTCTAAAACCGCTATTTGGAGCCACCATTAATCCGCTACAAACCCCTTATTTTACCATTATTGGGGAGTATATCGTTTGGGCCAATTCTAAGACTACCTTAGAAGGGTGGATAAAAAGTTTCAACACCCGTCAAATATTGCTCAACCTTCCAGAGTACCAAGCTTTTTTAAAACAAAGTAGCCAACAGGCCAATGCCTACGTGCTGATTAATACGCCCAATATCAATAAGTTTATACAATATTTGGGACGACCGAACATGTTGGAAAGTCTTCAGGAAAACTGGAAAGGGGTGAAGGGGGTTTATCCCATCGGAATCAAATTACATGGGCAGGGTGATTTTTTTGTCGCTACCATATCGGCTAGTTTTAATGCAGTTAACGATGAAAAAAAGCAAGTAAAAGCAACGGCGGCTTGGCAAGCTGATCTCAACAGCGAAGCTATAATAGCCCCACAGGCGTTGCGCTCCCACGATGGTAATTATTACGTTTTGGTACAAGACAAGCGGCGACAAGTTTATTTGTTTGACAAGAATGGAGAAAATCAATGGCCCGCCCACCTCATTACGAATCGCCGCATCAATTCGCCTGTTTACGAGGTAGATTATTATAGTAATAACGAAATACAATATGCGTTTAGTACTGATTCAGCTATTTATGTAATGAGTAAAGAAGGAAAAAACTTGATTACCATTCCTTTGATTCATAGAGCGGCGAGTGGTGTTTTGGCAGTGGATTACGGCAAAGGGCCGCGCTTTTTTATTCCCTGTAAAAACGGTACTGTTTATGGTTATGAGGAGACGGGCAAGCCGATGTCGGGTTGGCAGCCGCTCAAGGGTGCTGGTCAAGCTGCCCAGCCTATGCAGTACATGCGATACCAAGAGCAACATTATTTATTGATGCTAACACGCGCAGGACATTGCCACGCTTACCAACTCTCTGCCGCTAAACATTTTAAACACGCCCCATTAGGTAAACCTACAAATTGGGGAATTGATCCTATGATAGGGCGAGCTGTGGCAGGCCAACCCAACGGTAGGATAAAGGTTATCAACAGTAAAGGGCGTGGGTTTAGTTTAAGTGCAGTTAAAGAATTAAAGAAAGACGTGCAGTTTTTGTATGCCGATGTTATTGGTGATGCGCGCAAAGATTACATTCGGACGGATGCCAATCAAATGGTTATTCATTATTATGAAAAACAAACCGACGAAAACGGCAAGATCAACGATCAGCTTCAACAAACGCCTATTTATACTATTCCAGAAGCAGAACAACGGCAAATTTTTGCTGTCGAACTACAAGATTCTGAGAAACAACTCATTGGCTATTGGGAACCCAGTACAGGAAGTATTGGTTTACTCAATGCTAGGGGCGTGCTTCAAAAAGGTTTTCCTTTGGCGGGCACGTCTACCTTCGAGGTGGTGGATTTATTTGGCGAGCAGAGCAACACGTTAGTAGTTGCGAACAACAGCCGTGTGTACACCTACAAATTAAAATAAAAAAAGCGCCCAACAACGAGTGTAAGAGCACTTGCCTTACACCCGTCTGA
>CAYUZF010000079.1:0-3870 GCA_964449615.1 uncultured Aureispira sp.
TGTTTTAATGGCATTTAAAATAATCAAAAGGTTCTTTACAACTACTGCACTGGTAAAGTGCTTTGCAAGCCGTAGAACCAAATTGGCTGAGCAGTTCCGTTTCGCGCGAACCGCAGCGCGGACATTCAATTTTTTTAGCTTCCCCAAAAAGCACGCTTTTGTCAATAACATTGCCCTCTGGTGGGGCAATCCCGTAAGCTTTGAGCTTGCGTTTGCCCGCCTCAGACATCCATTCCGTTGTCCAAGCGGGCGACAAAATGGTGTGTACTTGAACAGGTTCGTAGCCGTGCTCCTGCAACACTGCTTTGATCTCTACCGCAATCATGTCCATAGCAGGACAGCCCGAATAAGTCGGGGTAATATCAATGTGCCAAGTTCCAGCTTCTTGGCGTACATCGCGAATAACGCCCATATCCAAAACGGTCAAAACGGGAATTTCTGGGTCAGAGACTTGCTCCAACAACTTCCAAATTTCTTGGTGCTTTTCTGCTATCATAATACCTGGGGAATTAGTAACGGTTATACCTTACAAAGTAATAAAAAAATAAGGGTTGACATCGGTTGGCTGCGTCCAATACTTCGATCAACCACTCTGCAAGTATACACGTGCGTTTCAAAAATACCGAAAAATAAATGCAAACAAAGTTTAGCCGACATTTTTTATTGGGACGCCTGTTGGTAAAACAGCAATTGAGGATTTATGTTGTTGTTTGAGAAGACTAGAATTTATACCTCGTGTTTTTTCCTACAATTGGATTACGGCTTCAAAACACCTATTCTTATGCTGAGTTTTTTAAAAACCAAACGCCTCTAAATACTAAAATTTTTTATTTTGAACTCTAGTGGGCAAGCGTTGGTGCAAGTGTTGAGCAAGTACTAGTTCGAGAATCTGCATGTTGGATTAACAGCACTTGTGCCAACTGCGCGTGGGCAAATTTGGCTTTCTGCACTTAAGCTTCCCTTTCCCAACAGCCCTACAAACCATTTTGGTTCCTTTTTGTCATATCTCGGCAAATTTTCATTTGAATACTTGAACAAAACCTAAATTATTCATACATTGGCGACATGAAAACAACAAAACGACAATTTACAGCCGAGAAGTTGGCTAAGGTAGCTAAGATTTTGAAGACGATTGCCCATCCTGTAAAGCTAGAGATAATGGAATTACTGGAAGCCGAAGAACCACTTAATGTTTCTACCATACAGGAACGCTTAGAAGCAGAATGCGAGCTGTCTATGCTTTCTCACCACCTCACCAAAATGAAGGACAACGGTATTTTAACTTCTCAGAAGCGGGGCAAGCAGGTTTATTATCAATTAGCAGAGCGCCAAATTCTACGCATTTTTGATTGTATGGAAAAATGTGATTTTTTATAACCAATGCAATAATTGTTACAACAGATGTTAGAAATTTTAGGCTATGGGATGGCGCTTATTATAGGGTTGTCTTTGGGTTTGATCGGTGGAGGCGGTTCTATTCTGGCAGTGCCTGTTTTGGCTTATTTGTTTGGTTTGGACGAACAAATTTCTACGGCTTATTCCTTGTTTGTAGTGGGTGCAGCGGCCTTAGTGGGGGGCTGGCGACAGCATTTGCAAGGGCAAGTAGATTGGCGAACGGCCTTAGTTTTTGGAGCGCCTGCGCTGTTGGGCGTTTGGTTGGTGCGGCATTACGTCGTTCCTGCTCTACCCGAGGTGCTTTGGCAAATGGGCGATTTTAATTTTACTAGGCGCATGGCTATGTTTGGCGTTTTTGCAGTCTTAATGCTAATTGCGGCGGCTTCGATGCTGTCTGGCAAAGAGCGCAAAGGCGGTTCGGGGGCGGTACACTACAATTATCCGTTGATTGTGGTAGAAGGCTTGGCTGTTGGCGCGTTGACGGGCTTTGTGGGGGCTGGCGGGGGCTTTTTAATCATTCCTGCTCTGGTGATGCTGGCTAATTTGGACATTAAAAAAGCCATTGGTACTTCTCTTATCATCATTGCCATCAAATCTCTAACAGGTTTTTTATTAGGCGATGCGTTGCAATTGGAAATTGACTGGATGTTTCTGTTGCTCTTTACGCTGTTGGCCTTACTGGGCATCTTCATCGGGGTGGCTTTGAGCCAACGCATAAATGGCAACCGCTTAAAAACTGGTTTTGGCTATTTCATTCTGGTTATGGCTATTTTTATATTCGTAATGGAATTTATTATACAATAACACACAACACTACTACATAAAAACAACGATATGCACATTGAACAAATTTATACGGGCTGCTTGTCGCAAGGAGCTTACTACATCAAAGATGGTAAAGAAGCTGTAATTATAGACCCACTACGAGAAGTAGCGCCCTATTTGGAGCGTGCGGAACGCGATGGCGTCACCATCAAGTACATTTTAGAAACCCACTTCCACGCCGATTTTGTAAGCGGCCACGTAACCTTGGCAGAAAAAACAGGCGCGCCCATTGTGTATGGCCCCAATGCCAACCCTAGCTTTGAGGCGCACATTGCCCAAGATGGTGAAGAATTAAAAGTGGGCGACTTAACTATTCGCGTTTTGCACACTCCTGGCCACACGCTGGAAAGCACCACGTATTTACTATTGAATAAGGAAGGCCAGGAGGAAGCCATTTTTACGGGCGACACGCTGTTTTTGGGCGATGTGGGACGTCCTGACTTGGCACAGAAAGGCGCTGATTTGACGCAGGAAGATTTGGCGGGTATGCTGTACGATAGTTTGAGAACTAAAATTATGCCTTTGCCAGACCATGTAACGGTTTATCCCGCACATGGGGCGGGCTCTGCTTGTGGCAAAAAAATGATGAAACAAACCGTCGATAAATTGGGCAACCAAAAAGAGATGAACTACGCCCTCCAAGCAAATTTGAGCAAAGCGGAATTCATTGAGCAAGTAACCGACGGTCTTACAGAGCCGCCCAAGTATTTTCCACTCAACGTCAAGCTCAACAAACAGGGGTACAGCAGCATTGACCAGATTTTAGAACAAGGCGATACTGCACTCTTGCCCGATGAGTTAGAAACAGTTGTCAACCAACAGGGTGCGTTGGTTTTGGACGTGCGCACGCCCGCTGATTTTGCCAAAGGACACATTCCCAATAGTATTTTTATTGGTCTCAAAGGCAGTTTTGCGCCCTGGGTGGGCGAGTTAATTATCGACGTACAACAACCGTTGGTTTTGGTAGTGGAGCAAGACAACGTCAAAGAGGCGGTAACGCGCTTGTCTAGAGTAGGTTTTGACCATACATTGGGCTATCTGAGAGGTGGCATGCAAGCTTGGAAGGCCGCAGGTAAGGAGGTGCAAACCGTACAATCGGTTGCTCCTGAAGCTTTTGCAGAGGCTTACCCCAACAACACAGCACGCATCTTTGATGTGCGCAAACCAACAGAATATGCCGATGCTCATGTGGAGCAAGCACAAAACACACCGCTTTCAAACATCAACGACCACTTGGAGGATTTTCCAAAAGAACAACCTTTTTACGTGCATTGCGCGGGGGGGTACCGCTCTATGATTGCGGCGTCTATTTTGCAAGCGCGTGGCATTGCCAACCCCATTAATGTGGAAGGGGGTTTCAATAAAATTAAAGAAACAACCGTACCGTTGGTTTAATTAGTCCTATGCGCTGTATTTTTTAGCTTCTTAATTTGTATACATTATGTTAGATTTTTTGCAGGGGGCTTGGCCTTGGTATTTCTCTGGGCCGCTGATTGCGTTGGTTATGGTTCTGCTGTTGTGGGCAGGCGGGAGTTTTGGTGTTAGCAGTACGCTGCGCAGTCTTTGTGCCATTGGCGGTGCAGGCAAACAAGCGGCGTTTTTTCGCTTTGATTGGAAAGCGCAGCGCTGGAACTTGCTGTTTGTTTTGGG
>CAYUZF010000079.1:3880-6786 GCA_964449615.1 uncultured Aureispira sp.
ATATTTGGCGGGCGTGGTATGGCCCAACCATGCCCCTGTTCAATTGTCCTCGGCTACGGTGCAGGATTTGCAGCAGTTGGGAATTGGTTTTGATGGCGGGCTGGCACCAACCGCGCTGTTTAGTTGGGAGGGTTTGGTTTCCCTTCGAGGCTTTTTAGTGTTGGTGGTGGGGGGCTTCTTAGTGGGTTTTGGCGCTCGTTGGGCGGGCGGCTGTACCTCTGGACATGCAATTAGTGGCTTGTCTAATTTGCAAGTGCCTTCTTTGATTGCGGTGATGGGCTTTTTCATCGGTGGGTTGGTGATGACGCATTTGTTGTTTCCTTTGATTTTTTGAGTTGGGCGGGTGTATGCTCTATGTCCTTACGGGATACCTTTGTTTTTTTGACTTTACAAGACTTTTGTTGTTATGCGTTTTATTCGTTTCTTTTTAATTGGGATTTTATTTGGTGTGGTAATGACTAAATCGGAGGCAGTTTCTTGGTATCGGATACAGGAGATGTTTCGTTTTCAGGCGTTTCACATGTATGGGATTATTGGTTCGGCTTTGGTTGTGGGTAGTATTGCAGTGGCGTTGATCAAACGCTACTCGTTGCGCAGTGTCGAAGAGGAACCTATTGTGTTCAAAGACAAGGATTGGAGTATTGCCCGCTATTTATTGGGCGGAACAGTCTTTGGGTTAGGTTGGGCGTTGTCGGGGGCTTGTCCAGGGCCGATGTACACCTTGTTGGGCAATGGTTTTTTGGTATTTGTCGTCGTAATTTTAAGCGCTGTACTGGGTACGTTTTGTTATGGCTTGTTGCGCGACAAGCTACCGCATTAGAAGGGTAAAAAGGCTGTCTTAGTAAGGCTTGTAGCCAAAGAAGTTGATAGCGCGGCGAAGTTGGAGTTGCTGTAGAAACTTCGTAGTGGTTGTCTTTGATAATGACGTAGCTTGTAACTTTTTTCTTCGTTTGGCATTAAGAGAAAGATAAAATTTATTTTATAAAAAAAACTAAATCAACTATGACTAAAATCATCTGCCAAATTATTGGCCTTGCCTTGCTTTTTTTCTGCTCCACAACTCAGAGTACAGCCCAAGACCTTACTGTTCATTTCGACCTGAACAAACACCAGCTCAATCCCGCTGCCATAGAACAACTAAACGAGCATCTGTTGAGGTTGGAGTTTGATCCCAGCACTTATGAGGTGGAGATTGTTGGCCATACGGACAACATTGGATCGCTGCAATACAACCAACAACTCTCTCAACAACGCTGCCAAGCCGTCCAGCAATTTTTGTTGGCGCAGGGACTGACAGAACAGCAACTGCACATTGCCGCAAAAGCCTTCGTAGCCCCCACCGCAGACAATACCGACGAAATAGGGCGCGCTCAAAACCGCCGTGTGGAACTTGTTTTTACACCTCAAAAATTAGAAGTCCCTGTACAAACCTGGACTTTGGACGCACAAACAGGCGGAACCTTCATTTACGAGCGCTCTCGTACCCGCATCCACATTCCTGAAGGCGCGCTGTTGTATGCCGACGGAACGCCCGTAGAAGGCGCAGTAGATTTGCACTATAGAGAATACCGCGATCTGGCTGATTTTATTTTTTCTGGTGTTCCAATGACCTACCAAGGCAAACCGTTCAATTCGGGAGGTATGTTTGAAATTCACGCGTTTCAGGACGGGGAGCCCTTGCGCATAGACCGCCAAAAAGGCATTGCTATTGATTTTGTACTGACGGATACCTTGCCCGATTTGTCCTTTTACGAATTTGACGAAAGGGCACAAAATTGGATCGCTGTTGAGGCTCTGGATCGCGTCCGACAGCAAAATGACCTGCGGGGTAAGCTGCAAGGCAATGCCCAAAATGAAGGGCTGCCCCTTCAGGACGAGTCTCTAGCAGACGGCCGCCGCGATGTTGGGTGGAATGGCAGAGCCCTAAATTGTTATGTAACGCCAGATTACCTGCCCAAAAAGGATACGCTAGCGCTCTTCAAAGCGGCCATGCAGTACGGCGTAGAACTGACGCAATCCGATGCGCCTTTTCCAACGTTTAAAAATCCTCCCATGAATCTGAATGTCTGTTTCCACAATCCGAAATACAGTGGCGAGCGCTTTATGGAAAAGTCGTACCATTATTATAAAAAAAACAATAACTACTACAACATCGAGCTTGTGCGCGGCAAGCGCCTGTCCAACAAACGGCTGGCCTTCACCCTCAAGGATTTATCGGGGGCAAATCCAGAACTGGCGAAGCTCTGTGCGCAAACGTTTTACGTGCAACTCAAACGCCGTCGCGCCATTCCCAGTATTTTCAAAAGATGGGCAGACATCCGCGTAGAGCAGAAAGGCAACCGTTTGGAGTTGTTGCTGAAGGGCTACGGCCGCACTCGGCGCCAAAAAGTGTATGTGCTGTCGAAAAGTGGCAACCGAAAAACCTTACCTAAATTGGTAAAACAACTAAAAACGGACTACGACACGCTGTATCAAACACGTAACGAAGCGTTTTCGCTGGCCGCTATGCAGGAATCCAATGCCCGCCGCACGTTTATGGCTTGCACAGAATTGCTCAACACCGACGAGGAGCGCTGTTTGCACGACGACGAATGGCTAGCAAATTTCTATGCAAAGCGCGATAGTTTCGGAATGCGCTATCAATATTGGTTGAATCAACCTTACGACAGCACTACACTTGTTTTAATCGACAGTTTGATACAAAAAACACTGCCACCAAAACTAGAACAGTTGGCACAGAGGGACAATTGGGTTCCTGCACTAGTTTCCTACAATTACTTGGCAGAAGAAACAGAAGAAGAACGTCGAATTAGAGTAGAAAAAGAGAAAAAACGCTTGCGCAAACTAGCAAAAACGGTGGTTAAATGGCAAGATAATCCAGCACTGGATGCAGGGCATACCTTTCC
>CAYUZF010000079.1:6796-11590 GCA_964449615.1 uncultured Aureispira sp.
GTACAAAAGCTATTTTTGAATGGTTTTGGTCTATTTAACAACGACCAAATTATGCTACTGGGCACCTCTAAACGCATTTTGGCCTATTATGAAGATGAGCAAGGGGAGGCTATAGATGGCAAAGTACTTTCTATGGTGGACTATAACATCAACGGCGCCATGAGTTTTCCCCCTCAAATCATTTCCTTTAATCCCAACGCTAAAAATGCGTTGTTGCTGTTTGCCACCAATGGCAAAAAATATCTATTGCGGGCAGAGGCTTTCAAAGCGGCAGTTCAAGAAGAAGCAACTTCTTATACCTTTGTCATGGAAGATGTGACGCAGAAGGTGCGCACGGCTAAGGCATTGAAGAAAGAGCTAGGACTAGGTTTTTAAAACTAGGTGTTGGGGCGCACTCGGGGCGTTGAGGGGTGTGCCATACGCCTACCACGGCGTCCCCTAACTAGTAATTTATCAATAAAAAACTTTTTTTTTATCTGCAAATAAACTATTATTGCGTTATTCTATTTCCCAAGACCAACTTCTACTACACTACAAAAACTCCCTGCTGTCATGTTTGATATAGAACCCTTCGATGCGTCTACGTCCCAACAAGAAGATTTAAAACCGCGCACCATTAAAAATCTAGAAGCTACTTCTAAATGGGCGCGTTTTGTGGGGGTGGTTAGTATAATTACTACAATTCTGTCTGTTATTACGACCATTATTTCGCTGGTAAGTGTTTTTAGAATGTACTCTACGGCGGGCATTTCCTCCACTTACATGATTTTCCAATTATTACTCTCGGTGGGGTTCTTAGCTTTTAGTTTCTACTTGGCTTATACCATCTTCAAGTACGGCCAGAAAACTGGTCAATTTGTAGAGCAGGGAGACTATAACCTTTTAGAAGCATCTTTTAACTACCAATTGAATTATTGGCGCACGATGGGCATTTTTGTTTCCGTTATATTGGGCTTTTATATTTGCGCCTTTATTGTTGGAGCATTGGCAGCAGGCACAGGTTTTTAAACCATTCCATTTTTTTCTTTTTTTCTACCCACACGACTACTATTCTCATGGAAATAAACAACTTACTAGACGACCACCACAGCAAAACAGGCAATGCAGGCATTACAGGTGATATGATGGAAACACTGGGCAAAACGGCGGGCTGGCTGCGCTATTTGGGTATTATGGGCATGGTGGTTTGCACCCTTGTAACCCTCATTGTATTTATTAGCTTATTCACCTTGTCGGGTATCTCCGATACGGGACGTTATCCGCAAGGCAGTGTCTTGATGATGCTTTTTTTAACACTGCTGTTTTTTATTGGAGCAGGTTTTATGAGTTTGCTTGTTTACCGTTATGGCAATAATTTGAAAAAATACAGCACGCTGCGCGAGTACCAATATTTTGACGAAGCGGTAGAAAACAACAAGACACTCTGGACGGTTTTAGGTTTTATTACTTTGATTAGTCTTTTCCTAATATTCTTGGGTCTTTTAATGGTTGGGCGAACAACCAGTTTGTAACCAAACTATTGCTCTTCTGGGGCATTGTCCTCTACTTCGAAGGGGAATTCCTGATCGAGCGGCTCCAATTCTACGTCTTCTTCAGGAGCCATCTCTACTGCTGCCTCCTCTATGGTTTCCGTTTCCCAATTGATGGGTTCTGGGTAGTTCATGCGGTTGTTATAATGCTTTAATTCCTCGTAGATAAAAGGGGTGAAAGACAATCCCAAAAAGGTAAACGCTATAGCGCCGTAGCGCCACGCTTGCCAGCCCAAACGCGCCGTTTTTGCTTTCCAAGCCCAATCTTCTTCTTCATATTGTGGAACTCGCAACGATTGCGCATACTTCCAGCCATAATAAGCCGCAGGAAAAGCAAGCAAGCCCGACAAATAGGCACAGGTAACAAATAACAATTCTTCGCTTCGTATATAAATACGTTGCCAACTCGGCCAATCGTATCGAAAATAATAAGCATAAATGCCTGCTGCCCCAAAGCCCAACAGCAGCAAAAATACCAACCCAACCTTGGCATACCAACTACCCACACGTACTTTTCTAATAGTTAGTCCCATTGTGGTCAACCAAGCCACCCCTGCTATAAGTAGCCAAAAACGATGGGGCATCCCGCGCATTATTCGGCTGTCTACGCCAAAAATATAAGTAAACAACAGTACCCCAAAACCACTCAACAACAAGGCAATTCTACAGACCAACCGAACCCAATAGCCCAGCTTTTGACGCTCGCGGTTTAGGCTGTTTCCCTCGTCAGCTTGCTGGTAATCCAACAAATTATCGTCTACATCTTCTCTAAAAAAATTCAACATGGGCAGTAGATTTAGTTTAGGAACGCGTCATGGACTCGGTGCCGCCCGTGGGTGGGTTATCCACTAGAATAATTTCTTTAAATACTTGAATTTGATTGATGTCTCCCAAGATCACCAAACTCATTCCCTTTTGAATGCGCAAATCTGGTTTTGGATTGACGACATATTCGCCATTGGACAAACGCGCACCGATAATGTTGATGCCTGTCGCGTTGCGCAAATGCAGCTCCCGAATGGTTTTATCGCGGTATTCTTCTTTTAATTGGTTGTAAAACACTTCTTTAAAATGAATGGACACATCTCCCATATTGGAAATAATGCTAAAAAACTCTACCACATTGGGCTGGTGGATCAATGTTGCCATATAAAAGCCGCCGATAATTTCGGTCAATACTACATGATTGGCCCCTGCGCGCAAGAGTTTTTTCTCCGCTGTGCGGTCCGAAGCGCGGGTAATTATGCGCAAGTTGGGGTTGAGTTGGCGAGCGGTCAACACCGTATACACATTGAGGGCGTCTTCGCTGTACGTCACCACCACCGCTTTGGCACGGTCAATACGTGCTTCCAGCAAAATTTCGTCCGAAGTCGCATCTCCGTGTAACCAACGGTAATTGTCATTTGGAATTTCTTGCAGCATCTCGTTGTTGATTTCTATGACTACAAAAGGCAATTGGCTCTGCTCCAACTCCTGACAAACTTGGCGACCATGTTGCCCAAAGCCGCAAACAATCGTATGGTTTTCCATTTTATTGACCTTCTTATACATCTTATACTCTTTTAGAAACGCCCGTAAATCCCCTTCTACAATAAAGTTAGAAATAATGGTAACTGCATATGCAAACACCCCTAAGTTAAACAAAATCAGAAAAGAAGTAAAAATACGCCCGCCTTGCGACAAGGTATTCACTTCCCCATATCCCACCGTCGATAAGGTAATTACCGTCATATAAAATGCCTCCCAGAAGGTATACTTGTCGATAATAATAAACCCTATAATCCCAGTTATAGTCGTTCCCAATAACAAAAACACTCCCAGCAACAATTTTCGGATGTACTTATTGATGCGTTGAAACTGGTACTGGCGGCCTCTATTTTGATCTACAGAACGATCCAAATTGCGTTCTAAACTGGTGTGTAGCATAAGCAGATGGTTGTAAATACAAAGATTAGACCTTAGGCGTATCCCATTTTCTCAGTTGGTTGAGTGTCGCACGCATGTCTTTGGGCAATGGGCATTCTTGAGTGATGGTTTCCCCAGAAATAGGATGCAGCAACTGCAACCGATACGCATGCAAAGGAACACGCGTAAGCAACGGACGTTCTTCGCTCATTCTTTTTAAGTTAAAACGCTTGCGCTTAATTTCTGATAAATACAACGCCTCCGCACCGCCGTACATTGAATCCACAACCAAAGGATGCCCCAAGTGTTTCAAGTGAACGCGTATTTGGTGGGTGCGCCCCGTGAGAATGGTAGCCTGTACCAATGAATGATGGGCAAATTCTTCTAGCACTTCATAAGCAGTGATGGAAGGTTTTCCGCGCTTGGCATCAATGCGCATGCCTCCTTCTTTCTTTGAAGACAAGCCCACTTCTATTTTTCCAGTGCGCTCGTATGGCACTCCTTTGACCAACGCGTAATATTGTTTAACAGGCGTGCGTGCCTCAAACTGCTGGCTCAACAAACGATGGGCTTCCTTTGTTTTAGCAAAACAAACTACCCCACTCGTCCCTTTATCCAAGCGGTGTACAATGTAAATATCTCCATATTTTGCTTGAAGCATATGGTACAAATTGGGCAAATCTGCGCGGTAACGGTCGGGAATCGTCAATAAACCCGCTGCTTTGTTCGCAAGCAATAGATGCTCATCTTCCCACAAGATTTCGTACTGTTTTTTTGACATAATATAAAATAACTCCTTAACTGTGCTTTTCTTGATGTTCTTCCAAAGAACTTACTTAAAAATCGACTTAAAACCCTTGCTTAGTTTTTAAAATAAACTAAGTTTGCTGTAATTTTAGCAAATGCAAGGCTACAAGATAGCAACAAAACCCGCCCCAACAAGTTAAGCCAGTCTAAAAATTCTACTAATTTTCATGAAAAACACGCTACAAAACCGCTACAACGGCAGTTGGAGTCTACTGACAGATTTGTACCAACTAACTATGGCTTATGGTTATTGGAAGGCAGGCCGAGAGCAAGAACAAGCTGTTTTTCATCTTTTTTATAGAAAAAATCCTTTTCAAGGGGCTTACGCGCTAGCGGCAGGGCTGGTGGCAGTTTCAAGAAAGTGATTTGGCCTATTTGACAACGCTTCAAAGCAAGCCAGGAACGCCTTTATTCGAGGCTGCTTTCTTGGACTACTTGCGTCAGCTGCGCTTTACGGGTCAGTTGGACGCAGTAGCGGAAGGAAGTATTGTTTTTGCCAACCAGCCATTGCTGCGCATTACTGCGCCATTGATTCAAGCCCAATTGATCGAAA
>CAYUZF010000079.1:11648-21115 GCA_964449615.1 uncultured Aureispira sp.
CAGACGTTAGTAGCGACCAAAGCGGCGCGTATTGTACAAGCTGCACAGGGTGATGCTGTCCTAGAATTTGGTTTGCGGCGCGCGCAGGGGGTTGATGGAGGCCTTTCGGCGAGTCGGGCGGCTTATATTGGCGGTTGCACCGCGACGAGCAATGTGCTGGCAGGTAAAATGTACGGCATTCCTGTCAAGGGAACACACAGCCACAGTTGGGTGATGAGTTTTGAGACCGAAGCAATTGCTTTTGAGGCTTATGCCCAAGCACTGCCCGATCAATGTATTTTTTTGGTAGATACCTACAACAGCAAACTGGGCATTCAAACGGCCATTCGCGTGGGGCAAGCCTTGCAACAGCGCGGATACCAACTTCTGGGCATTCGCCTAGACAGCGGTGATTTATTGGCTTTGAGCCAATACGCCCGCCAAGCACTAGACGCCGCTCATTTAGCGAAAGCGAAAATCGTAGCCAGCGATAACTTAGACGAATACAAAATCACACAGCTCAAACAGCAAGGCGCGCCCATTGATTTATGGGGCGTGGGCACCAACTTGGTCACGGCCTACGAGCAACCGAGTTTAGGAGGCGTGTACAAATTAGCGGCAATTCGGCAAGCAGGTGCCCCTTGGCAATATAAAATGAAAATATCGGACAGTGCCGATAAGATTTCTACGCCTGGAATTCTTCAAGTGCGGCGCTATTTTTTGAGTGATGGCCGTCCTTTTGGCGATATGCTCTACAACAGCGACCAGCTTCCGCCTTTGGGGCAGCTCCAGAGCCAAGATGGCCGTAAAGTCGTCGTGCAAGGGCGGGCGTACCAAGATTTGCTGCAACCTGTCTTGCAAGGACAGCAATTGATTCGACCACTGCCCAGCCTTCCAGCCATTCAGCAACATGCCCAAAGTCAACTTGAACTGTTTAAACGAGTAGATTTTAAATGGTATCCCATCGGTTTGGAGGAAAGACTCAACCGATTGAAATTAGATTTGTTACAACAGCACTTTAAGTAGTAAAATTATGGAAAATAACGATTTGCAGGCTCCTTATCGGCCTTTTGTAACCGTAGATTGTGTGGTTTTTGGTTTCGACCAAAGCGCCGAGCTGCGCGTATTGCTCATAAAGCGGGCTTACGATCCGTACCAAGGGGCTTGGGCCTTGCCTGGTGGTTTTGTGAAGCAAGAGGAACCGCTGGAAATGGCAGCAAGGCGCGAATTGGAAGAAGAAACTGGTGTTTCAGAAGTTTTCATGGAGCAACTGTACACGTTCGGAACGCCAGAACGCGACCCGCGTGGACGGGTGCTTAGTGTGGCTTACTTTGCGCTCATTAATTTGGAGGAACACCCGCCTACGGCCTCCACCGATGCCAGCGATGCCCGTTGGTTCCAGCTCTCGGACCTCCCCGAACTGGCCTTTGACCACGCGAGTATTTTGAACAAAGCCCGCCAACGTTTGGTGGCCAAAGTTCGCTACCAGCCCATCGGTTTTGAATTGCTCCCCAAAAAATTCACGCTTAGCGAATTGCAACGCCTCTACGAAACCATCTTGGGGCAGTCGCTCAATCGCCGCAACTTTCGGTCTAAAATTCTAAAAATGGACATTCTAAAAGAATTAGAACGTCAAAAAAATGTTCCCCACCGTCCTGCTTTGTTGTACCAATTCAATGCTGAAAAATACGAGGAGTTGACCAAAAAAGGGTTTGAATTTGCTATTTCACCCCCTAAAGAGCGTTGATTAGAGGCGTTTTGTTGCTGGTAGTTGATTTTGTACTAAGCAGCATTTCTTTCGTTTCGATAGAATATTAATTGGCGGTGCTTGGTCTGTTTGGTATTTTTCTATCTTTGCGGGTAGCTACATTTTCATAGGACAAGCCATTGCCATGCCCCATCACCACTCTTCTGATAATTCGTTGCCATTAAATGACGCTTCTCATAAAAAACTAAAACTAGTTATAGGCTGTTTATTGGGTCTGTTTCTGCTTTGGGATTTGTATGGTTCCTATGGTTATTATGTACAAACAGCTATAGCGGGCGATTTGGTGGGCATTGTCTTGCCCACGCCTGATTATGCGAGGGTGTTGGACAACCCCTTGGGTTTTGATGTATTGATGACGGGTGAGGGTTATGTGGGAACCAACCGTTTTTGGGCGCACTACATTACGATGCTCTATTTCAACAATATTCCTTTCTTGTTGCAGGATTTGGGCGTTTCTCCTATTGATAGTCTTTACGTTGCTGCTGCTTTGCTAAAGTTGTTGACGCAGCTGGGCATGATGCTGCTGTTGTCTAAATGGGTGGTTGGCAAAAAATCTATGTTCAGCTTAGAAGCCTTAGCGGTCACTGCCTTTGTTGGCACCTTCTTTTTTACGGCTGATACTTATTTGAGGGGCTTTGACCTTAAAGGTTATGTAGCGTTGATTGACATGTCGATTGCCTATGCGATTTTTTATGCAACGTCTATTTTTTTATTAATGCTCTATCTGCATCCTTTTTTGCAGCGTATTCGCGGTTTCCAAGCGCCCGAGATGAAACTTTGGCAACATGTTGTTTTGGTGCTGTTTTCTTTTGTAGTTAGTTTTAATGGCCCCATCAACTCGCCTACAATTCTTATTTTGTGTCCACTTTTGTTGTTGGGCCTATGGGTACATCATTTTAGAAAGACGGCTGCGGGAGCCTCTGTTTTTCAAAAAGCACTTACGGCAATAGAGCGCATTCCCAGAGCAGTTTTATTGCATTTTGTATGGTTGGGTTTACTGAATTTGTACGCGTTTTATCTAGGAACGTTCAACGCTGAAAATCCAACTGTACAACCGACGTTGGCCGAGCGTTATGCGTTGCTTTGGCAGGGCTTTTACGACATTTATGTTTGGAACCGCTTCCACCCCTCTCCTTTGGGGATTCTTTTTATCTGGATTTTGGTCAATACAGGCTTAATTGCGCGTTTTCTTTCCAAAGGAAAACGCCAACATTACCTATGGGCATTTGCTTTGATCGTCGTATTTTTTATAGCGTATACTTCGCTGATCCCTTTGGGCGGTTATCGGCCTTATCGCCCTATGGTTATCCGTTATGATGTGGTTATACCGACTACGCTAGGAATTTTGTTTCTGTTTTTCTATTCTAGTTATCTGTTGCTACAACAGTTCAAAAAAAGCGTTCGCCTTGTTTATGCGTTGCCTTTATTGGGGTTGATGGTTTTTTTTACAATTATAGACCACAGTCCTAGTCCACCCAACAACGAATGCGAGTATCGGGCGTTGCAAGTATTTGCGCAAGCAGAAGAAAAAATAGTACAGCTGCCTTATTGTACAGTTTTGTCTTGGTACTTTTTCATCCCTCCCGATGGGTCGGGTTCTACTCCTGTATCCAAGTATCTGTATCGAGTCAATGTCATTGATGACAAAGAAAAGCGTTTTTACCACGTAAAGCCTCAGTAATTTAGCACGGCTCTATTAAATGGGCAAGTAGAAAACCATACGCCCTGTTTTTGTGTTGTACGCGCAAAGTGGTATCCGCCTGCCACGGTTTTTCGATCAAAGCAATGCCCCCTTATGAAGTGTTTATTTACTTGTTGTTGTTTGTTATACGGTATAGCTCTACAGGCGCAAGATACCCATTATTGGACCAATCAATACGGGGCGCGGGCTTCGCTCTTGGGTGGAGCAGCTATTGCGGGATTGGACGACAATAGCGCTGTTTTTTACAATCCAGCTAATTTGGCATTTATAAAAGAAAGTACCATCTCACTCAATACATCGGTTTATCAGTACGCTGATATTTATTGGAAAAATGGAGCGGGTGAAGGCTTGGATTTACAATCGCAACGCATCAGTTTGTACCAGCAAATGATTTCGGGCCTGCTTACCAAAGACTCCGAAATAAAACACCGCGTTACCAGGGCAGCCATGAACTCAATGGAAGTCAAGACGGTCAAGAGCGCTATTTGGGCAACGTGCAACTCGACAACAACATTACAGAAACGTGGGCTTGTCTGGGGTGGGGCTATCGCCTCAGTCCCCACTTTTCTGTTGGGCTAACGGCAATTGTCACCTACCGCGCCCAGCGTTATGCTTTTTTCTACACCACCCGCGCTGCCCGCAACGACTCCATAGCAACCACGGGCGCTTTGAACGTAGCGACAAACGCGTTGGATACACGCACCAAAACTTACATCATTGGAGGCTTGCTCAAAGCGGGTTTGCACGGCCGTTTTGGCCCCTGGCGGTTGGGGCTCAATGTTGCTACCCCTTCGGTTTCTATCTGGAGCAGTTCGAGCATCCAACGGGAGGTGAGCCAAACCAACTTGCCAGGCAACAACGATCGTATACAAACAGGCGAACAACATTTGTTGTCTTCTCAATACAAATATCCATTCAGTGTTGGATTAGGCGCCTCTTACCAATACGACAAAGGGGGAATTCACCTGTCAGGAGAATATTTTGCAGGTTTGCGACCTTATAAAATGATTACAGCACGAGACGAAAATTCTACGTTTTCCGTATTATTCAATCGGCCGCCAGTAGAATTTTTCTCCGTCTACAATGCCGCTAGACCCGTACTGAATTTTGCAGCGGGCTGGGAACAACAGTTGAGCGAGCGGTTATTTTTGCATTTTGGCTTTCGAAGTGACTTTTCTTATGCTAACATTGACAATCGCGATTATTCGCAAAAACTGAGCTTACAAAGTATCCCTATGGATTTGTGGCACAGTACGGTTGGTTTTTCTTGGCGGCGCAAGGCCAGTTTGGTTAGCATTGGTATACAATATTCGTATGGGCACCAAGATGGTGATTTGGTACAGTTGGTCAATTTTACAGATCCTGTGGTAAAACCACCGCTTTATTTGGAGGGGGAGCGCACAACCGATACCTTTGCCAATTACCACGCTGCTACTATTTTGATTGGTTATACCTACTATTTTGTTTTGAGATAGAACTATGGTAGGCTTTCTTATCAAGATTCGCCTTACTTTATGTATTTTCACCGCTTCGCTTTTCATTGAAATTATTTGAGAACTCAACTAGAGCAGCCTATAGATGACCTCTATCACGCATTTATTACAAGCTTATCAAGACAATCAAAAGGCACGCGATGCCATTCGTTTAATAGAACATACCGACACTTCTGTTTTTCTGACAGGCAAAGCAGGAACTGGTAAGTCTACCTTGTTGCTGGAATTGACCAAGTATTTGAGCAAACAGCATATTATTTTGGCTCCTACCGAATTGACGGCACTTCAAGTAGGCGGTGAAAACATACATTCCTTTTTTGGTTTTGAGTGGCGTGTTTATTTGCCCGATGACCCACGCATTCCGCCGTTGCCCCCTACACGCGTACAGTTGTTGGAAGAGGTGGAGTTGATTGTTATTGATGAAATTTCGATGGTGCGCTGCGATTTGATGAATGCCATTGATTTGTCGTTGCGACAGCATTTGCACAGTGAGTTGCCTTTTGGAGGCAAACAATTGTTGATGATTGGTGATTTGTATCAATTGCCGCCAATTATCGACGAGCGCAACAAGGAAGAGGTAAATTTACTGCGCAGTAATTATACATCGCGTTATTTTTTTAGTGCGAAAGCTTTTGAACAAGATTTTCAGTATCAAATTGTAGAACTTTCTAAAGTTTATCGTCAAAAAGACCGCAAGTTTATCAGCATGCTCAATGCAATTCGAGTCAACCAAGTGGGTGACCAACTCTTGGCCAACATCAATGAGCGGTACAATGTCAAAGGAGGGTTGAGTTCTAATTTTAAAATTACCTTAGCGTCTACCAATGCCGTTGTACAAGAACTCAATGCAGAGCAGTTGGCCGCTATTGAAGCGCCGTTGGTCATTTACCACGCCGAAGAAGAAGGGAATTTTGCCAATGTGGGCAGCGCTTATCCCACCGACAAAGAGTTGAAACTTAAAGTTGGGGCGCAAGTTATGTTTGTAAAAGACGACGACGCACCAGAAAAACGCTGGGTGAGCGGTACCATTGGACGAGTCGCCGCTGTAGAGGAAGCGCAAATCATGGTTGAAATCAAAGAGGGCAAAGAAATGGTGGCCTACCCCGTCGAGCACCATACTTGGCACAAATACATTTACGAGTGGAACCCCAATACCGAATCGGTAGTGCGCAAAAGTGTGGGTTCTTTCACCCAATTTCCCATCAAACTCGCTTGGGGAATTACCATACACAAAAGCCAGGGCCAAACCTTTGACCACGTTATTATCAATCTGGGGCGCAAAGCCTTTGCCACAGGGCAAACGTATGTGGCCCTCAGCCGCTGCACTTCTTTCAAAGGCATTACCCTAAAACGTCCCGTCAGCCCCGAAGATATTTTTGTAGACAAACGCATTACCAAATTTCTGGAAGCCCAAAAGCAGTACCGCGCCGATAAAAACAGTTATATGACCATGTTGGAACACACCGAACGTTCCATACAGCAACAGCACTTAATTATTGCTTCTCTGGAGCAAAAAAACATTCAGCAAGTACAACAACAACAAAAGCTTGTCAAAACTCTTGTAGAGCAAGATAAAAAAATAGATTGGCTGTCCACCGATTTGGACGCTGCCAAGAACAACTTAAAAGACAACGAATCTAAGTTGGGCAATGCTTTGTCGGAGTTGGCCGATCGAGAAAAGGAAATAGAAACAGCGCTGGGCACCAAAGGCATTTACCAGATTTTAGTTTTTATCTTGGCAATTGGGCTTATCTGGGCTTTATTTTTTAAGTAACTTATACCACAACTCTGCCCTCACCCACCAAATAAGCCGCTATTTATGCTTTTTGAATACCAAAACCAACGTTACCAATTTGAGCGCTTTCCGCAAAAGGGCAATCCGTCCTTGCAAGCTTGGAGCGCCGTTGATGAGCACCTTTTAAATTACCAAACAGAGCAAGCGCAAGCGCGAAATACGCCTTTAGTGGTTTACAACGACCGTTTTGGCTGCCTTACTTGTCTGCAATTGCCCCAACCCGTACACACCGTTCTGACCCATCGTTCGCAACTAGCGGCTTTGGAGCATCATTTTGAATTAAATACGGTAGACCCCTCCCAATGGACCAAAGACAGCCCACTGGCTCCCTTGCCCGCGCCTGTAGAAACTGCTTGGATAAAGTTGCCCAAATCGCTGGACTTGTTCCAATTGTTTTTGCAACAATTGTCCGCACAGTTGCTGCCCGATTCGGAAGTTGTAGTAGGTTTTATGACGCGGCATTTTAGCCCGCAGTTATTGCCCATTGCCAATTTGTATTTTGAAGAGGTGGCGCAAAGCCGTGCTTGGAAAAAATCGCGTTTGTTGTTTTTGCGAATGCCCAAACCGTATACTGCACGTAGTTTACAACACCACCTAACTTGGCAAACGCACTTATTTCGGCAGTATTATGGGGTCTTTTCAGCCAAACGCATTGATTATGCTAGCCAATTTTTATTGGAACAGTTGCCTCCAATTTCTGAGGGGGCAAAGGTATTGGATTTAGCTTGTGGAAACGGGGTTTTGGGCTTGGCAGCTACCGCAAAACTGGCCAATGTGGAATTGCATCTGTTGGATGATTTTAATTTGGCGGTGGCCTCTGCGCAGTTGAATGCAGAAAATAGAGCAGCACAATTGCACTGGGCTTATGACTTGAAGGAACTGCCAGAAGGCTATTTCGATTGCATTTTGTGCAATCCCCCCTTTCATACGGAGCGCGAAATGACAACAGCAGTAGCCAAACAGTTGTTTGAGGGTGCGCGGCGTTGCTTGGCGGAGAACGGAGAATTTTGGGTGGTTGCCAATCGCCATTTAAATTATCTGAGCGCTCTAAAAGCACGTTTTGATAACGTTTTTATTGTAAAACAAAATAGTAAATTCATACTTTACAAAGCTCAATGAAATACTGGCGGAGTAAAACTTTATTAAGAAATATTAACCCATCTATAAGTTGTACAAGGACAAAAATTATAAAGTAGTAATTGTTCTAATTTTATAAATGCACAGGCGTTGTGCTTACAATTCAACATCAATCGTATTTCCTTTAAAAATAGGGGGCAAATATTTGCCTAAGCGAAAAAATATTAATTATTTTAGGCGTTACAAGGATTCCAATTATCGTTATCTAAGGGCATTAACAGACTGAGTCGTTATGAAAGGAAAAAAAATCTTTATTGTTGAAGATGATATGATTATACAGATGTTTATAGAACGTATTCTGAGTAATCTAGGGTTAACCATAATCGGCGAGGCGCGTACTGGCGATGAGGTGATTGACTTCTTAAAAAAACAGCAGCCTGATTTTATTTTAATGGATATTGGTTTGGCGGGCAACAAAGACGGCATAGAAACGGCGCAAATCATCAACCGCTCTTACGATATTCCTATTATTTTCCTAACGGGCAACTCGGATAAGCCTACCTTAGAGCGGGCAAAAAAGACCAACCCCATTGGTTTTATCAACAAACCCATCGATGAAACGAGTCTTAAAAGTGTTATGCAGCAATATTTTGATGAAGCTTAGGGGTTAATTCAAATCAGAATTGCACTTTATAAACAGGGGCTTGCACAGGGCGGGCGCGTACGGCTAGACCAATGCCCGAAGTTACTTGCTGCGATAAAGGATCGTAGTGCAAACTTGGTTTGATTTGCAGACTTAGATTGTCATCAATATCAAAGCGAATCAAATGCGCATCTACAAAAGCGTCAATGATCGTTAATCCATAAAAAATAGTAAACCCAATAATTAGCAATTCGGAGTCGCTGCGGGTGTTGTCTCGGATAGCTTTGAGTGTCGCGTCGGGCAGGCTGGTGTCCGCACTGCTTGCACATAAGTAATTGGTTGTTTCGTCGCCGTCTACATGTTCTAAATAAGTGCGTTTATGGCACTCAAATTCTAGCTTGGTGCGCACCATCAAATACCCCAGCGTTCCGACGCCGCCCCATACAATAGGCATTTTCCAATAACGGCGGTTGTAGAGTTGTCCTGCGCCAGGAATCAAGGCCAAGAGCGTTGCAGTACGTGGATTGTGGTTGGCGGGAAGCCGCTCTAAGAAGCGTTGTCGCCGAGTCGCTTTTCTAAGGGCGCGTGCTCGCGCCAAACGTCCTTGTACCAATCGGGCATCTTGATAGGCATCTTCGGATTGAATCGGAATGGAATCTTTGGCGTTGTACGGAGGAGTTTCATTTTGCGCATAACTAAGAGTACTACAGATTATCAAAAAAATAACGGTAGCCAGCCCGCGTTCAAAAGAGAAAAAGAAAGTTTTAGCGATCATCATGCCCATCCAAAAAGTCAAACGTCAGAAAATAGGATACAGCGACAAAACTAAGCAATCTCCAGAACAACTAAAAACATTGTAGAAGCAGAAATCACGTCTGCAACAGCTTTTTGCGGCAACTACCTGCCTTTTCCAACGATCCTAGTTCTAACAGAGTTCCCCGCAAAAACTTTTTTTCTTATTTATTGAGTACAGTGTGTAACAAAAGAAAGCGAATATTTTTACAGAGGAT
>CAYUZF010000080.1:0-726 GCA_964449615.1 uncultured Aureispira sp.
CCCTCTAATCTTCCGTTTTAATTGTCTCGAAGCAACATTCGGCAAAATAATAGAAATTCCGTACCTTTGTGGGCTTTTAATTGATAATCCATGCGTTAGCAGCATTTGCTAACGCTCCATTATAATACATCATCATGGCTAAATTAGCGGAAGAAATTCAAAAACGTCGAACCTTTGCCGTCATTGCCCACCCCGATGCCGGTAAAACAACCTTAACGGAAAAATTGCTGTTGTTTGGGGGCGCGATTCAAACAGCGGGGGCGGTTAAATCCAACAAAATTAAGAAATCAACTACTGCCGATTTTATGGAAATTGAAAAACAGCGGGGAATTTCGGTCGCCACGTCGGTTATGGGCTTTAATTACCGCGACTGTAACGTCAATATTTTGGATACGCCTGGACACAAAGACTTTGCAGAAGACACCTACCGTACCTTAACTGCCGTGGACAGCGTGATCGTAGTGATTGATGTTGCAAAAGGGGTCGAGGAGTTGGTGGAGGTCTGCCGCATGCGGGCTACGCCTGTGATTGTGTTTGTCAATAAAATGGATCGCGAAGGGAAAGATGGCTTTGATTTGTTGGACGAAATTGAAGAAGACCTGAAATTAACTACCTGCCCGTTGAGTTGGCCGATTGGCATGGGACAAGATTTTAAAGGCGTCTACAACTTGTATAAAAAGGAATTGAACCTCTTTGCCCCCAACACAAAGTACGGTAACATCATGG
>CAYUZF010000080.1:805-5007 GCA_964449615.1 uncultured Aureispira sp.
GGCGAAGATATGGCTGCAACGTTGCGCGAAGAAGCGGAGGTAATTGACGAGGTTTATCCTACTTTTGACCGAGAAAAATACATCAAAGGGCAGTTGTCGCCTGTGTTCTTTGGGTCGGCGGTTAATAATTTTGGGGTAAAGGAATTATTGGATTGTTTTATAGAAATTGCGCCCTCGCCGATGCAGTTCAAAACCGAAGAGCGTTCGATTGATCCTTACGAGAAAGATTTCTCTGGTTTTGTATTTAAAATTCACGCAAATATGGATCCGCGTCACCGCGACCGCATTGCTTTTTTGCGGATTTGTTCAGGTACTTTTCAGCGAAACACCAACTACTTACACGTCCGCAAAGACAAGAAAATGAAATTCTCCAACCCGACAACCTTCATGGCCTCCAAGAAAGAGATTGTAGACCACGCTTACCCAGGCGACATTGTGGGCTTATACGATTCTGGCAACTTTAAAATTGGGGACACCCTCACCGAGGGCGAAAAATTGCACTTCAAAGGTATTCCAAGTTTCTCGCCAGAGCAATTTAAATACATTGAGAACGCCGACCCTATGAAATCCAAACAACTCGCCAAAGGCGTGCGTCAATTGATGGACGAGGGGGTTGCACAACTTTTTATTAAGAACAGCAATAACCGTAAAATCATCGGTACCGTTGGGCAGTTGCAATTTGAGGTGTTGCAGTACCGCCTCAAACACGAATACGGCGCCAGCTGCCGCTACGAACCGCTAATGCTGTACAAAGCGTGCTGGATTACCACTGACAACGAAGAAAAACTTCAGGAGTTTTTGCGTAAAAAAGCTAATTACATGGCCAAAGATAAGGAAGGCCGAGATGTATATTTGGCCGAGTCGCGTTGGATGTTGCAAACTGCGCAAACGGATTACCCTGAATTGGCGTTTCATTTTACGTCGGAATTCTAAACGTCTAGTTTCGCGCCAAGTGCTGTAGAATTATAGATTTACGACAGCCTTTCTGGAGTTTTTCTGGGAAGGCTGTTGTATAGCTGTTAGTCGCCAGCATTCTGTCAAAAAAACCACCCCACTACAAATCCTCTCCTGCTTGTTTTTGTTATCTTTATAACGCAACAAACTTTATGGCTATGGCATTAGAAGATAAATACATCAACCCCTTAACGGATTTTGGATTCAAGAAACTTTTTGTCACCGAACCCAATAAAGATTTGCTGATTGATTTTCTCAACCAGCTCCTCCCTAAAAGGCATACCGTTAAAGACCTGAGCTATGCCCCGAACGAACATTTACCGACAAATTCTACGGAAAGGAAAGCTATTTTTGATATCTTTTGCGAAAGTGTATCGGGCGAGCGTTTTATTGTAGAGCTACAGAAAGCCAAACAGAATTACTTCAAAGATAGAAGCGTTTATTACTCCACTTTTCCCATTCAAGAACAAGCTAAAAAAGGAACTTGGGATTTTAATCTCTCTGCCGTGTATACCATCGGAATATTGGACTTTGTCTTCGACGAACACAAGGACGACACCAATATTATCCATACGGTTCAATTGAAAGATCAAAAAAATGAAGTGTTTTACGACAAATTAACCTTTATCTACATTGAACTGCCCAAGTTTTCCAAAGATGAAAGTGGTTTAATTACTCGAATGGACAAATGGCTGTATGTGTTTAAACATTTGGCACAACTGCAAGCTATTCCAATAGCCTTACAAGAACGAATTTTTAAAAAACTGTTCGAAGTAGCTGAAATCGCTCAATTCTCAAGAGAAGAACGCTCGCAATATGAAGAAAGTTTGAAGTACTACCGCGACCTGAAAAATGTGGTAGACACCGCTAGACAAGAAGGACTTGAACAGGGTATTGAACAAGGCATGGAGTTGAAAAAACAAGAAATTGCTAGAAAGCTCAAGAAAGCTGGAGCAGCCATCGAACTGATTGTGCAAGCAACAGGACTTTCTGAAGAGGAAATTAATAAGCTTTTATAAATGTGGTTGCTTATGAACGTTTACAAGTACTGCGTTTGTAACTTGCAGAGAGGCGTCGTGTTGCGTTCGGCATTTTAGAAAGGTAGCCCTACAGCAACATTTTTCTGGGTGCAGCGGGGTACTGAGTTGCTTGGAAAAGCGGATCAAGATTATGCAGGGGTTTCTTGCGACATTAGTAACAATGGAAATACCATCATCGTTGGTGCTTATAAAAATAGTGGGAATGGATCGGACGCTGGCCATGCTCGTATTTATCATTGGAATGGTATGGCTTGGGTACAAAAAGGGACTACCATTGCTGATGCCTTCTTTTTTGATGCAGCGGGCACTTCGGTTAATATTAGCGACGATGGAAGTATTGTGGCCATTGGAGCAGTAGGAGGTAACAATTGTGGCTCTAGATGTGGCAGTGTTCAATTTCATGCTTGGCTTACCGATATTTGACCCTCAACCCAGGCAATCAGATCATTCAAACCAATGAAAATGGATTTTGGCATTTGAATTCGTTGCCATCGGGGACGTTTACCATTACTCCAAATACGTCCAACAGCCTTTGGCAACCTACTTGCGCCCAACCGCAAGGCCAACCCCAAAAAAGAACTGGAACCTAGAGCATTGCTAAAAGAAGAAATTAAAGTTTTTTTCAAATCATCTCAGAAATTAGGCTTGGAAAAATTCGTTCCCAAATATTTATTAAATAACTTGAAAAAATAACTTATTGATAGCATAGTAGCCCCCTTCCTAATAATCTAACCCAACCAAACACAAAAAATCATCTTTGATATAACCAATAAATGGTCTGCAATCAAAGATGACTAGGCTTGTATTCCGCCCAAGCGGTTACAAAACTTATCTAGAAGAGCGGTAACGCATAAGAAAAACCTCATGGGTTCTTCTTATCCTTCCATATCTCTCAATTTCTCAGTGTTGTATTTTGCTTTAAGAACCTCTACACGGCGCTCTACAGATGGCTTAGTAAAGTGCTTTCTGCTGCGGAGTTGTTTCATCAATTGCACTTTCTTGTGCTTGTTTTTGTATCTTCTTAAAGCTCTGTCGATGGATTCTCCATCTTTTACGTTAATAATTAGCATGTGAAAATTTTATCTTTTTAGAATCTTGTGATAAGCGTTGTCTATTTTGGACAACAAAGGTAAGCAATAAATGGCGTCTTAAAAAATATTCTTACACAGAAGCTGTATTTTTTTGACAATCAAGCCGTAAAATGACAAAATAAAAAAGGATTTATCATGAAGATAAACCCTTTTTTGCGCCCTCAACTGGACTCGAACCAGTGACCCTCTGATTAACAGTCAGATGCTCTAACCAACTGAGCTATGAAGGCGGTTACTCTAGTAGAGCGATGCAAATATACGGCAGAATTTGAGCTTTCCAAACCTTTTGCCCATTTTTCTTCATTTTTTTTGTGTTCTTTTTAGACACATCATATACAACCGTCTAGTTATCAGAATAGTTCCAGCAAATAAAAAAAAGAGAAAATTTTTCAAAAAAATAAAACGCCTCTAAAAGCGTCCAACTATTCTACATGATTTTTCGATGCGGAGCCCCACTAGTACTACCTTTGTTCTCGAATAAACAGTTGATAAATGCCTAGATTGGTAGAGAGTTTGTTACTTTTGTGCTGTTTTTGGGACAACTTGCAGCTAACAATAGCTATTGTTATGAAAAAATAAACGAAAAGCAAACACTGTCCTATCCATAAAAAAAATTGACATCTTATGAGTTTATTGGTTTTGGGTACGGTAGCATTTGATACCATTGAAACCCCTTTTGGCAAAGCAGAACGTATTATTGGTGGCGCAGGTACTTACGTGGCTTGGGCGAGTTCCCACTTTTACAACGACATCCAACTTGTTTCTGTGATTGGCGGTGATTTTCCACAAGCAGAATTGGACGCCTTGCAAGCGCGCGGTGTAAAAATGGAAGGTTTAGAAGTTCGTCAAGATGAAAAATCGTTCTTCTGGGCAGGTCGCTACCACAACAACATGAACTCTCGCGACACATTGGCGACTGAATTGAACGTGCTAGAAGACTACGCACCTACTTTACCCGCTTCTCTCAAGAAGGTAGATTATTTGATGTTGGGCAACTTTGCCCCCGCAGTACAGAAAAGCGTTTTGGATCAGCTGGAAGAACGCCCTAAGTTGGTCGTTATGGATACCATGAACTTTTGGATGGATATTGCAATGGATGAACTAAAAGTAGTGATTG